>MGLW01000019.1:29321-29782 GCA_001794905.1 Chlamydiae bacterium RIFCSPHIGHO2_12_FULL_49_11
CCCTCTTCTGCCTGGGATTTCACCCTCGAGTCATTTTCGCTCCCTTCTTCCTTTTTTCTTTCAGCGTCTCCAGTTTTCTCTTCGCCACCGTCGAATTTCTGATTCCTCTTTCCAACAGTTGGGGAAAAAATACAAAGCGCGTCGAATCGCAGGTAAAAACATCGCAAAGAGCGGCTATTTCCACTTTCGTGACCGATGAAGGTCTTATGATCGTCAGCAAAGAGAATCGCTCTCTCCTCCTCACCCCGGCCGGCACTCCCGTCTGGGATTTTGAAACAAAAAAAAATACCGAAATCCGTTCCCAAAAAAGCTCCTACATCAACGGAAAAAACATCGCGCTTTCACGGCTGATCAGGGTGGCCGGAACAGAGGCAGAACCCATGATCCTGAATGTGCAGGAAGCGATCGGAATTAAAATCGCCTATATTTTTCTCCCGTACCTTTTTCTTCTGTTTACCTTT
>MGLW01000019.1:29800-31206 GCA_001794905.1 Chlamydiae bacterium RIFCSPHIGHO2_12_FULL_49_11
AGGCTATCCCAACGAATTGCATCTTTCCTGACAGCAGAAATGCTCCTTTTTTTTACCGCCCATACATTTGCCAAAGTCGGATCCGAATTTATCGGTTCGCATCTGGTCACATCAACTTCCTACTTTTTAGGGTTTTTCTTTATTTTTACCTTTGGTATTCTTTGGCTCTTTACTGCCCGAAAAGGAGTGTATGAGTAAGGTAGTTTTAATCCTCTATCTCTTATGTGTTGCAAGCTGGTTCATCCCTCCTTTTTCCGTTTTGTGGACTGCCTTCGATGAAACCGTTTTCTTTGCGCTCAATTCGGTTTTGACCATCCCCGTCCTGCGCCCGGTCGTTGCCGTCCTCAATCACAACATAACCGATTGGATGTTTGACATTGTCATCCTCACTTTTTTCATCCCTTTTCTCATCAAAAACAGGAAAGAATCAGAGCCGCTCTTCCTTTTTGTGACGGCTGTGACGTGGTATGGCTTTTCGATTTGGTGGCTCAACCGCCTCCTGATTCCCAAAGTGCTACATGCAGCGCGGGCCTCTCCCGGCTGGATTTTTCAAGACGAAATGGTGCGCCTCACCGATTACATTCACTGGATTAAAATCAAACAGGTCGCCTTCCAGTCGTTCCCGGCCGATCATGGATGCACCGTTCTGATGTTCATTTTCACTGCTTTTGCCCTCCTCAATAAAAAACAAGGCCGGATAGCCTGCTTTGTATCGATTCCTTTCATTCTGCCGCGCCTGATTTGTGGCGCCCACTGGTTCACCGATATTTTCTTCGGCTCGCTCCCGATCATCCTTTTTCACCAGTGGTTCCTATTCAAACTTCCCTTTTTTAAAAAAATCCACGGATCACTATGTCTCCCGCAAAAGACCACCTCTTGAAAAAACTTCTCCTCTTCTATGAAGAAAAAGGAATGTATGACTCGCTAAGCCAATTTCTCGAATGGGATCTTGAAACCTACATGCCTTCAAGCGGCATTGAATTTCGGAGTCGAAACCTCCGGTATTTGCAGGGAGAATCCCATAAACGGGCTACTTCCCGGAAAATCCCTTCTCTCCTTTCCGCCCTCAAAAAAGAAAACCTCACTCTGCGGGAAAAGGCTTTGGTACGGGAGATGGAGCACGACTACAAGCGAGAAACGAAACTTCCCCGCTCTTTTGTCCGCACATTTTCTTCTACCGTGAGTAAAGCGATGCACACATGGCGAGAGGCCAAAGAAAAAAACGACTTTGCCCTCTTTGCCCCCCATTTAAAAAAGCTTGTCACCCTATGCAGGAAGAAAGCCGATTTTTTCGGGTTCTCAGCCCACCCTTACGACGCCCTTCTCGACCTCTTTGAACCCGGTATGACTGTCGCCACCGTCGAACCTCTGTTTGCCGCGCTCAAAACGCGCCTCACGCACCTCTC
>MGLW01000019.1:31219-33310 GCA_001794905.1 Chlamydiae bacterium RIFCSPHIGHO2_12_FULL_49_11
TATCCAAAACATCTCCAAAAAAAACTCTGCCTTGAAATCCTCTCCAAAATGGGCCTTCACCCGCAGAACTCCAATCTTTCCGAATCGGCGCACCCCTTTTGTCTTGGCCTTCACCCCACTGATATCCGTTTGACGACCCATTTCAACGTGGAAAACTTTCTCCCCGCCCTCTTTGCCGCTATTCATGAAGGGGGGCACGGCCTCTACGAGTCCAATCTCCCCGCCGCCTTCTTCGGCACTCCCCTGGGTCAGGCTTGCAGTCATGGCATCCATGAAAGCCAGTCCCGCTTTTGGGAAACCCTCATCGGCCATAGCAAGCCTTTTTTACTCTACACCTACAACAACCTCGACCGGTTCTTCCCCGATTTTTCCTCCCGTGTCTCTTTCGATGCCCTGTATAAAACGGTCAATCACGTTGAGCCTTCTCTCATCCGCATCTTTTCCGACGAGGTGACCTACAATCTTCATATCATCCTCCGTTTTGAAATCGAAAAAGGGCTGATCGAAGGGTCCCTCCGGGTGCAAGATGTGCCGCGCCTGTGGAATGACAAGATGGAAGAGCTTTTCGGCATCCGTCCCGATAGCGACAAAAACGGCTGTTTGCAAGACATCCACTGGAGCATGGGAGCCTTCGGATACTTCCCCTCCTACACCCTCGGCAATCTTTACGCCGGCACTCTCCTCCGGGACCTCCAAAAAACCTCTCCCCACTTTGTCTTGGAAGTCGAACGGGGAGAATTCCAAACGATCGCCTCGTACCTGAAAGAGAAGATCCACGTTCACGGGCGTGAGTATTCGCCGCACGAGCTCATTGAAAAAGCCACGGGAGCCCCCTTTTCCATTGAGCCTTACCTTTCCTACCTCGAAACAAAATACCCCATTTAACGTGCCAAACGCAAAAAAATAATCCCCTTCCTTGCGAAGGGGATTATGTTAATACAACAGAGAAAATCTGAAAATACAGTTAGCGTTTTGAGAATTGGAACGATTTGCGAGCCTTTTTCTTCCCGTACTTTTTCCGCTCTTTCTTTCTCGGATCGCGCGTGAGAAATCCTTCGTCTTTCAGAAGTTTACGTCGCTCTCCATTTTCTTTGACGAGAGCTCTCGAAAGCCCAAGGCGCACTGCAATCGCTTGCCCCTCAAGACCGCCGCCCGAAACGTTGATGAGAAGGTCACGGTCTTCAAGACCGCACAATTGAAGAGGAGCTTTGACTTGCGCCTGAAGAAGGGCAACCGGAAAATAGTCTGCCAATTTCTTTCCGTTTACCTGACATTGCCCCGTTCCGGCACTCATTTTCACTCTGGCAACAGCCGTTTTTCTCCGTCCTGTTCCGCGAATCGATTCATCCAATTTTTTCTTTAACATCTCTTAACCTATCCTTAAATTGCTACCTGAACAGGCTGCTGCGCCTGCATATTGTGCTGATTACCTTTGAAAATCCGAAGCCGGGTCAGCATCTTGCGTCCCAAATGATTTTTGGGAACCATTCCCTTGACGGCGAGCATGAGCACGCGCTCCGGATGGGTTCCCAGCATCCTTCGATAGGGAATCTCCCGGAGTCCGCCGATATACCAGCTATGCCGGTAGTACATTTTTGTCGCTTCCTTATTTCCGGTCACTCTGATTTTGTCGGCGTTGAGAACGATCACCCCGTCCCCCGTATCCTGGCCCGGAGTAAACTCGGGACGATGTTTGCCACGGAGCACCTTTGCGAGCTCGGACGCAAGCCGGCCAAGAGTCTTCCCTTCGGCATCAAAGACATACCAAGTCTTCTTCACGTCGGTCTCCGTATAATGTTTTGTTGGTTTCTTATAAGCTTGGCTTCGTTTCATTTTCTTCTTCCACAAATCTAAAATTCACGGCAGAGTATGCCAAATGTTTTCTTATTTGCCAAGCGAAAACCGTTCCAAAAATAGTTTATTGTCGATTAAATTTAAAATTGTACTCTCGGGAAATATCTTGTCATTAAGATTAACTTTCCTTTATACTCTCGAAGGCATGCAGGAACCGAAGACTTTCTATATCCGTACCTACGGATGCCAGATGAACGAGCTCGACACTGACATCATCTCAGGCCAGCTCCAGGGACG
>MGLW01000020.1:0-18079 GCA_001794905.1 Chlamydiae bacterium RIFCSPHIGHO2_12_FULL_49_11
AGATCCGAAATGCCGCACCCGTTACACGGTCAGTACCAGCGAAGGAAAAGAGGCCATTT
The DNA here is from genome assembly GCA_001794905.1 of Chlamydiae bacterium RIFCSPHIGHO2_12_FULL_49_11. Classification (GTDB taxonomy): domain Bacteria; phylum Chlamydiota; class Chlamydiia; order Chlamydiales; family 2-12-FULL-49-11; genus 2-12-FULL-49-11. The sequence goes on from MGLW01000020.1 coordinate 60, forward strand.
CCACCTTCATCGTGCTCTGTAAAACAGGCTCCGTTTCCCTGGTGCAAATTGAGCCCGCCACCGGCCGGACGCACCAGATCAGGGTTCAGCTCTCCCACCTCAAAGCACCCGTTTACGGAGATAAACTTTATTCTAAAATGAAGGTGCCGCCACGCCACATGCTTCACGCTACCCGCCTCAACCTTATCCACCCCATTACACAAATGCCGCTGGAGCTCTCCGCCCCAATCCCGGCCGATTTCGCTGCCGTTCTAAAAAGAGAAAATCTTAGGTAAAAAACAGTTTGATGTGTACAATAGGTCCACCGTAAACCCAAGGAACGAACTATGAAAGATTTTGTAGCTTACATTGTAAAAAATCTGGTTGACAATCCGGACGATGTTGAAATCAATGAAATCGGCGGAACTCAAACCCTAATCATTGAACTGAAAGTCAAAAAAGAGGACATCGGTAAAATCATCGGTAAACGTGGGAAGACAATCAATGCTATCCGCACATTACTCATGTCGGTAGCAAGTCGTAACGGTCTTCGTGTCAATCTCGAAATCCTCGAGGAAGGCGAAGTGTCGAAACGCGTACAACAAGAACAATAATCGCGTGCAAAGTGTTCGGAGGGATATAACTCCCTCCGACGTACATATTATAAATTTGTCGCTATATCCGTTTTGCGTGAATTGAGAGATCCAGGCTTCACGTGAATGATCGCCATTGTCGGATTCAGGGGCTCTTTCATATACACGATCCGCTTTGCAAAAGAGTCGTGGAAAGCTTTTTCCATCATTTCTACTGCCTCTTCTGAAAGCGCTACCGTGATCTTTTGTCCGGCCACCTTGGGCGACCTGTCGAGAGAACGGATGAACCCTTTCATTTCATTCAGAGCAAGGGCATCGCCTTCGGGAATCCAGATCCAAAGTTCGTCCCGATAATTCAGACTTGTATGAGAGTTCTGATATAGTTCTTCTGCTGAAGGCAAAGAGCTACGCATGAAGAGGAAGAGGCGGATTTCGGGATCGATCTTGTGTTCCTGTTTGCACCGTTCGATCCATATGGAGTGCAGCTTTTGTTGCTGTTCAATCAGCTTCGGGACATTGCCCGGAAAATGTTTAAACTGGGCAACGGCCGCATATCCTCCCCCCAAAATTTTCGTATCCTGAAAGAAAGTATCGACATCGTTCCCGCGCAGAGTATTTTCGATGAGCTCGTGGAGCACTTCTTCCTTTTTTTCCTGAATGTGCTTGTACAACGAATACAAATCGTAGGTGCAAAGAAGCTTTTTTGCCGCTTCTTTTGCAAAATCCTCATTCTGCTCTACATCATCGAAGTGGACCACTTCGACTTCTTTGGAGAGAAGAAGGCTTTTCATACGGTTGATGAGCTCGCGAACACATTCTACATCGCGCGAGGTGACCTTGGTCAGAAGATCGGTATCGTCTAAAATCGCAATCAGGATTTGATAATATTCGAGAAATTCACGCTCGGGCGAGATAAAATAGCGCTCATCGGTGTAATATGCCTGCTTGCGGATCACAAGCCTTTCCATGATACGGAGGTAAGTCGGCACCTCATACGTTTCGGCAGCTGTAGCTAATTCATGATCGATGTGTTCCAGGACCATATGGTGCTTCTGGATTTTATCGTTGAAAGGGAACAGAAGCTGTGCCACGAGAACATTGACCGACTGCACATCCTGCACATGAATCATCGCGGGAGCCTCCGTCTTGATTTCGGTCTTGTGGTGGTCGATCACGCTGATCACCTCGGCATAGGGAGGAATATTTGTCTCGGTAAAATTTGAGAAATCACGCAAGCTGACGGCGGCAAGCGGTTTTTGCTTGAGGTGGGACCGGAAAATCACGCCGAGAGGGTAGAGATGTTCTTGTTCTTTGTACACCACGGTCACAAACTGGCTTTCTCCCATTTTGGAATGGATTTCATCAAAATCGGCAAGGTGACTCACAAAAACCGGCTCGCTCCGGAGCACCCGTTTTTTGATCCGGATTGCGATGTCAAGCGAATCAATGTAGGCGCGAAACTTGCGGAAAGCTTCGGTTTGTAAAAAAATCACACTCGAGAGGGCCTTAAAAATGGTGGTGCGGTCGGAAACCAGCGTGCCGCTGCGGAAAAGATGATCGGCGCTCCGCAGGGCCCGCACCGCCTCAAGCACGCGATCAAACGACGAATGACCGGGATCGACTTCAAAAAATTCGGAAAGGGTTGAGCGGGTCCCTTTCGGAGCCGCAAGAACCTCTTGGATAAACTCGTTCATCTCCTCTTGCTGGCGAGGGCTAAGCTCACGGAAAAGGTTGCTTCCGGCAAAAGTCATATTGAGTTTTTGGTCGATGAACTCGTGCAAGTCTTTTCGTTCCACCTTCTCCTCGGAAAAAAGAATCATGAAATCGCGGTGGAAAGCGTTTTCAAATTCGGAAAAAATAGCAAAGAACCGGTTGATGATCGTACGCACCACGTCCACGTCCCGCAGTTTCCAGTCGGAAATAAACCTTCCTCCCTTATCGACAACAATGACCGCTTCACTCTCTTCTCCGTGATGGATGCCATATGAGGGCTCATTCAGCCCTTTTTTGACAACCTGTGTCGAAACAAGGTCGAGGGAAGTGAGAAAATAGCTTTTCGAAGTGGTTGCCAGGGTAGCAAAAACATGTTCGGAAAGGGGATCGTAAAACGCAAGTCCCGTTTCAACAGTCTTGGGCGGTCCCCCCGGAACGACCCAGTGGTTCCGGTTTTTCCCCACTCTTGACCCAAACGAATCGAGAAATCCAATCCAGGAAGCAACGGTGGTATCAATGTCGGGCGATAGGTGGGCTACGGCAAAGTGGGCCGCACTTTTTTCTTCTTCCTTCTTGATCGGAAAAAACAGCTCGTAGGTACTATCAGGCACAAATTTTCCGACGATCTTGCCACGCACTTCTTTTTCCGTTGCTTCGTCAATTCCGGTTTGGGAGGAGAGCCAAAACTCGAAACTGGACAAGTGGTAGGTGGGTAAAATAAAATCGCGCACCCGAGCAATAAAATGGACGACGTGCGGCATCAGAAAACATGGCTTCTCACTTTCAGAGATCGCCTCAAGCAGGATACCGTTTATATGTTCGTGCTTTTCCTGAATCGAAAGCTTGGGAGAGACCTTTTCTAGCTTCTTTAATGTAGCCGAGGAAAAGCGGACGGGGCGAAATTGTACGTCCGAAATCCACTCCCCGGAAAACTCAATGAAAGATTCGTGCTTCATCCCTTTCTCAAAATTGCGGATTGGGTAGGAATCGAACCTACGACCGCCCGCTTAGAAGGCGGGTGCTCTATCCGCTGAGCTACCAATCCATTTGACCGCTAGTCTTGCGTTATGCTACCATAATCGTGTAAAAGAAGCAAAAAAAATGCGTGTGATGATCATCGGTGCAGAAGGAAAACTCGGATCAAGACTCCGGGCAGCTTTAGAAAAAAGGCCCGAAATCTGCGAGGTAATCCCGATCACTCATACTCCCGACCGCGTTAAAACAGTTTCCGCCCTGATCGCAAACATCGATGCGGGGATCGACGTGTCCAAAAAAGGGGGAATTTTCGAGTACCTTGACCTTTTTTGTACCTTCAAGAAACCTCTGGTCATCGCGTCCACCGGTTTTTCTCCGGAGGAGACCCATAAACTCGAACAGGCAGGCCACCTAATCCCTCTTGTCCGATCGGCCAATTTTTCACAGGGAATCACCTATTTCCGCACTCTCCTTCCCTCCCTTGCCCGCCTTCCGGTCCGGAAAGTAGTCCTCTCCGAATCTCATGCCGACACCAAAATCGACACTCCTTCGGGAACCTTGCTCGAACTGCATCGAGCCTTTCCTCATGCGGAAGTTGTTGTTTTCCGCACTCCCCATTTTACCGCCGAGCACACCATCACGCTTCACCTGGGAAACGAAACGGTCACCCTCAAACACGAGGCCCACTCTCGAGATGCTTTTGTCGACGGGATCGTAGAGGCCCTCTTTTCCATTTGCAATAATCACTCTCGGACATACAATTGTCCATGATGAAACCGTTAAAATTCATTTTAGGGCCGTGCATGATGGAATCGGCCGATCTTGTAATGGAAGTATGCAAAACGCTCGCTCCCCTTTCAAGCCGTTTCCCGTTCATCTTCAAATCGAGCTTCGACAAAGCCAATCGCACTTCCCTCGGTTCCAAACGCGGAATCTCGATCCGGCAAGGGTTAGAACTTTTCAAGCGGGTAAAGGCAGAATTCGGATTTGCAGTCACGACCGACATCCATCTTCCCGATCAAGCCGATATGGTTGCTGAAGTAGTTGACCTGATCCAGATCCCCGCTTTTCTCTGCCGTCAAACCGACCTCATCCTGGCCGCTGCAACTACAGGTCTTCCCGTGCACGTGAAAAAAGGACAGTTTGTCGCTCCAGAAGACATGGCCCATACGGTGGAAAAAATCCGCTCCGTGAGCGATGCCGAAATCATTCTGACCGAACGGGGCACCTGTTTTGGATACAACAGACTTGTTGTAGACATGCGTTCGTTTCCGATCCTTCGCCGTACGGGAGCAAGCATCGGATTCGATGCCACACATTCGGTCCAACTGCCGGCCGCAGCAGGCGGCACCTCTTCGGGCGAGCGATGGGCCATTCCCACTCTGGCCAAAGCTGCGATTGCCGCCGGCATCGATTACTTGTTCATGGAAATCCACCCCGATCCGAAGCATGCCCTCAGCGATGCCGACACCCAAATTCCCCTGGAACGGGTGGAAGAATTCCTCTCCCTTTTTTCACAACTTCATGAGGCCGTATGCCAGCTTCCCCGTACCGAACCTCTTCTCGTATCATAAACGGAGGTTTTGTCCTCCTTGCCCTTCTTGCCGCCTTCGGAATCGGTATGAATCCTGCTTTCATGAAACTGAGGCCCCGACTCGAGCGTGTTAGACAAGGGAGCGGCGGCCTCTCTTTGCCTCAAATTCGGTATGAAGAGCTCACACTCACTGTGAATAGACCGGGCACACAAGAAACCATGGTTTGCCGTCTTCGCGACGTGACCGAATCAATTTTTCGTACGCACCTGGAACGTACGGCCGCCGGCGGCATCATTGAACTGGACCGCGAGGGCCGCCATGCCGAAATCGTCTCCCAAAAACTCACCATCGATTCGCGCGGCCCCCGTATCGATTGCTATGAACCCCTCATCACAACCGATCATGCAGCAAATTTCAAACTTGATCGTTTCATTCTAAATCTAGATCGTTCAAACTGGGAAATAACCGGAACCAATGTGGAGGGATCTCTTGAAAACCGTTAGCTGTCTTCTTGCCTTGTCTGCAACTCTGCATGCACTGCATTTTTCCGCCGACACGTTCAAAATGGAGAATGACAATCTGTTTTTGACAGGCCATGTCCATGTCGACGACGGCGCCCTTGTGATGAACACCGAAGAGGCCATCCTCCATCACACGAAGAAAGACATCGACAGCCTCACTATCACTTCTCCCGTGCAAATCACTTTGGGAAACGTCTGGCGCATCTCGGCCGCCGAGCTGCACCTCGACGCTGCGCGCCATCTTCTCGAAGCAAAAAAATGCACCCTCTCTTTCCTGCAGGATGAAGAATCTTCCCTTTCGATCGAAGAATGCACCATCGTCTATGAGAGCCCTGAAGATCCCTATTCTTTTCGCTTTGAAAATGCCACCAACGTGCATGGCAAATTTCAAAACCTGGAGCTTGCGGCCGATAGGGGCGCCGTAAGTTACAGTGCCGCAAACACTCCCTCTTGGATTTTCACATCACAAGACATATTTCTTATCACCTCGGGCGACTTTGCATTGACCTCAAAGCAAATTGACGTGCAGGCCGATTTTACCAGAGCCGCTTTTCACCGCGTGAATTTTTTTCTTCGAAGCAATATCGAAGTGGAAATGGACAAGGCCGACATTGAGCTCGAAACAAAAGAACTGGAAGCAAACGGAGCCCTCTTTACCATCGAGGGTGAAACCGCCTGTTTTGAGGGGACTATCCGTTTTCAACTAGATACAAAACGTGGTGTGGGGGACGGTCTTTTTTCCTACAATACGAACAATCTTGCCTACAATGCTCTGGGCAGTTTATGGATCGATGTAGAAACGGGAAAAATCACGAGCGTGCCCGTCAAACTTTTTGCGGCACATGTCGACGATTTTGATTTCTCCGCCCGCAAATTTTCCATTTACGACGGACCTACTTTTGTCTTCGAAAACGAGGCCAAATTGCAACGTAACGGATCGGAAGCCATATTTGACTCAATCACCTTCATACCCAAGACAAAGCAATTTCACTTCCGGCAAAGAAATGCCTACACCCCTTTTACCATTGTGTCAAAAAACCGGGAAATTGCCATGAAAGCGGGCGACCTTAGCCTGGATACCTCCGGATCCGATCTGGATATCCGGGTGGGAGACACACTAGAAATCGACATCGATGAAGCGGTCTTGCAAGAAAAGGACATCTCCGAATGTTTCAGAAACCTATTTTAGAAACAAAAGGTTTGTGCAAGCGTTTTGGAAAACGGCTTGTCGCCCGTGATGTCTCTTTTTCCATTTTACCCGGAGAAATCGTCGGCCTTCTCGGACATAACGGAGCCGGAAAAACGACCGTTTTTTCCATGCTGATTGGACTGCAAGCTCCGACCGCGGGAGAAATCTTTTTTCGAGGAGAAAACATCACCCGCACCCCCATTTATGAGAGAGCCCTTCGCGGTATGGGCTATCTTGCACAAGAACCGACCGTATTTCGCATGCTCACCGTCCGCGAGAACCTCCAATGTGCCCTCGATGCGCAAAAACTCCCTAAGGAGAAAGGGTTTCTGCTCGTGAACGAAATGCTGGAAGAGATGAACCTGACCGCTTTTCAGGGTCAAAAAGCCCATACCTTGTCGGGCGGCGAAAAAAGGCGCGTGGAAATTGCCCGTTCGCTTCTCACAAATCCTTCCGTTCTTCTTCTCGACGAACCGTTTGCCAACATTGACCCGATCACCATCAGTGAATTAAAGACTCTTCTCTTCAAACTTAAAGAGCGCGGAATCGCCATCGTCATCACTGACCACAATGCCCGCGAAATCCTTTCCCTGGTCGATAAGAGCATCATTCTCAATCACGGAATGGTTCTTTTCATCGGAAGTCGCATGGAAACTCTTGCCAGTAAGGAAGTCCGCACTGCCTACCTCGGCACCGACTTCACCCTCTGAGGGAAGCGATGACACGCCCTAGTAAATTTTTTGTTTTGATTTGGCGGAATGTTTGCGGTAAGATGAACATGTGGGCAAGCCGGATAAAGAAGAAGCATCGTCAAAAAAGCGCCATCCCGAAGCACGAGGGTTGTTTTACATTTGTGTTTCCGTGCTCATTTCTCTCTCTCTGATTTCTTTTGAGTCAGGTTTTCCTTCGGAGAACTGGCTTGGATATGTGGGCTACTGGTCCGCTTTCGGACTTTTGTTTTCTCTCGGCCTCATGAGCTACACCCTTTCCTTTTTTCTCGCCTTTTTCGGCATTCTTCTTCTCAAATACAAAGAAATCGAAGACCATAACTTCAAACTCCTATATCTCTTTCTCTTTTTCGTATCGGGATCTGTTCTCCTCAACGTAGCGGGAGAAACGGGAATGAGCGCCGTCACCTCACTCCGGACAAAAACATACGTTCAATCGCTAAAAGTCGAAGGATCATACCCCTACGAATACGAAAGGGCCAATTACGGAGGCGTCCCCACCTACTTCTTATACAAAGATGCCGTACCGGCCAATCTCCAATCCCTCTTTAGCAATACGGGTCTTGTGGTCACCAGTTCCATGATTCTCCTCGTTACAACTCTTCTGCTCTTCGACTTGCGGCTGAGCTCACTCTTCAAAAGCATCTACTACAGCTTCACGTGGGTGATAGGTCGGGTGCGCCTCATGAAGAAAAGAAGGGAAGAACAAAAACCGATTCTGGAAAATGCCCCTGCCTCCATGACGGCCTCTGAAACGTACTACCCTGCCGGGAAGGAATTGGTACTCAAGCGAGTGCATGAGGTTCCCTTTGAAGAAGGGCTCTCCTCCGAAACGAAAATTACCTTTGCTAAAGCCCGGGAAATCCGTACCGCCGATAAAAAAGCGGCTGAAAAAGAACATAGCGCTCTTTCAAAACATACAAACTACGTCATGCCCCCGTTATCGCTCGTATCGGATGCCAAAAAAGTCGATCAATCCAAATTGAAAAGCGATCTGACACATAAGTCGCGCATTCTAGAAGAAACTCTTGCCAGCTTCGGCATCGAGGCAAAAGTGGGAGACATCCAGTGCGGCCCCACCATCACTTCGTTTGAAGTACATCCCGCCATCGGCGTGAAAGTACAAAAAATCAAAGCACTCGAAAATGATATCGCTCTCAATATGCAGGCCAAGTCAATCCGGATCATTGCTCCCATCCCCGGAAAAGCGGCCGTCGGCGTCGAAATTCCGTCAGTGCTCTCCGAAGAGGTCGGCTTTAAAGAGATGCTGATCCGCTACCATAACGGGCAACACAAATTCCACATCCCCCTTCTCCTCGGCAAAACGGTCAGCGGCGACGAGGTTTTTTCCGACCTTACCAAAATGCCGCACTGCCTCATTGCAGGCGCCACCGGCTCGGGTAAATCGGTATGCATCAACACAATGATCATGTCGATCCTCATGAACTGCCCTCCCGAAGAGGTAAAACTCCTCCTCGTCGACCCGAAAAAAGTGGAGCTTACCCCCTTCTCCGGCCTGCCCCACCTCATTGCGCCCGTCATCACCGAATCCCGCGGCGCCTATGCCGCCCTGCAGTGGATGGTCAAAGAAATGACCTTCCGCTACGAAATATTGAAACAGCTCGGCCTGCGCAACATCAATGCGTTCAACAAACGCACCGTGAACCGTGAAGTCGAAGAAAGCCTCGATATTACCATTCCCGAAAAAATGTACTACCTTGTCGGCATCATCGACGAGTTTGCCGATCTCATGATGACATCCAGTTCCGATCTGGAAACCCCGATTGCCCGCATCGCACAAATGGCACGCGCCGTAGGTATCCACCTCATTCTCGCAACACAGCGCCCTTCGCGAGAAGTCATCACCGGACTGATCAAAGCCAACTTCCCGACACGAATCGCGTTCAAAGTATCCTCGCGCGTCAACTCGCAAATCATCCTCGACGAAAACGGGGCCGAAACGCTGCTCGGCAACGGCGATATGTTATTTCTTCCTCCCGCCTCCTCACAACTGATCCGCGCTCAAGGAGTCTTCATACGCGACGAAGATATTCAAAAGATCACCCAATTCATCAAAGAAAGGGTCCCTACAAATTATCTCATGCCTTCTTTTGACGAAACGACGGAGGAAGAAATAGCCGGAGATACCGTCCCAAAAGACGAACTCTACGCCCAGGCGTACGAGCTTGTCACGCAATATCGGGTTGCTTCGACCACATTTCTGCAGCGCAAGCTCAAGATCGGCTACGCCCGCGCCGCATCTCTCATGGATGAGCTCGAAGAGAAAGGGATCATCAGCGCTCCCGACGGAAGCAAGCCGCGCCGCGTTATCAAAGACCTTTAATACCGGTCGGTATGATACTCAGATTTGTGGGGGGTGTGACCTCGGTGCGTGAGGCGACTTCGATTGGAATGCGGGGTGAAAAGACACCGTTCTTTTCCAGTTCACGAATCACCACCTCTTTTGCTAGCAGCGGATCGTTGCACTCCTCCGACAGGTGGGCCAGAATAATTTTTTCGAGCGAGGCGTGGGTCAAAGTGGCAATGAGCTGGCCTGACGCTGTGTTGGAAAGGTGGCCGTAGCGGCCAAGGACCCTTTGTTTGTATGCTGCCGGCCGGCTGCAGCTCATCACCCTTTCTTCTTCGTGATTGGCTTCTATGTAAAGAATATCACATTTTTCCAGGTGCATTTCGACAGTGGACGACACAAGTCCCAGATCGGTGCAGATCCCGATTTTGCGCTCCAATACTTTGACCGTGAACATGACCGGATCAACCGTATCGTGCTGCACGCGAAAAGGGAGAATTTCGAATTCGTGAAAGTAGAACCTTTCTCCCGTTTGAAAGAGACGGAAACTCGGCCTTTCGGGAAGTATTTTGAGAAGCACTTTCGCCGTTTCGCGATTACAAAACACCGGCACGGGATGTTTTTTTATAAAACTCTCGAGCCCGCGGACATGATCGGCATGCTCATGCGAGATACATACGCCGCTGATTTCGTGCGGATCGATCTCCACCTCGCGGCATTTTTTCAAAAGACTTTTGTACGAAATACCGACATCGAAAAGGAGCGCATGGTGCGAGCCCCGGATAAACACGGCATTTCCAGAAGAGCCGGAGGCGAGAGGACAAAACAATCGGGCGCCCTTTTGTGAATTCCTATTTTTGTCCGAGTACGTTCACTTTGTTTCCCAAAATGGTGGATATCTGAGCGATGAAGGAGCGTGGATCGGAAATGTCACTCGGGAGGAGGAGCGTTGTCGACTCTTTAGCGAGTTCTTTAAATGCCTCCAGATACCTCTCGGCAACTTTGAAATTGACTGCATCCTGTCCTCCTTCACTTTGCATCGCTTCCGCCAGCATAAGAAGAGCGTCACGCGTGGCAGCGGCCACAAGCTGCAAATTTTTCGACTCGGCTTCCGCCTCGTTGAACCGGCGCTGCTTTTCCCCTTCCGATTCCAGGATGCGGCTTTGCCGACGTCCCTCGGCTTCGTTGATGTCCGATTGCCTTTTCCCTTCCGACTCGAGAATACGGGCCCGTTTTTGCCGCTCGGCCGTCATCTGAAGCTCCATTGCGCGCCGTATTTCTTCGGGCATGGTGATATCTTTGACTTCGTATCGCAAACACTCAATCCCCCAACTTTGCGCCGCCTGGTTTAGGACGCGGAGCACTTGCACATTTAAGTGTTCTCTTTCCTCAAAAGTACGGTCGAGGTGGATTTTTCCGATCTCGGAGCGCAGCGTCGTTTGAGCAAGCTGGGTCAGAGCGTACCGCAGGTTGAAAACACCGTACGAGGCCCCCTTTGGATCAAAAATTTTAATATAGAGCATTCCGTCGATTTTAACACTGACATTATCTTTCGTGATCGCCGTTTGTTCATGCACATCGATGGCCACCTCTTTTAGGGAATGCCGATACGCGATCCTGTCTGCAAAAGGGATGATAAAATGCATCCCCGCCTCGAGCGTCCGCCGGTATTTGCCGAACCTCTCAACAATCCACGCCTCCTGTTGAGGAATGATTTTAATCGCTGCCGGAAGTAACACGATTAGCGGCAGTGCATACAATAAATACCACATAGGAGCCTCTCACTAAAGATAGGCACCTATGATACAATAGTCTTGTAAATAAATCGACCATGTTTTATGGGTGAAGAAATGAAAATAAATACTGCCGTTTTGGACGATATCGACACCACTCTGAGCCAACTGCTCGAGAACCGCTGCGCCTTGGAAACAATCCGGGACGACCCGGGCCTTTCCATCGAGGCCCATGCCCTCGATAAATTGCAGGAGAGCCTCGCCGCTCATCTCTCCTTCCTGGACCGTGAAATCGACCTTGCGAAAAAAGTGACCGGCCACTCTAAAAACAGCCCTGTGCGCGCCACCATCATCCGAAAGTACCGCGAACTTTCCCTCCGTCCCCGCCGCCTCAAAAAACGTATCTAAAACCACAACATAACCTAAAATCGCATGAGTCCTTCGATTGCTTCCTTGATGGTCTCGCGGCTCGGGAGAACGGCCGTCTCCAAGATCTTGCTGTATGGGACCGGAACATCAAGGGCGCCCACCCTGCGGACCGGTGCATCTAAGAAAGAAAATGCCTTTTCGCTCACCACGGCGGCGATTTCAGCGCCGAATCCCCCTGTGAGAGGGGCTTCATGGACAATGAGTAGCTTGCCCGTTTTTTTCACCGATAGCAGCACGGCTTCCGAATCCCACGGAGAAATAGTGCGAAGATCGATGAGTTCCACATCGAGATTGTCCATCTGAAGAACCTCAAACACCATGTGCACCGCCATACCCCATGCGACCACAGTCAATTCTTCCCCTTCGCGCACCGTCTTCGCTCTTCCGAAAGGAAGAAGGGTTTCTTCATCCCCTTCTTGTTGTGCAGCAAGCCCGCGGCGCCGGTAAATGCCTTTATGTTCCAAAAAAAGAACCGGGTTCGGATCGCGAACGGCCGTTTTGAGAAGAGCTTTAGCATCAAAACTGTTCGACGGATAAGCAATTTTCAGTCCCGGTACGTGCGCTAGAAATGCTTCGACCGATTGGGAATGGTAGGGGCCGCCCTGAATGTAGCCGCCTACCGGCATGCGAATGACACACCGCATCGGATACATACCGTTCGAGCGGTAATAGGCCGACGAAAGCTCGTTCACGATTTGGTTCATCGCCGTCCACATGTAATCGGCAAACTGGATCTCAGTAACGGGATTGAACGTCCCTTCCATGGCAAGACCAATCGCAATTCCTACGATGGTAGACTCGGCAAGAGGGGTGTTGAAACACCTCTCTTCCCCGAAAAGGGACGTGAGTTCTTTCGTTGCACCGAAAACGCCCCCCTTGCTGCGCGCCACATCCTGTCCGAAAACAACCACATTCGTATCCCTTTTCATTTCTTCTTTGAGAGCATGATTGATCGCGTCCACCATCACACTCTCTGGGCCAAGGACCGGCTCTGCACACACTTCTACAGGAGAAGGCGCAAACACATATTGCGCAGCCGTTTCCGGAAGCGGTTGTGGGCACTCTTTGGCTTTCTGCGCCGCTTCCTCTGTCCTCTCGTCCGCTTCCTCAATAATCCGGTTCCATTCTTTCTCATCGAAGTATTGCTTCATCACACGGAGCGGATCTGCTTTTTTGTCTTTTTCAATTTCCGACGGGGATTTATATCGGTTCGGATCGTCACTCGAGCTGTGCGCCCCGAGACGCCTGATCTGAGCTACAATAACCGATGGTCCTTGCAAAGAGCGCGCCCGCAGGATCGCAGCACTATAGGCCGTGTGGAGTCCTTCAAGGTCGCTCCCGTTCACGCTAAATACTTCTAGCCCTTCATAGCCCGAAGAAATACCCTCGACCGACTCCCCGGCCGTCTGCTCGGCTTTCGTGACCGAAATAGCATAACCGTTATCTTGCACTACAAAAACGACAGGGAGCGCATAAATAGCAGCAAAATTGAGCGCTTCGTGATAATCTCCCTGCGAGGTTCCTCCTTCGCCGATCGAAACGTAGACTACTTCGCCCGTCTTTTTCCATTTCACGGCAAGGGCCGTGCCAACGGCCTGGAGAAGCTGCGCGCCGACGGGACTGGACCGGACGGCGAGTTTGAGCTCCCTCTGAGAAAAATGGTCCGGCATCATACGCCCGCCCGAATGGTGCTTTGAGGCACGCGCCAAAAATACTTCGAAAAGCTCCGTGACCGAAACACCCTTGCCGATCGCAAAGGCCCTGTCACGATAGTAAGGAAAGCCCCAGTCGGTTTCTTTCCCAAGCATCATACCGAAGAGAAGTCCGACAAGCTCGTGGCCTGCCGTATCGAGGTGGAAATTGCCGCCCAGGTTTTGTTTGGCCAGGATAGCCATTTTTTTATCAATAGCACGACATAAAACCAATTTTTCGGCAAGTTCCAAAAGAAATGTTTTGGAAAGGGACGCGGTAAGAAGTGTCATGTTTTTTTCTTTTTCTTAGAAATAGGAGAGACTTCTTTGGCCGCTTTGCGATTTTTTACCATTTCCTGCAAAGAAAGTTTTTCCGATTTTTTCTTGGGCAGCACCTCTTTGAAAAAAGAGGAGAGTTTGCTTGTTTTCGGTTCCTCCTTTGTGGAGGTGAATTGGTGCGCCGCCTTTTCCGGCGATTCTCCGGCAGGAAGGAGTCCGCCGTCAACCCCTTTCAATTTGGACGATAAAGAACGGAGCGACTCGAGTCGCTGCGATAAAATTTCCAGCTTGGTATCTACTTTCACTTTCGATCCTTTCAAAGAAGCGAGAAGTTGCTCGGCCGTTTCAAATTTTTCGGAGAAGGTGACGGTTGAGGTCGAATATTCGGGGGCAAACACGAATTGACGAAGTAGAGCCGGGACAGAAGTATAAAGATCATCGGTCAGCTGCGGATCGAGCTCCACTTTTTGCTGCTGTTTGGGAGGACGGCCTCTTTTCGGTTTCGGATTGAGCGCCTCGCTCGAATAATAGGTCTTGGCTTTTGCTTCCAGCACCGCCCGTGCCGCTATGAGTTCCTTGGACACTTTTTCGTCAAAGAGGTGCTCTTTCAACCTTTCCACGATCGGGCGGGAAAGTTCCACAACATCTTCCTCAAAAACAAACTTGATATTATTCTCTCGCAACCACTCGATGATACGTATCCGTGACTTTTCATGGTAATATTGCTGCCATTTATCCAGTTCCATGAGGTGGTCGTAAATAAATTCCAAAAAATTGTCCCTGGCTTCGCGCGAGCCGATGATATCGAGAAGCTTTTCTTTGGTATCGATATCGTAAACTTTTTCGTTGACAAACCCTTCCATCAATTTTTTCATTTCATAGAAAGTGAGCTTGGGAATCTCTACGAAAATTTCGGGATTTTTCGCAATCTCTTGGTAGGCGGCGTCGACATCGTCCATATCCTTATCGAGATTGATAAAAATCAAAAAACCCTCGATTTTATTGAAAAAAAAATCCCGCTCGTCATCAGATTTGGAAAAAGCTTCGAGAAGCCGATGATAGCGCAAAATGAGGGGATTTTTAGCCGTAAAGTTTTGTTTTGGTGCCATTGCACCGCAACTATATCATCGTTTCACTTAAAGTAATAGAAGAAAATTCAGAGAACCGTTACAATGCCGAGGCCATGCTCAACATCAAGCACATCATCGCAAACCCCAAAGAAGTCGAAGAGAAGCTTCGAAAAAAAGACCCTTCCGTTACTCTTGCTCCGCTTATCAGCGCCTATAAAGAGTTTGCGGAAACAAAATCCCTCTACGACATGAAAAAAGCCGAAGCCAACAGTGCGGCCAAAGAAATCGGGGAAGCAGTCCAAAAAAAACTTGATCCAAGCCCAATTAAAGCGCGCATGGGGGCTCTCAAGCAGGAAATTTCCGAACTCGAACACCGGACTGATTCCTTCGAAAAAAAATACCTTTCCCTCCTGGCCCAGCTCCCGAACCTTCCCTTCGATGACATCCCCTATTCGTTCGACCCCAAAGACAACGTCTGTATCAAAACATACAAAGACAAGCCCGAAAAGGGACCGCACTTTCTAAACCACCTTGAAATGGGTGCCAAACATGACCTTTTTAGCCTTGAAATGGGTGCCCGCATCACAGGTAGCGGCTGGCCCGTCTATAAAAACATGTATCCCCGCATCGAGCTGGCCCTGATTCAACTCATGATAAACATCCACGTGAAAAACGGGTTTGAAGTAATCTCCACCCCCTACGTCGTCAGCGAAGAGACGATGTATGGCTCGGGACAACTGCCCAAATTCAAGGAGCAGGTGTATAAACTGGATGAAGAGCACCCCCTTTATCTCATTCCCACCTCAGAAGTGTCTCTCAATGGAATCTACCAAGATACGATCTTCAGAAACGAAGAGCTTCCCAAATTCATGACCACCTTTTCCCCCTGCTTCCGACGTGAAGCCGGCAGCCACGGCAAGAACGAGCGCGGACTCATCCGTATCCATCAATTTCACAAAGTCGAACTGTTTGCGATCACCACACCCGATAAATCCAATGACGCGTTCGAGAAAATCCTCGCCTCCGCCGAAGAAGTGCTGCAAACTCTCGGCCTTCATTACCGTAACATGCTCCTTGTCACCGGAGACATGTCGTTCGCTTCGAGTAAAACGGTCGATATCGAAGTATGGCTCCCGGGCCAAGACCGATACTATGAAGTATCTTCCATTTCCAACTGCACCGACTTCCAGGCCCGTCGTTCCAAAATCCGCTACAAGCGCGAAAACATCGTGGAGCCTGTGCACACTCTCAACGGCTCCGGTCTTGCCCTCCCACGGCTCATGGTCGCCCTCCTCGAAAACTTCCAAGATTCGGAAGGCAATTTCACTCCCCCTGCTTGCCTCCAGCCATTTCTTTCGCTTGGTATAATTTAATAGACTTTTTAATCAAAGTTAATATACGATTCTCCGTGAAAGGTAAAAAGGAGCCCGAATGCACGTTTCATCACGAGTTTATCCGTCGTTTTCCTTAACCGCCTATTTGAAATTTAATGATTATCGCAATACGGTCGTCATGCGTCTATACCACGATCCGGATGATCGGGGAGTAAAGCAGGTGATAAAGCCGATTATTTATGTAGTGTTTCCGATCCTATATCTCTCTATTGCCGCTTTCTCCCTAGCAGAAACCATCGCGCGCATCGCCCTTTCCTTCATTTTCGTTCCCGTTTCTTTCATTTCTCAAAATGTAGGCGTTTTTGAATATGCAAAAAACGGCGTGTATTACTCTCACTCCGCCTTTTATCACTCGTTATATTGTTTCCTTTTCCAACTTCGCTACCCTAACGTGTACTGCCGGGGCGCCACTATCATCTGAGAAGAAGCAGGCTCAAGGCTATACCATAGGTATGTCTTGGGCCTTGCTTTTTAACGCAAAGATCGCTGACAATAGCGTCATGAAGAGAGCAGAGTCCCATTTTAAAGAGCAAAGCGTCTACCAGCATTTGAAAAGCGCCCGGAAAAAAGGAAAAAGGGCGACGCACGAATCTCACGGCATCAATGTGCCCGACCATCTGATCGCCGGCGCCGACGCGGCCAAAGAAGCTTCTGTAATCGCTCTCCTTATCTGGATTGTGAGCCGACTCCTCGCTTTTCCTCCCGAAAAAATCACCGGTTTCATCCTGATCACACTTCTCGGATACATGCTATGGCGATCGGGACGGAGCGCTATCTTGGGCTGGGCGCGGCTGCAGCGCATCAACAGATTGATTAGCGAAGAAAGCCACGAAATTCACGTTAACCGTGACGAAGAACGCAGCGAGCTGAAAGAAATCTACCGGGCAAAAGGGTTTACCGGAGAAATGCTCGAGAAGGTGATCGATGTTTTGATGGCCGATGATAATAAACTGCTCGGCATCATGCTAGAGGAGGAACTCGGTGTCTCGCTCGAATCGTACGAGCATCCCCTGAAACTGGCTCTCGGCGCTTTAGTGGGGATCGCCCTCACGATGGCTGCCTTTTTTGCCGCCGTTCGCATTGAACCCGGTCTAGGGGTATATTGCACTGCCTTTGGCATCATCCTGATCGCATCCGGAATTGTAGCGAAAGTAGAACGGATCAATTTTCTCACTTACGCCGTCTGGAACTTGGGGATCACTTTTCTTTCCTCGGCGGGAATTTATTTCCTCGCCCACTTTCTCCTATTCGAGGCGTTATGACATCCCCCGTTCTTCTAGAGGAATTCTTTTCATCCGGCTTTGAAGAATCGACCAATCCGTTCATCAAACATTCATCCCGAGGCTGGGGCCGCTATGCGAAACTGGCAAGCTCCCTCTCCGCACTCGTGTTTCTTATTGCCGCCTATTTTACAAGCTCGTACAGTTTTTACCTCTCCTCTTTCTTTCTCGTCTTCGTCTACTTTCTGGCCGGAACCGAAGCGCTGATCGAATCGATTCGCGACGCGATCCGGTTGAACATCAATATCGACGTCCTCATGACTCTCGCTGCCCTCCTTTCGGTCGCCATCGGCAGCCAGCTGGAAGGGGGTCTCCTCCTTGTCCTTTTTTCCCTTTCCGAATCGCTCGAAGATCTGGTCACCAAAAAAACAAAAGGAGCACTCTCCGCCCTTCACAAATTAACGCCGACCAACGCATGGATTATCGAAGAAGGAGGGCATATTTTTCCCAAATCGGTGCGCGAAATATCCCAAGGCACCCTGATCTTCGTCAAAGTAGGCGATGTGATCCCGCTGGACGGGATCGTTGAAAACGGAAGTTCCTACGTCAACCTGATGCACTTGACCGGAGAGAGCCTCCCTGTCTCGAAACAAAAAGGGGATG
>MGLW01000020.1:18183-35301 GCA_001794905.1 Chlamydiae bacterium RIFCSPHIGHO2_12_FULL_49_11
TTCCCCTCCTTTTCTCTCATATTTCCTACCTCGGAATTGAAGGTTCCATTTACCGCTCACTCGCATTTCTAATCGCCGCCTCCCCTTGCGCCCTTATCATCGCAACGCCAACGGCGTACCTGAGCGCCATCTCGTCAGCCGCGCGCAAAGGGGTTCTTCTCAAGGGAGGAACTGTACTCGATGCCCTTGCCGGTTGCAATGTCTGCGCTTTTGATAAAACAGGCACTCTCACCACCGGAAAACTCTTTCTCCGTTCGGTCGAAAACTTCACAGGCCAATTTTCCGACATGGAAGTGCTCGAAATTGCCGCCAGCCTGGAAAAAGGAGCTCACCACCCGATTGCCGGCGCCATTTGCGCTGCAGCCTTGAGGCATAAACTAGGGCACCACGAACTCTCTTCGCACCAAGTCATTCCGGGAAAAGGGGTTCAGGGTTCGCTCCAATTTAAGGACACAATGGTGAACGTCACCATAGGCAGCCTGCAGCTGGTCACCGAAGTTGCCGAAGACGCAGAAGTAAAAAAAAGTCTCGCGGCTCTGAAAGATACGGGACACATTGTTGCTTTTGTTTTAATCAATAACGCCCTCACCCTCATCCGCTTTGACGATGAGCTGCGGCCGGCAATCAGGGAAACCATCGACCGCCTCAAAAAACTGGGCGTCCGCCCGATCATGCTGACCGGTGATAACGAAGAGAGCGGCCGGATCGTCGCCGCAGAGCTCCATATCGACGACTACCGCGCCGGACTGAAACCGGAAGATAAGCTCCGTATCATCAAAGAATTATCACACAAAGAGTCCCTTGCCATGATCGGAGACGGCATCAATGACTCCCCCGCCCTTACTGCCGCCCATGTCGGAATTGCCATGGGACAAATCGGTTCCGATAGCGCGATCGAAGCGAGCGATATCGTGCTCCTCAGAGATGAAATCACCATCATCGGCTGGCTCTTCAAGAAAGCGCGAAGCACCGCACGGATCGTCAAACAAAACCTTTCCCTTGCCCTCTTCGTCATTCTTTTTGCTACCACCTTTTCCATCGCGGGGATTATTCCTCTGTGGCTTGCGGTAATCCTGCACGAAGGGAGTACCGTTATCGTCGGTTTGAATTCATTAAGGCTTCTCCAAAAATAACCCGATTCATATGTTAAAAGTATGGCTCGGGATGACGAAGATGCAATTAAGTATGCTCTTAAGCAGGAAGGACTTCTTTTTGAAAAGTGTTACAGGTGGCTGGAGCGCCATATGCCGAAGACGTTCTTCGAGGAGTGCAGCTTTTCAAAGCGGATGACAATCGCCCACAACCTGATGGGGCTTCACCTCCAGCGCAAATTTATTGAAATCCACTTCCGGAAATTTTCGATTGTCCTCTGCGAAGACTCGCTTCGCTCCGACATGCAAATTCTTCAGCACTTCAACTTTGTCGGCATAAAAAGCTATCAAACTTTCATTTCCGACGAGCCGCCGCCGCTTCCGGGCATCGACGCCAATTTGCGCATCGCCATGATTCACTTTACCGAAGCCGAGATGGGAAAACCCAAGGAAAGCGGGAAAACGGTCGACATATTTGAGGAAATCCGGTCGCGAAACCCCGAGCTCACAAGAGAAAGATTTGATTTTCTCCTCTCCTCTTTACCGGCCGAGCTTTTACACTCCCTCCCAACGGAAACGCTCTCTCTACTCTTCGACATGTTTTACCGCGCTACAACACGCGACTACATCCAATACGAATGCAAGATGAACAAAAATTGGAACGGGGCAAAGGAAAAACTTCCATCGATGCAAATTGTGCTCGCCTGGAAAAATACGCCGAAAGCGAATTTTTTGTACCGTCTTGCCAAAATGCTGTTTCGCCATGACGTCACGATGCAGAAAGTTTCGGCCGGTTATGTCAAACTACCCTCCTCCGAGTCGGTACTCCTCATGTCGCTTGAACTCCACGGGAAAAGCGATCGTGCGGTATGGGAAGTGACCAATGTACAAGACATGCTGCAAGAACTTGCCACCCTCAAATACTTTGAAGACGGCGACGTCATCGAAACGGTATTCGTGACTCCTAGCCTGATCCGCGGCAACCTTGCCAACTTTCTTCGTATGCTGCGCGACCTCTCCCACCAGTTCCTCCTCCACCACGATGCCAACGAATACAGCCTGATCCATATTGAAGAGGCGTTGTGCCGGCATCCCGAACTCTCGATCCGCCTCCTTGACGCTTTCGAGCAAAAGTTCCACCCCATACGACGCGATTTTTCCCTCTATGAAACAACCAAAACAGAAACGCTCCGACTTCTGGAAAAGCTCGACACCGGAAATGTGGTGATAGACACGCGGCGCAAAAATGTCCTCAAAACGTGCCTCTTCCTCATCGACAACACTCTCAAAACCAACTTTTACCGGAATAACAAAAGTGCGCTCGCAGTGCGTCTTGCTCCTGATATTCTCCGTGCCCTTCCTTACAACACCGAAACAGTTTTTCCGGAAATTCCTTTTGCCATCTTCTTTTTCAAAGGCAAATCGTTCATCGGATTCCACGTGCGCTTCAGAGATCTTTCGCGAGGCGGGCTGCGCACCGTTCTTCCTTCCCGCATTGAACAGGCCCGGTGGGAGCGTTCCAACATTTTCCACGAATGTTATCAACTCGCCTTTACCCAGCAAAAGAAAAACAAAGACATTCCCGAGGGGGGAGCAAAGGGGATCATCTTCATCGAAGCGTTCGAAGAGATCGGCACCGAAACCGAAATTTACCGCCGCGAGCTTCAAAATTCCGAATTTTCGGAAGATGAGATCGAAGAGAAAACCACCGCCTTTCACAAAGAACAGCGCCTCATTTACCTTTACCAAAGTCAGCGCTCCTATGTGTACTCCTTACTCACCCTCGTCAACTGTGACGATGCGGGAGTGCTCAAAGCGCGAGACATCGTCGACTATTACAAAAAACCCGAATATCTCTACTTAGGCCCCGATGAAAATATGCACAACGTGATGATCGAATGGATTGCCGACCATGCCGAACGTACGGGATACAAACCTCTCAAAGCGTTCATCTCTAGCAAACCGACTTACGGAATCAATCATAAAGAATACGGCGTCACTTCGCTGACCGTAAACACCTACATGCATGAAGTACTCCTTTTTTTGGGGATCGACCCATATAAAGCCCCCTTTACCGTCAAAATTTCGGGAGGCCCTGACGGAGATGTCGCAGGAAACCAGATTTACAACCTCTATAAACACTATCCTCATACAGCCAAACTGATTGCCGTCACCGACATTTCGGGAACCGTCTTTGATCCCGGCGGCCTCGACCTGAAAGAAATGGTTTCCCTTTTCAAAACGGGAAAACCTCTTTCCCATTATCCTACACGAAAACTTTCCGACGGAGGTTTTCTCCTTGACCTCGAGAAGAAGAAAGAAGAGGTCCCGTATACCCAATTGACGCTATGCACACGGAAGGAAAAGGGTCTACTTCACGAAGAATGGCTGAGCGGCAGTGATACCCATTACCTTTTCAGCCACAATCTACACCAAACCGCGACCGACATTTTCATCCCGGCAGGGGGGCGTCCGCGCACCCTCAATCTGGGCAACTGGAAAGATTTTCTTGACGCAAGCGGAGAGCCCACCTCGAAAGCGATCATTGAGGGAGCCAATCTCTATCTCACTCCCGAAGCACGCCGCGCCCTGGAAACCAAGGGAGTTCTCATCATCAAAGACAGCTCCGCAAACAAGGGAGGGGTCATTTGCTCTTCCCTGGAGGTTCTGTCCGGCCTCATCCTCACCGATGCGGAATTTCTCAAATACAAAACCACTTTCATGCCCGAAATTCTCGATTTCATCCGCATTAAAGCCGAAGACGAAGCCCGGCTTTTACTGCACACGTACCTCGCGACAAAAAAGCCCCTCACCCAAATTTCGGACGAGCTATCGGAAAAGATCAACGACCTCATGTACAGGATTCTCTCCGGCCTCGAACCGGTCACCCTCTCCTCCGATCCGAACGATCCTCTCAACAGATGCCTTTTCCTCTACAACCTTCCCTTCTTCCGCACACATTTTGAAGGACGCATCCTCACCCACATCCCCGACATTCACAAAAAAGCCATGATCAGCAGCTACATCGCCGCGAACCTCATCTACAAACGCGGCCTCGACTGGACCCCCTCCATTCTCGACATCTTGCCCCACATCATCTCCGACCTGACAACAAAGTTATTGTAAAAATATATACAAGAAATATGTATTTTTTGGTACACTTTCTTACCAAGTCCAAAAAGGGTGTTCTTGTGGCACTTGCGGTCATTTCCAGAGGTTTGACGGTCATTTACGGTTTCTTTCGCATCGTTAAAACCGGGGAGAGATTATATACGTACGCGTCCGATGTGAAAAAACGTTATGATGAAAATCGGCTCAGTACAACAGACGAAAAAGTAACCGTTGCATTCAACGGATTTGCAGTACTTGCCGACCTAGTTGCGACCGGTGCCGCCTTAAAAGGCGATGAATTTATAATGGCAAGCGCTTTGCTTACACGTTCTGCTGCCGAATCCGCTGAATTGGCACACGATGCAAAAGTAAAAGATACGCCTCTTTCCTTGAAACTCCTAGTCGAGATATGTCAACCACTCTATTTTAGTTACATCGATAACACATGTTCCTCATCCGACGTTTCACTCAGGCATCTTGGTTTTTTGTTGCAAGGGGTCTATCAGAACACTCCGGAAAGCGCAAGTTACTGGATCAAATTAGGTTGCAACCAAATACTGCAAACGAAACTTGTGCAATTTTGCACGCGACTAATAGAACAGATCCCTCCTGAAGCGCTCCGGTACCTGGCTAACCTGCAGCGTGATCTTGTTATGAAATCTTCTGCTCTTAGAAAGAAACTGCATGAACAACCCGAATTATTGGTTGTCTTGCTTCCCATTTTGATTGGGTTTGCGGTAGTTGTACATCGATCGAAGATCCCGATGAATCGGCTATTTACGATTGCAGGAAGTGCCATGATAGTGCCGGAAATATTAATAGCAATAACGGCTACATTAACCTCTTCATCCGGTACAGTTCTCGCTCAAACCAATTTTACAAGACAAGAAGCAGATAGTATCTCGAGAACGTTCAGAAACCTTTTAGAGACCCGCATACAAAACCCAAATGTTCTGATTGATACGTACGGAAACGCGGTTCAATTGCTCAACAGAATCCGGTTACCCGGAACCGATGCACAAGTATTAGAGTGTAGTGCCATTCAAGGCCGATTGCTGCCTTTCACCCCTGAAGCGGAGAATTGGCAATATCTTATTGATGTCTTGTACGCAAGCATGGATATAGACGACCGTATACTCAATGTTGCGAGTGACATCCACGAAATCATTAAATTATTCAGAAAATTCGGGGATAGCTATTTGGAATTTGTGTCCCAATTTTCATCAGCAGGAAATTTGTTTCTACGCGACCCTCAGGCAATGGATGCTTTATCCGGATTTCGAACTGTTTTTCAGGGTTTTTCCTCCACCTGCATCGCCAAATTGCGTAATTTAGCAAAGCGAAAAATAGTTGCAGCTTTGTCTGATCTAACGCATTTTGACAACCCTTTATCCGATGAAATACTTCGACACCATCTGAAATTACATGACGATGTGAAAGATCTGGAACGGTCTTTCGAAATCCAAATACCCGAATGTGAAATAATTCAGTTACTATACACTTACCACATACAAAAAAATCAACGGAAAGAAGGGGATGATCGCAGCCCCCTTCGTGAGATTTTGCAGCACATTATACTGCAGCTTGACCATTATGGCATCAACGAATTCCGCCCTGCAGTGCAGGAGAATCTCATTCTTTGCCACAAACACATTGACTAAACCAAGGAGGTCTTATGTCAGTAATAGCTAAAGCATTAGAATACGGGGCACGATTGTGCAATACGTTACGTGTAATGGAAGAAGCAGCCGGGTTAGTAAATGACATCACAACCACTCCCGCAGCGGGGTATGAAACAGATCACAAAGTGGATATTGCCTTGAAAGTCTTAACATTAGGGTGTGCGCTGAATGGGCAGAATCCTGCTTGCCGAAAAACGGAATTTGTAGCAAGACTGACACAATTGTTGTCTAGCGATCTATCATGGCGGATACCGACAATACTTCAAGAACCCGCTTCGGATGAAGAAAGAGCAGCAAAACTGGCGCGTATTTCTGTCACTCACCTTATTGCGACGGTTCGTACCGCCTGCCGTATGAGAGGCCCGGGATCAACAGGTGAAGCAATTGGCAACTGTTTGACACCGATTGAAGATACCCTTCGGAGCCCTGACTTGATGAAACTGCTGCGTCAAGGGATAAGAACCCGATCTGTTCAAGTCGCGGCGAGGGCGGCCGGACCCGCTTTTCAACCACGAGGGGCCGGCATTGCAAATGCCGACTATGACGGGATAGATCTTGCAAACTCAAACACCATTCCGGAAGAGTTATATCTTGATCCCTTCTTTGCGGAACATGAATGTCCCATATCTTCCACCCCCATACGGTTTCCCGTTCGCATTCGTAATGATGCATATGAGCCTTATGAACGCGCCAAATTAGAGGAATGGTTTCGGACTTGTGAAAATACGAACGCTCCTCTTACTTCACCGATGACGAGACGTGTGGTCAGACGTGAGGATGTGTACGAAGATACCGACCTGCGACGTCAGATTGAAGATCGGCTTCGTCTATATGAGAGCCGAGTAAGACGGCATCTATCAGAGGAAGCGGGAGCGACAGATCTCACAAGACAGGAAAGAGGTTCTCATAGACAATCGGCAGAGTAACCCGGCTATTGACCGTTTGGGTTTCTGCATTGATATCATATTTATATTAAGTAATTTGCGTCATTAGATAAGCAGTCAAATAACTTGACTGCTAAATTTTCTTGCCTTCTTTTTCCCCTTTTTGTAGAATAGTGGTTGCGAAAGGAAATCTATGCAAAAATCGTCGAAGGAACAGAAAGAGCTGGAAGTTCTTATGGGTCTTGTTTCCCTATATCTCAAGGACGGCAGGCCGGTAGGCTCCAATACCTTGAAAGAGCAGGGATTTTCCCATATCAGTTCGGCCACAATCCGGAATTACTTCGCGTTGCTAGAAAAAAAGGGACTTTTGAAACAACACCATATTTCGGGAGGGCGGGTTCCCACCCATGCCGCTTTCAGGATGTTTGCAGAAAAATCTCTCCGCCACCACACCCTTCTCAAAGCCGATCGCCTCCTTCTCGAATCGGTCTTGCTCAGTGATACGAAACAGTTTTCCAAATACTTCCAAAAGAGCATCGAAGTTCTCAGTGAAATGACCGGGTGTGCCGTCCTTCTCGCATCTCCCCGCTTCGATCAGGACTTCGTGTCCAAAATCCGTATCCTCAGTCTCGACGAAAAAAGGGCGCTCTGCGTCATCATTTCGGAATTCGGCCTGATCAATACCGAAGTTCTATACTTGCATCGCAAACTCAGCTCGTTTTCCTTAAAGCGGATTGAAGACTATTTTGCCTACAGGCTTTCCGGAGAGAATAAACCCGAAATGTCCCCCGATGAGGAAGAGTTTGCCAAATATGCCTACAATGAAATCATCTTGCGCCACTTCATCTCTTTCACCCACTTCGAATACGAAGATGTGTACAGGACCGGCTTCTCCAAGCTTCTGACCCACCCTGAATTTCACGACCCGAGCATCTTGGCAAACACCCTTGGCCTGTTTGAAAATATCCGCCATGTGCGCCAATTTGCCAAGGCAACACTGGAAGAGGGCAGGATTGCTTATTGGATCGGCGACGACTTAGCACCTTTCATTCTGCCGCCGCATGTGGCCGGTGTTGTCGGGCTTGCCTATTCCATCCAGGGAAAACCGGCCGGCGTCATCCTCCTTCTCGGCCCCGATAGGCTCGATTACCCGGGAGTTTTTGCCAAATTGCACACTTTCGCCGAATTTATGGGACAAAAATTATCCCTCACGGTGGAAAAATACAAGCTCTCGTATCGGGAATTTCGTCCCCAAACCCTGGACCAACATAAAACTACTGCGGAAATAACTTATAAAACAAGAAGAGACTCATAATGGATAATGAAAAAATTTCTCAGGAACCGGAGAAAGAAGAAACAACCCTTGAACAGGACAAAGAGGAATCTTCCTACGCGGCGCTCCTCAAGGAAAAAGTGGAACATCTATCGGAAGAGCTAAATTCGGCGCGTGCCAAGTACATGTCAACCCTTGCCGAAATGGAAAATATGCGCAAGCGGCTGATTCAGGAAAAAAAGGAAATGATTTCGTTTGCGATCGAAAACATGCTCCGCGAATTTTTGCTCCCCCTCGATAATTTTTTGAGCGCCCTCAAATACACCGACAATATGTCGGATGAAATCAAAAACTGGGCTGTCGGCTTCAAAATGATCGCCGACCAGTTCAATGAAGTATTAGAAAATCATGGGATTTTTGCTTTTGCATCGGAAGGAAAACCCTTTGACCCTCACTTTCACGAGGCGATTGAAGCCGAAGAAACTGACTCATGCCGGCCCGGCATTGTTCTCCAAGAGATCATGCGCGGTTACAAGCATGGGGAGCGGATCATTCGCCCCGCGAAAGTGAAAGTCTCGAAGGCAAAAATAATCCCCGCCGAAGATAAGGAGAAACATCATGGCTGAAAGAAAAAAAAGTAAAAAAATCATCGGGATCGACCTTGGAACGACAAACTCGTGCGTCGCCGTCATGGAGGGCAGTGAGGCCAAAGTGATCACCAACCAGGAAGGGGGCAGAACAACACCGTCGGTCGTTGCTTTCAAAGGAGCAGAGCGTCTCGTTGGCATCCCCGCCAAAAGGCAGGCAGTCACAAACCCCGAAAATACGGTCCACTCGGCCAAGCGCTTTATCGGACGCAACTACAACGAAGTCTCGTCCGAACTAAAAATGGTCGCCTATAAAGTCGTTTCAGGCAGCGGCGGTAAAGCGGCAATCGAAATCAACGGCAAAGCGTACTCTCCCGAAGAATTCGGCGCCCACGTGCTCGCCAAGCTCAAAGAAGCGGCCGAAAACTACCTGGGTGAAGAAGTGACCGAAGCGGTTATCACCGTTCCCGCTTACTTCAACGATTCGCAGCGCCAGTCCACAAAAGATGCGGGTAAAATCGCCGGGCTGAACGTAAAGCGTATCATCAACGAACCGACGGCGGCAGCGCTCGCTTACGGTCTCGACAAGAAAGGGAAAGACCAAAAGGTAGCCGTCTACGACCTCGGCGGCGGTACGTTCGATATCTCGATCCTAGAAATTGGAGAGGGAGTATTCGAAGTGCTTGCAACGAATGGAGACACCCACCTCGGCGGCGACGACTTCGACGAAGCGATCTTGCAATGGCTCCTTAAAGAGTTCAGGCAGGAGACGGGAGTCGATCTATCAAAAGACAAAATGGCGCTGCAGCGCCTCCGCGATGCGGCAGAAAAAGCCAAAATCGAACTGTCGGGAACAAACTCGACCGAAATCAACCAGCCGTTCATCACGATGGACGCTTCGGGACCCAAACACTTGAACTTTACCCTCACAAGGGCAAAGCTCGAAAGTCTGGTCGGACACCTGGTCGATAAAACTGAGTCCCCCTGCTTGAAAGCCCTCAAAGACTCCGGCCTCTCCGCTTCCCAAATCGACGAAATCATTCTCGTCGGGGGTATGACGCGGATGCCGATGGTGCAGGAAAAAGTGCGCAAAATTTTCGGAAAAGAGCCGCACAAAGGGGTAAACCCCGATGAGGTGGTCGCGATCGGTGCTGCAATCCAGGGTGCAGTCCTGACCGGCGATGTCAAAGATGTGCTGCTGCTCGACGTCATTCCCCTCTCGCTCGGAATCGAGACGATGGGCGGCGTGATGACCAAAATCGTCGAGCGCAATACGACAATCCCGACACAGAAAAAGCAAGTCTTCTCGACGGCTGCCGATAACCAGCCCGCCGTGACGATTTCAGTCTTGCAAGGCGAGCGTGAGCTTGCCCGCGATAACCGGATGATCGGTCAGTTCGACCTCACCGATATTCCGCCGTCACCGCGCGGCACGCCGCAGATCGAGGTCGCTTTCGACATCGATGCCGACGGCATTTTGCACGTTTCGGCCAAAGACAAGTCGACCGGAAAAGAACAAAAAATCCGGATCGAAGCTTCATCGGGACTCTCCGATGCCGAAATCCAAAAAGCGATCAACGAGGCCGAGTCTCATAAAGAAGAAGACCGCAAAATGCGGGAAAAAATCGACGTGAAGAACGAAGCCGATGCGCTTGTATTCCGTGCAGAAAAGTCGCTTACCGATTACAAGGACAAAATCCCTGCAAACGTTGCGGATGAAATCCGGTCTAAAATCGAGGCGGCCAAAGAGGCAATGAAAACCGATAATATCGATTCGATCCGAAATGCAAAAGATGAACTCAGCCGGGTCATCCAAAAAATCGGAGAATCGATGAGTCGTCAAGGGGGTCCGCAGGCACAAGAAAATAGTGCTGCAGCACCCGGGGACGATATCGAAGAAGCCGAAGTTGAAGTCATGGACGATAAAAAAGAAGAGTAAAAACGCATGAGGTGCGCCCTTCGGGGCGCTCCTTATTTTTTACGGACACGTTTTTGTTCTGTTTCAAGAGACACGCGGCGCCAGGCTTTGGTGAGTTTGGAAAGCCGTACCGTTTTAGTTCGAATCCGTTGTGAAGCGCTTTTATTGCCGTTCACTGATTTGGGCACATCCAGCAAAATCTCTTCCAGCAAATCGACCAAATCTTTTGTCAAATCGTCAATCTTTGCCAAATGGAACTTGCCCTATTTCTGATTTTTCGATACAAAAAATCGTAAAAGGAAACAAGGAAAATGTTTCGATGTTTGTACCAAACTTAGTATTGATAGCCGGTATCAACATATCCTTGTCCGCTTTCCTATGCGCAAAGGATGATTCCGCATCGAGCACTCCCTCCAAAACCGTGGCGAAGCTCCAGATGCCTCCGAACACGGGCAATCTCGTTGCCTTTGACGGCTATGTGGAAGACTATAAATCGCTCATCATTCAACCGTATTTCTATATGAGCAATGGGTACGGCGATTATTCCAATTCGGGAAAATTCGAAGCGGCCCCGAGTACCACCCTTACGTTCACTCAACTGTATTTGCAATACGGATTTTACCCCAATTGGGAAATCGATGTCTTGTTCCAGGTCGATGTCAATGCGCAACGATCTCATGCTGCGTGTGAGTTTGCCTCTACATTTCTTTACCTGGGCTACCAGCTTGTGGCAAAAACGTGGGAACAAACGTTATTTGCCATCCTCCTGGGTCTTTTCGAAGCCTTCCCCACAGGAAGATACGATGCTCTAAATCCGAATTGGTCTAATTTGCAAGCGAGCACTAACGGCTCTTTCCAGACGGGCCCCTTCATTTTCACCGAATGGACCTACCTTCCGAAAAAGGGGTTTAAATTTTTCATGATCACGACAAACATCTCCTGGTCGTGGCAAACAAAACGCAAGACGCATGGTGTCAGCTATTACGGCGGCGTACCCGAAACAAACGGCACTTTTTATCCCAAGACCGTGCTTACCTTCACAGGTTCATTTCAAGTCGGCCTTACCGAACTCATTGAAATCGCGTGTGATTTTGCCTTCAATTATCAGGGGAACGTGAAATTCCGCGGCTATCCGGGAATGGACGATACGGGAGCCCTTTTAGATCTGAATGCGAACGACTCCTATCTGGCCTATCTTACTCCCGGCTTTGGGCTCAACATCTCGCCAACGAGCGGCTTTATCGCAAGCGGTTACCTTTCCCTCTTCGGCAAAAACGCCGCTGCCTTCCGCGGAGGAGCTATGACCTACTTTGCCACCTTTTAACAAGGGGAAATTAATTAATCGACGACACACGCCCTAGCTTTCACTGTCCGAATCATCAGCGTAAGGAGGGGGCTGCTGGGGTTGACCGGTGGAAGGAACCGAGGGGGGCTGCTGGTTTGTCAAAGCGGGGGACGGTTGTGATAGAAGGTACGTCATCTGAGCAGCCAATATTCGGGCAGCAGCTATCTTAAACTCACGATGCGCCACCTCCTGGAACCCAGAAAAAATCTGAGGGCCGCAGTTGTGAGCTTTCATTTTTTTTTCATAATGGTCGCACAGTTTCATCATTGCCTCAAAGAAATTCCTCTCAAAGGGGTACGAGTGCTCTGCTTGAACTTGATATAATTTCTTCAGAGAATACAAGTCGGTAGGGCGTGTCATCAAATTGATTTGCCCGGCCGGCGGAGAAACAACCGGCTTAACGTCATTAACGCCCGAGCCGGCTCGTAAAGCGGCGGATGCAACACAAAGAACGATACAGTCCATAACAGCAGGCTTGCGAGTGTGAGACCCATTCTTCAGAGGAAAGGGAAGTGTTCTTGTCAGAGAAGGCAAAATAGGATGCATGGAAAACCTCGTTTTGGACAATTATAACAAAACTCCAATAAAAATCTCGAGGAAAATTCCGTCTCCCTATTTGAAGAGACGGAGGAGGTCGTGGTAAGTGACGAAGAGGAAGAAGCCGATGAGGAGTACCATGAAAGGCATTGTGATTTTTTGAATGAGGCCCGGGGAAAGTCTCTTCCGAGTTACGATTTCCCAAAGGGAAAAGAAGATGTGCCCTCCGTCGAGCATAGGGATGGGAAGAAGATTGATAAGACCGAGGTTGAGGGAAATGAGGCCAAGCCAGTAGACCGCCTCTTTGACTCCAAGTCCGAAACGGTCATGCATCACTTTCATGATGCCGACGGGACCTGAGAGCCACTTGGGATTAAGATGGCCGCGAAAGAGTGAACCAAGGGTGTGGTAGGTTTCCGCCACAAGTTCTTTGAAGACGACAAGAGGCGGAGGGTTGTAGAGTACTTTCTGGTCTGCAATGCGCGATCCTACGAAAATATAATAGGTCGGACGGGAAAAGAGTTCATAGGGCCGCTTTGCCTTTTCGGCAAGAGTGGATCGGTCGGAAACTTTCCTGAAATCTTCGAGGGTGATCGGTACAATGGGCTTCAAGAGATGGACTGTACCAACATTATGCACATCTCGCACTCCGAGATTCCGGACGAGCTCAGAGAGATGCTTCCAGTCAAACTTGGTACGGAAGATTTCATCTTCATTGACCGAGGTAAATCGGAAATGTTCTTCGGGACGGTCTACTGCCACGAGTACTCTGCGCTCTTGCAGTTTTTGCGCAAGTTCACTGGGAAGATGGACGGGCTCCCCATAGACTGCCACAATTTTGTCTCCCGGCAAAAGGGACTCATCGAGTGCCTCCCTTCCTGTCGGCTGAACCGGCGCAATCTTCTCTTCCTGCAATAAACTCGGGGTTTTTACCAGGTTGACCGCTTTTTTAACCGTAAGGCTCGCATCCAGCTCATAAGGAAGGGTGATGTAAGTGCTTTCCAGACCGCCGATCTTCGCTTCGTGTTTGGTATCCAAAAGCTCCTGCCTCTCTTCGACTCCCAGTGCGAGATCGGAAATGTAGGTACGCGGCACGCGCGCAAGAATCGTACTTCCGCCTCTTTCCACCGTCACAAGAGCCGCATTACGGTTCACGATGCTTTGGATTTGCGGAAGAGAGAAAATCACTTCACCATCGATCCAAACGACGTAATCCCCTTTTTGGATGCCGGATTTGTAAAGAGGAGCATCAAGCTCGCCGGAGGCATCAAAGCCGTCAAACTTGAAGAGGCGTGCCGGCGAAAGAACGCCGATTGTCTGAAACTCGGTACCGTGGTAGCTGTCGGGATAGGGGGCAAGATTGTACGTATACGGCGATTGAATTCCCGTGAGGTATTGGATTTTTGTTCCGGTAATAGGGACTTCGCTTCCGGCAGTCACACTCGAATACATGAGGCTTTTGTATCCTTGGTAGGGACGGCCGTCATACTCGCTGATAGCATCACCGGGACGGATCCCCTTTTCATAAAGCTCCGACTTGGGGTCAATCCAGCCGACGATTTTGGTATGTTCAAAAAAGGCTTGATCGCGCCCTCCGTACATCCAAATCAAAGTAAAAGCAATGAGAGCAAAGAAGATATTGATCACAGGTCCTGCAAGAGCAACTTTAAGCCTTTGCCAGGGCGTCTTTCCAAAAAACCCGTCGGGAATGGAGCGTGGATCAACTCCTTTTTCCGCCGTATCGCCGGCAATTTTGACAAAGCCTCCGAACGGCAAGATTCCGATTTGCCAGCGCACGCCGTCCTTATGCCAAAAGAAAATCGGCTTGCCCATTCCTATGCTGAACACTTCGATGCGCATCTTATTGCGCCTTGCCACGATAAAATGGGCAAGCTCATGGATGAAAACGAGAAACCCAAGTCCTAGAAGGGCGAGAAGAATATTTGTGAGATTTCCTGTTCCTATCATTTATTCCTTTCGGGCGCTCTCGGCTCCCATCCTCTCGGTTTCAAAAATACTTTCGAGAGTGTCCAATTTTGAGAGAGTATGTTTTTGGAGCAAACCTTCCAACTTTTCACCTATCGCTAACCACTTTAACTCACCTCGACAAAATCGATCAACCAATACCTCATTTGCACTCGATAAAAAACACGGGGCGCTCTCTCCGAGGTGCATGGCATGCTGTGCAAGAGCAAGACAACGGAATTTTTGAAGATCGGGAGGAAAAAATTGCAATTTCATGCCGGGGGAAAAATCCAGGCCCGGCATAGAGGAAGCACGATGGGGAAAATGGAGGGCATAACGGAGGGGATGAGCGAGCGAATGGGGTGCTAAAACGGCTTTGGTAAATCCGTCCTCAAAAGTCACGAGACTCTGTACGATGCTTTCGGGGTGAATTACCGCCTTTATCTGTCCGGGAAGAAGCCCGAAAAGGCGTTGTGCCTCGATCATTTCCAATCCTTTGTTCATGAGAGTTGAACAATTCACCGCCACGCGCTTACCCATTTGCAGGTGAGGATGGCGATAGGCAAGCTCAGGCGTGATCTCTTCCAGATCTTTGGCGTCGGTATAGAGAAAAGGACCGCCCGATGCAGTGAGTATCACCTCTCGCACCGCTGCTTGTTTTTCTCCGAGAAGGCATTGAAAAATGGCTCCGTGTTCATGATCGATCGGAATAACGGGATTGTGGTACCGTTCGGCCGTTTCCATAATGAGTTTTCCCGCCGAAACAAGGAGCTCTTTGTTTGCCAAAAGGCACCGAACCCCCATTTTTAGAGAAAGGAGGAGTGCCGCGAGGGACACCGATTTGAGGAAAGCGAAAATCACGATGTCCGGAAGTGCCTGATCGAGCATCTCCGGCATTCCGACAACGCCACAAAACGCTGCATTCCCCTTTTCGAGGAGGCCTGTAAGGGCGCCGCCGCATTCGGCACTCTGCTGCTTGAGCAGCGCCTCATTCGAGTGGGCATAAAGACCGGCAACGCGAAACAGATCCGGAGACTCTTTAATGACCGAAAGAGCACTTTGCCCGATCTGTCCGGTTGAACCGAAAATGACCACTCTCTTCATGCGATGCTCTTCTCTTTTCCCTCTTTTCGGGAAGGGGCAAGCGAAAACAGAAAAACAAGCGCCTGCAGAGTCACAAGCATTCCCGAAGTGGAAAGAGCGGTATGATATGCCGACAAAATATGGCGAGAAAGGGCAACGGCACAGATCGAGGTCGCCGTAGAAATCATCACCGCCGCTCCGAGCATGGTTTTCACGCTGGAAGTAAACCGTCGTGCGATCATGGGCGGCAGCACAAACAGTCCTAAAAGAGCTACGACGCCAACAACACGAAACCCGATCACGACGATAAACCCGGAAACTAGTGTGAGTAAAAATTCTTGAAAGGCAAAATCGGTCCGCGCCACTCCCGCGAAACCGGCATCAAAAGCGCGGGTTGTGAGCGGAATATAAAAAAAAGCGACGAAGGAGAGGGCAGCCGCAAAGGTGAGTGCACAGACTGCGATGTCATGGGGATGAACAAGGTCAAGATTTCCCATGATCACTTCGGTGCCGATATGGGTATTGCGCGCGATGAGAGTGATCAGAACAAGGCCGAGCGCGAACAGGAAGGTGAACACGAAACCGATGCCGGCATCTTCCTGCATGCGCAATTTTTTGACAAAAAAACGGATCAGCCACAACGTCAGAGTCGCAGTACATAAAGAGGCGAGCATCATTTCGGTGAGGGTGAGCATGGCATCGATTTCGATGGTGCGGCCGAGCACAATCCGGATTATGACGGCCGTGATGCTGATCCCGAACAAAACAGTATGGGAGATGCTGTTGATCACCATGAGGGATTTCTTCAAAAAGAAAAACGTTCCCAGAAGCGCTGCCGCCGCTCCGAGGCAAACGAGGATGCATATTTGCACTTCATCCCCTGCAAGGGTTTGCACGGTGCCGGAAAAAAAACCGAAAAGCCGTTTTGCCATAACGACAAAAAAATCAAAAAAATGGCTGCCGCGGTACGATAGCATCTCAGCACTCCTCCGGAATAGTACGGCTGTGCGGATCGAGCATCGTGCCATCAAGGGCTTTTTCGATCTCCCGTTCGATTTCACGGGTCAAAATGTGTTCCATTTCGTTGGCACTTTGATGCACCTGCCGCACGTCCACGCTGAGGGCCTCAGCAAGAAAACTTTCCCAGAGTCTGTGTCTGCGCACAATTTGTCGGGCCTCTCGAGCACCGAGAGAGGTAATTTTGTACGCTCCGCCTTCCATAATCAACCAGTCGCGCCGCATAAAAAAGAACAAAATCAATCTGAGCAGCGGTTTCCCCATGCCGAGTTTCTCATGCAGCTTGGCAAAGGAATACATCGCATCATCGTAAAAAAAGAGTTTGATCACGTTTTCTTCATTCCGCTTGTATTGGAAGCGCCATTTGCGCACCGTTTCAACAAAGTAACCCCGTTTCGTGCCAAACAAAATTCCGCACAAGGCGAGCATCGAAGCAACAATCACAATCATGGGGCCGCTTGCCACCGTCCAGCGCAGTCCAAGCTCATTCTGAATCCATGTCGAAAGATTGAGGGAGAGCATCATGCCGCAAAGGGCGCTCACGCCCCCGACCACAAGGGAAAGGAGGCAAAAGGGAAGGAGCGAACGGGTAAAAAAACGGGCAAACACGGCAGGAGCAACCATC
>MGLW01000020.1:35308-41896 GCA_001794905.1 Chlamydiae bacterium RIFCSPHIGHO2_12_FULL_49_11
CCATGAGCACCACCCCGACATTCCGTAGTCCGAGCACGACGGCGATGCTCACCAAAGCAAGAATCGCCTGATCGATCCGGTGAGCGCCGAGTCCGGTCGCCGTTGCAAATGTCGTATCAAAAAGGGTGATTTTGATACGTGTAAAACTGAACATGACAAAGACACCCAAGGCGAGCGTAAAGAAAGAATACATTCCAATATGCATCCAGGTGATGGTAGCCGCCTGGCCGAAAAGGAAAATCTGGATTTTTTGATATGCGATCGGATACAGGAATTGCAACTTTGATGCCATGAGGATTCCCACCCCCAAAAAGGCGGTGAGAACAAACGACAGGGCGCTGTCGGCGGAAAATCGGAATTTTTTTTCTAGCCAGATCACCGTCTTCATTCCGAGCAAGGCAAAAATAAGCGCGCCGCCAAGGACGGCACACTGAAAAAGCACACCCTCTCCGAAAGACCCCGCAAGTAAAGCTCCGACAACAAGTCCGGGGTAGGCGGCATGAGAAACCGTTTCGGCAATGAGCACCCTTTTTTTCAGGTAGACAAAACTGCCGACAAAAGCGGCAAATAGGCTCACGAAAAGACAGCCGAGCGTTGCCGTTTGGTAAAGGGGACTGGTAAAAAGCTCCCACAATGAAATCATAATTTTCCCTGTTCCAGTTGCACGCTGCGTGCAATCACCTCTTCAAAAATCCGACTTTGAGTGCCGTACGTTGCCATAAGTGCCTCTTTGGTAAATACTTCTTGAACGGGACCAAAAGCAATGGGACGCCGGTTTAAGAGGAGAAGGTAGTCGAAATAGGCTTGCACGCTCGCTAAATCGTGATGAACAATGATGATCGTCTTCCCTTCCTTCCTCA
Organism: Chlamydiae bacterium RIFCSPHIGHO2_12_FULL_49_11; assembly: GCA_001794905.1. Taxonomy (GTDB): domain Bacteria; phylum Chlamydiota; class Chlamydiia; order Chlamydiales; family 2-12-FULL-49-11; genus 2-12-FULL-49-11. Next base: position 36,169 of record MGLW01000020.1, read on the forward strand.
GTTCTGCAAAAATGCCTACCAGCACTTCTTCGGTGGCCGAGTCGATGCCGACAAAAGGCTCGTCGAAGATATACACCTCCGCCTTTTGCATGAGCGCGCGCGCGATAAAGAGCCTTTGCTGCTGGCCGCCCGATAAATTACGGATTTCTTTGTGTGCGTACGGGAGGATTCCGAGGCGATCGAGGAGAGCATGGGAGCGCATTTTCTGTTCAACCGAGGGGGAAAACCACCACCTTTTTTGCACATAAGCCCCCATGAGCACCACCTCAATCGCCGTGATCGGAAAATTCCAGTCAACAGAAGCTCTCTGGCCAACGTAGGCAACACTTTTGTAAGCTTGCTCGAAACTTTTTCCCGAAAAGCGCACACTCCCGCTCTGGGGCTTCACCAGTCCGACGAGCGCTTTGATGAGCGAGCTTTTTCCTGCGCCGTTGGGCCCGACTATGCCGAGGATGGCCCCTTTCGGGAGGGAAAAAGAAACGTTCCATACCACCGGTTTGTCATCGTAAGCCACACTGATATTTTCCACTTCAACACTATTCATTATGTCTCCTCACTGAGCGCATCATAAATCACCGCGGCATTATGACGTACCATTTGAATGTAGGTTTCGGCGCCGGAGCCCGCCTCGCCGAGAGTATCCCCGTAAATAGGGATCGGGGAGAGTTTCACACTCCCTCCCAATTTGCGTGCCGTTTCGATCACTTTATTCAAGCTATCGGTGCTCAAGTTGGTTTCGGGGAAAATAGCAGCCACACGATTGTTCGCGATAAAATCGACAATCCGCTTGATGTCAAGGGGAGAAATCTGGTCGTCGGGGGCAAGGCCCTGCAATGCATTGATACGTCTATCCCACTTGCCTTTTTCATCATCGGCACAAAAGTAGGCTCGGACAAAATAATTGAACGCATCGTGGCTTGTCACAAGATACTTTTTGTGAGGTGGCAGTTTGCCAAAGAGTTCCCGGATTTCCAAGTCGAGTTCTTCCAGCCTGTTTTCATATTCTTTCGCTCTTTCGTAGAAGGCCTCGCCATGTGCCGGATCGACTTTTGAGAGGGCCTGTGCCGCCAAGGGCGCACACCGTTTCCACAGGTGCGGATCCATCCAGATATGCGGATCGAGTTGACCGTCTACATAAATCACCTCGTCGGGATCTTCGGCTAAGATAACGTTTCCGAGAAGCACCGCATTCGGATGGTTTTTGAGCACATACTGCATGCTTGCCGAATGTTCTAACATCAGACCGCTGGCAAACACGAGATCGGCGCCGGAAAATTTTTCATCGTCCCCTTTCACAAGCTCGTACGAATGAGGATCCATATCTCCGCGGATTACCACATCCAGTTCGACATCACTCCCCGCAATATTCCGGACCAGGTCGCCGGCGATACCCGTTGTGCATAAGACTCGTATCGGCTTGCCGATAGCAGGAGGAAGAGGCTTGGTACGACTGACCACAACGTGACCGATCAAAAATAGACCGCAAACCGCCATGAAGATATTTCTGAGACGCGGCCGATTCTTCAATAAAATGTAACTCAGTACACCTGCTATAAAAGGAATGATCCAGATGCTCATTTTTCCACTCCTGCTTTTTTCCAAAGCGTTTCTAATGCATAGATGCCATGGCAACAACCGGTGGAAAACACAAATTGCAACCGGTCATTGCCCACCCTCGATGCCGAGACGACTTTCACGCCGCTATCTAGCACCGGCAACCGTTTCCGGCAATCGGCACACGGACACCGGCTTTGAATCGATCTGCCAGAAAGACTTTTTTCAAAACCTCCCTCCGAAAGAACGACCCTTCCATCCAGGACACGCCATGCAGTAGACTTTTTACTACTACTATTGTCCCATATCTCTTTGCAAATCTCAACGGCTATTTCTTCCAGAGGTGCAAAGCACGTACGCTTTGCCAAGCCGGCTAAATTTTTTCCTTGGTCTAAAGATGCGGCAAGCTCGGAAACAAGTGGGATTTGTCCCCAAAAACGAATTTCTTCGCTGTGGCAAAAAGGCTTAGCGGATGAAGGGCCGAACATCTCCAGCCTTTCACCCGAAAGGGGTTCAATAAAATAACTCATATTTTCTACGAGCCCGAGTATAGGGATACGAGCCGCCCGCAAAAAAGCAAGGGATTTTTTGACAATCGCGAGGGTGATTTCTTGCGGTGTCGTTACTATAAACGCTCCGGTAAACGGAAAAAGCTGGCTGAGCGTAAGCTGCACATCTCCGGTTCCCGGGGGCATGTCGATGAGAAGCACTTCGGTATCGCCCCAGTCCACTTCCTCTGACAGACTTTTCAAAATTTGATTGGCAATGGGGGCGCGAACCGAATGCAAGTCCTGAAAGACGGGAAATTGGACCAAAGAAAGCACCCTTTTCCCTTCGCAAAGGATTGGCCTGATCTTTTCTTTCAAAACCGTAGCGCGGGATAAGCACCCCGTCATGTGGCCGATCGAAGGGCCGTAGAGGTCGGCGTCCAGAATGCCGACGCGTTTGCCTTTGCAGGCCAAGATTTCTGCAAGTAGAACCGCCAGGCTCGACTTGCCTACTCCCCCTTTTGCCGACCAAACCGAAAATATTTTCATGAGGTCCTAAGTTTGAACGATTCAAAAAAAAAATCAACAAAAATTGTTGCAATATTTTCTTATTAGTTTAATAATGTAGGATCAAATACAATAAGAGAAATAATTCTTGTACTATTTAAAACATTCAACTAAACTGGCAAATAACTATTAAACATTATTATTGAGGAAAAAAATAAAATTATGGGCAATTCAAAACGCGCAACGCAAATTTCTAGTCCGATGGAACTCGACGACATCGAGGAAATCATTGACAACGCCATCCGCAAAGTCGGGGGAGACGGTGAAAACGACCTCTGCAAGTATATTCCTGCCGAAACGGGAGAAGGGTATATGCACCATTTCACCCTTCGCAAAATGAAATTAAAAGATCCGTTCCAACTCGTGCAACTGATCGACCAATATGTGATTCAAGCCCAGCATCCGACACCGCTCGATCCGAAGCAAAGGGCGCCGAGAGGCTCAAGGAAGCGGGGGGCACAATATATTTTTACAAACGACCAACTCAAAGATTTGATTTTGTGGGCGAAAAATTCGGGGAATGAACAGCTCGTATCGGCTCTCAAACCACGCAAAAAATTGAATGACATCAAAAAAGATTTGATTACATCGATCAAGCAAAACGAAATCCGTCCCGAATTGTGGCAAGCATACTCCGAAACCCTCCAAATCGAAATCCAACTGCAAAAAACCCAAGAAGCTTCTTCTTAAAAAAATGAGTCCGGCCTTCGTTTTCCGACGAAGGCCACAATTTTTTCTCGCTTTCCCCTGCAGCTTCAGCTATAATACTTTTGCAAACATAAAACTAGGATTGGGATATGTCAAATAACGATTTCAAGGGACTCAGAGGCATTCTATGGCCTGTTCATGCGTTCGAACTTAAGAAGTTCTTGCCGATGGGTTTCATGATGATGTGCATTCTATTTAACTACACGATTTTACGGGACACGAAAGACACGCTGGTCGTCAATGCTCCTTGCAGCGGCGCCGAAAGCCTGTCGTTCCTCAAACTATACGGCGTTACCCCGTTTGCGATCATTTTCATGATCATCTTCGTCAAACTGGCAAACGTGCTCAGCCGTGAAAGACTCTTTTATACCGTCCTTGCACCGTTCCTCGTCTTCTTCGGAATTTTCGGATTCATCCTGTATCCTAACCGCGAACTCTTTCACATGAGTTTGGCTACAATGCAGGGTCTCCAAGCCGATTTCCCGAACCTTTACTGGTTTATTCCCGTGATCGGAAACTGGAGTTTCAGCCTGTTTTACATTTTATCCGAACTGTGGGGCAGCGTCGTCCTTTCGATGCTCTTCTGGCAGTTTGCCAACCAGATCACGAAAATCGTGGAAGCAAAACGATTCTACGGCCTTTTCGGCATGATCGGCAACATCGGACTCCTCCTCTCCGGCCCAACCATCATGGCATCGGCCACTTTCGCTAAAACCCTCCCCAAAGACATCGATGCGTTCGGCGTGAACCTGAAAATCTTGACGTCTGCCGTCGTTATCGCCGGAATCCTTGTCATGGTCACATACCGTTGGATGAACAAAAATGTTCTTACGGACCCGAGCCTGTACACCCCCGACGAAGTGACGCAGAAAAAGTCCAAGCCGAAACTCTCGCTCGGACAAAGCTTTGCTTACATCATGAAAAACCCGTACCTCGGCATGATTGCCATTATCGTTCTATCCTACGGTGTTGCAATCAACCTCGTGGAAGGGGTTTGGAAAGGGCAGATCAAAATTGCCTTCCCCGACATGAACGATTACAACCACTTCATGGGACAGTTCTCCACATGGACCGGGGCGATCACCATACTACTCATGGTCATCGGCAACAATATTTTGAGAAGACTCAGCTGGCTGAACGCTGCCGTGATTACCCCCATCATGCTCCTTGTCACTTCGGCGATCTTCTTCTTCACCGTCTGGAGCGGCATGAAGAGCACTCCGTTTGCACCCCTCATGGGAGTAACGGTGGTAATGGTTGCCGTCATCGTGGGACAAATCCAAAACGTCCTCTCGAAGGGAACCAAATACTCCCTCTTCGACTCTACGAAACAAATGGCCTACATTCCCCTTGATCCCGAGGCGAAAGTCAAAGGACAGGCAGCAGTAGAAGTCGTCGGCGGACGTGCCGGCAAATCGGGCGGCGCTGCGGTCCAATCGACGCTGCTTGCCGTCATCGGCGGAAACGTATCGCTCGCGAGCCTCACCTACATTTTAGGGCCGCTCGTAATCGGAATTTGCCTTGTGTGGACTGTTACCGTCTTTGCCTTGAACCGCCGTTTCACCAAACTGGTGGCAGAAAAGAAAGACACTGCTCCGCGCAGCAGTGCCGAAACCGTCACGGTGAAAGAAGAAAAAGCACCGTTGACTCCCAACGGCGCAAAATAATATAGAGAAATGCCCGGATTCAACTTCCGGGCTTCTTTTTTTATGGGATTGGTATTAATTTATCTTTTGCCTTATAATCGCCCGGTATGCCTCTGAAGTACAATCCGAAGAACATCCGTAACTTCTCTATCATTGCACACATCGACCACGGCAAATCGACCGTCTCAGACCGGCTTCTGGAAATCACGCACACCGTAGAAGAGCGCAAGATGCAAAAGCAACTCCTCGACGACATGGATATCGAACGCGAGCGAGGCATCACCATCAAAGCGCATCCCGTAACCATGATTGCCGAAGTCGAAGAGGAAAAGTACGTCATGAATTTCATCGACACCCCGGGCCATGTCGACTTTAGCTACGAAGTGTCCCGCTCGCTTGCCGCCTGTGATGGAGCCATCCTTATCGTTGACGCCGTCCAGGGAGTCCAGGCGCAAACCCTCGCCAACATGCATCTGGCCCTTGCACGCGGCCTCGAAATATTGTGTGTCATCAACAAAATAGACCTTCCCGCCGCCGATCCCGAACGGGTCAAAAAGCAAATCCGTGAAACACTCGGCCTCGACGCCACCCATGCGCTCCTCGTCTCGGCAAAAACGGGACAAGGAATCAGTACAATCCTCGACGAAATCGTCTATTCCCTTCCTGCACCTAACGTCGACCAGAGTGATACGACACTGCGCGCCCTCATCTTCGATTCCCATTACGACGCATACCGCGGCGTGATGATTTACATCCGCGTGATCA
>MGLW01000020.1:41902-42075 GCA_001794905.1 Chlamydiae bacterium RIFCSPHIGHO2_12_FULL_49_11
CCATCACGAAGAAAACCCCCATCTTTATGATGGCAGCAAAGCGCAAATTCGAAGTGGTTGAAGTGGGGATTTTCACCCCCGGCGAGACTCCGGTGGATGAGCTGCGTGCCGGCGAAGTCGGATACTTGGTTGCCAACATCAAAAATCCGAAAGATGTGCTCATCGGAGACACG
>MGLW01000020.1:42188-48599 GCA_001794905.1 Chlamydiae bacterium RIFCSPHIGHO2_12_FULL_49_11
GTTGAGCCCGAAAATTCCCAAGTGCTCGGCCTCGGGTTTCGCTGCGGCTTTCTCGGCCTCCTCCATCTCGAAATCGTGGTCGAACGCCTTTCGCGCGAGTACGATCTCGGCCTGATTACCACCGCCCCCTCGGTAGTGTACAAGTTGAAATTGACCGATGGCTCCGCCCTAGAAATTGCCTCGATCGTTGCCTATCCCGACCCCACACGAATCGATACGATAGAGGAGCCCTGGGTGCACCTCAATATCATGACTCCCGCCGACTACCTTGGAGCCATCATGGCCCTGGCCAATGAAAAACGAGGACAGCTTACAACCACCGACAACATTGATGATACCAGCCTCTACCTCCATCTCAAGATGCCTCTGAACGAAGTGATCACCGACTTTAACGACAGACTTAAATCAATTACGCAAGGCTACGCTTCATTTGATTACGAGCCGTGCGGATATGACCCGAGCGACATCGTCAAGCTGGAAATCCGGGTGAATGAAGAGCCGATCGACGCTTTTTCGACCCTTATCCACCGCTCTAAAGCCGAATCTCGCGGCCGCGCCCTTTGTAAAAAGCTCCTGGAAGTGATCCCCCGCCAGATGTTCAAAGTGCCGATCCAAGCGGCCATCGGCGGCAAGATCGTCGCCCGCGAAACCCTCGCCGCCCTCTCGAAAAACGTGACCGCCAAGTGTTACGGAGGCGACATCACGCGCAAGCGCAAACTCTGGGAAAAGCAAAAGGAAGGGAAGAAGAAGATGAAAGCTTTCGGCAAAGTCTCCATCCCACAAAACGCCTTTATCGAAATCCTCAAATCCGACCAGGAATCCTGACTTTTCTGAACCCTACTTCAAAAAAGTCGTGACTTTTCTGAACACCTATGTCATTCTGGTAATAAATGAAACGAGTTTACTCACGAGTGATTAAAGAACACTTTGCCTTGAACCGGCAAATGCTATTTTTGATGGGTCCTCGGCAAGCCGGAAAAACAACAACGTGCCAGGGTTTAAAAAAGGAATACGTTTCGTTCTTTTATTTTTCCTGGGACAATTATCAAGATCGGCAGCTGATCTTACAAGGGCCAAGGGCTCTTGCCGAAGTGATCGGTCTTTCCACTTTGAAACGCTCCGTTCCCCTTGTCGTATTCGATGAAATTCACAAGTTTTCCGACTGGAAAAATTATCTGAAAGGGTTGTACGACACGTATCCCAATCAGCTTCACATCCTCGTTACGGGAAGCGCCCGCCTTGACATTTACAAAAAAGGGGGCGACAGCCTCATGGGACGGTATTTTATGTACCGATTCCATCCTTTGACGGTGGCAGAAATTGTCAATCCGGTTCCACGAGAAAAAGAAATCATGACGACTCCAAAAAAATTGGGGATGAAACGGTTCGAGGCACTCTTAAAATACGGAGGCTATCCCGACCCTTTCATCAAAGCGAGCACCCGCTTTTTCAACCGCTGGAGACATTTGCGTTTTCAGCAGCTTTTTCAAGATGAAGTGCGTGATGTCACCCGTGTTCAAGAAATTGCCCTCCTCGAACTTTTGGCAAAACTTCTCAAAGAGAGAGTCGGCATGCAAACCACCTACGAATCTCTGGCAAAATCGCTCCGGGTGAGCAATGTCACGGTGCGCAAATGGACTCAAATTCTCCACTCTCTCTATTACTGTTTTGAAGTGCGCCCCTGGTCCCGCAACATAGCAAGAGCCCTCATCAAAGAGCCTAAGTATTATCTTTGGGATTGGTCGGAAATCGAAGATCCGTGCGCACAAGCCGAAAATTTTGTTGCCTGCCATCTTCTGAAAGCGGTCCATTTTTGGACCGATCACGGTCTTGGTCTCTATGACTTGCATTACATCCGAGACAAAGAAAAACGTGAAGTCGATTTTCTAGTAACAAAAAACGGCGAGCCATGGTTTTTGATAGAGGTAAAAATAAGCAGCAATCACGGCATCTCTCCCGCTCTCCCTTATTTCCAAAAAATGACCGGTGCAAAACATGCCTTTCAAGTTGTTTTCGATCTCCCTTTCGTTGCCAAAAATTGCTTCACCGCGTCCTCACCCCAAATCGTCCCGGTCCTCACTTTCCTATCCCAACTTGTCTAGTATACCCATCGTCAATGAAGAAACGGCTTCCAAATCACAGTTTTCGGCCAACTCTTGAATTTTTTTGTGTATACATTGTTTCACTCAAGCGTTGTAGGAGCCGGCGGAGGCTTTGCCTCCGGTTCCTGCCCAGTCGGTATGAAAAAACTGACCCCGCTCCGCATCGCTGCGCTCATAGGTGTGCGCTCCGAAGTAATCGCGGATCGCTTGCAGCAAATTCGCGGGAAGACGCTCTGAGGTGATGCCGTCAAAGAAGCTGAGTGCTGCCATGAAGCACGGAGTGGGTGTGGCATGCTCAACGCCGAGCAGCACCGCTTTTCTCCACCCGGGAAGGGCTTTCTCTATCGCGAGGCGAAAGAAATCGTCAAAAAGAAGATTCTCCAAATGCCGGTTTTTGTCAAACGCTTCTTTGATCTTGCTGAGGAAAATACTGCGAATGATGCATCCGTTTTGCCACATGAGGGCGATCGCACCGAAATTGAGATTCCAGTTGTACTTTTTTGATGCTTCCCGCATGAGCATATACCCTTGCGTGTAGCTAATGATTTTGGAAGCGTAGAGCGCCTGCCGGATGTGTTCGACCATGTCGGCTTTCTCCCCCGTGAAAAGCCTCTGGTGCCTGCGGAAAAACTTGGAAAGCTTCACCCGTTCGTCTTTAAGCGCCGAGAGACACCGGGCAAACACCGCTTCGCCGATGAGCGTCACAGGTACCCCTTCATCCAGAGCACTTTGTCCCGTCCACTTGCCCGTCCCCTTCTGCATCGCTACATCGAGAATCTTGCTCACAAGTGGCGTACCATCGGTATCGGGATAGGCAAACACTTTGCTCGCCACATCGATCAAGTAGCTATTGAGCTCTCCCCTGTTCCACTTTTCAAAAATCTTCGAAAGCTGATCCTCGTTCATGCCAAGCACACGATGCAATAAATCGTACGCTTCGCAGATGATTTGAATATCCCCGTATTCGATCCCGTTATGCACCATCTTGACATAGTGACCCGCTCCTCCGCTACCTACCCAATCACAGCACGGCTCTCCCTTTTCAGTTTTGGCCGCGATCGTCTGGAAAATATCTTTGATATGAGACCACGCGTCATGATTTCCTCCGGGCATGAGGGACGGACCGAACCGGGCCCCCACCTCGCCGCCCGAAACGCCGCAACCGACAAACAAAATGCCTTTTTGCTTCAGCTTGTTGCACCGCCGTTCGGTGTCTGGAAAGTGACTGTTGCCCCCGTCAATAAAAACGTCTCCTGCTTGGAGGTAAGGAAGACACTCGTCAATGAGCTCATCCACCGGATCGCCCGCTTTGATCATGCACATCACACGCCGCGGCCGTTTGAGCTTCCCGAAAAATTCTTCCAGGGACCGTGCCCCTTCCACCTCTGTACCTTTGGCCGGACCTTGCAAAAATGTATCCACCTTCGTCGTCGTCCGATTGAAACAAACTACTTTAAAATGGTGATCGTTCATGTTCATGATGAGATTTTGCCCCATGACGGCCAGGCCAATCACCCCGATATCACAATTCCCTTCTTTTTGCACCGGCATCTTTCCTCCTTGCCTCCATGATTACAATCTTTTATACTGCTCTCGGTTGTTCCCGTAGCTCAGAGGATAGAGCGATCGCCTCCTAAGCGGTAGGTCGTGCGTTCGAATCGCACCGGGAACGTTCTATCCTTTGTTCCTCATATAACGGGCGACTTCATTTTTGCCAATCGTGAAAGTATATCGGAAAGGCCCTGGGCTTTGACACCGCCGAAACGGGAAACCATTTGAAGGCACGCCCTAAACAAGTTTATATGGATTGAAAATAATGGTCCACCCCTTCGGCCACCGCAAGGGAAAGAAGCTCGATGTATTGATCATCGAGGAGCTTATGACTTTCACGCTCATTCGAAATAAATCCCCCTTCCACTAGAATGGCAGGCATAGTGCTATCGCGGATGACGTGAAAATTGGCTTCCTTAATTCCCCGAGAATGGGCATGGGTATACGCGCTCATTTTCTTCAGAACCAGTTCTGCCAATTGCCTCGAGCGCCCTTTTCTCTCTTTGGTTCCGTCTTTGGGAATATAAATTTCAATTCCCGCCGCATCTTTATTGGGTGCCGAATTGTAATGAATGCTGACAAAAAGGTCGGCACGGGTCCGGTTGGCGAGTTTCGATCGGTCTCGGAGCGGAATAAATTCGTCTCGGGCACGCGTCATGATCACCTTGTATCCCATCTGGGTCAAAAACCGTCGCACATACACTGCCGTTTTCAGACACACCTTTTTCTCCTGGATATACGAAGTTTTGGCGCCGGTGTCATTCCCTCCATGACCGGCATCGACAAGGACAAGGGGCGGCGCCGGCATATCGCGCCGTACTACGACATGTTCCTTATGCGCCGCTACTTTCGTCACGGTTGTATTGCTTCTAGGCGTACCGCAAGAAAAGATGAGGAGCACGGCAAGGGATAGAAGGAGGAATTTCATGCGTGGACGCTCCCCTGGGAGGCCACTTCCACGTCATCGAGCGGAATCATATTGCCGTGCACCTGTTGCTGCCTCGCATGGCCCCGACCCGCAATGAGCAAAATATCGCCCTCTTCCATCATGTGAACCCCTTTCAAAATCGCTGCGCGCCGGTCCTCGATCACAATGGCATTGTGTCCGCTCATGCCCATCAATATCTCGTCAATGATCGCTTTGGGACTCTCGCTCCGCGGATTGTCGGATGTAACGATGACGACGTCGGCAAGCTCCTCGGCCACTTTTCCCATGACGGGCCTTTTCTGCCGGTCCCGATCCCCTCCACACCCGAAGAGAACGATCAGCCGCCTCTTTCGTAATTTGCCGAGAGAAAGGAGAACTTCCCGGAGCGCCTCGGGTTTATGGGCATAATCGACAAAAATCGTTCCCTTTGTGTTAGGAACGCGCTCTAGCCGGCCACGGGGCGCTTCGAATGACATGAGTCGTGAAAGAAGCGTTTCTAATGCGTAGCCGGAAATGAGGGCAGAGCTTAAGGCAGCCATCACATTCGAAAAATTGAATGCCCCAATCAGGGGAGCCTTCCCTTCATACCGGTTTCCCGAATAGGAAAGGATAAATTCCACCCCTTCTTCGCTCTCTTGCACCACTTTTCCCGACAGGTCACACCCCGGATCCGATCCGAACGAGAAAGCTCCCTCTCGCTTCATGGTACGCATGTAGGGGCAATCGGCATTGTAAATTATGGCGGCACCAGGCTTGAGAGCATCAAGAAGCCTTTGCTTGGCCGCAAAATAGGCATCCATCGTGTGGTGAAAATCAAGATGCTCCGGAGACAGGTTGAGAAAAAGAGCTTGATCGAACCGTACCGAACCGAGCCTGTTTTGCATGAGGCTGTGGGAAGTTACCTCCAAAACGGCGCCGTACATCTGCCGCGCCGCCGCATCGAAAAAGAATTTTTGCAGCTCGATCTGGTTCGGCGTCGTCAAACTGCTGGGAAAAGAAAGTTCTCCGATCCTTCTTTCGATGGTAGTTGACATGGCCAGAGGACGATCTGACCCGTAAAGGTGGCGGATAAGGCATGTCGTCGTCGTCTTTCCCGCAGTTCCGGTGATGCCGATGGTATACAGCTTATCGGCGGGAAGTTCAAAAAAAACGTCACTGAAGCGGCATGCAGCAAGGGTGATGTCAGGCACGATCACTTGCGTGACCTCTTTGCTTAAAAAAGGGTTATACATATCGCTGACAATGACCCGCGCCCCCGCAAGGTACGCCTCTTCAACATATTCATTCCCGTCGTAATTTTTCCCGCGCCGGGCAAAAAAAACAAACCCGGGCCCGACATTTTTCGAATGGTCGGAAAGTCCCAGAATCCCGACGTCACTTTTTCCTTTGATTTCTACCGCAAAGGGGAAATTTTCAAGCAGCTTTTTCAGATTCATACTAATGCAATTAGAGGATACCCAATTGCCGGGTTAGAGAAAAGAATTTTATCCATCGAAATAACTTTTTTGGACGGGGGCGGCGGCAGCTTCGTCGCTCCATTTCATGATTTTCCGCACCACATCTATGAAGGAGGGAGTTGAAAAAGCCTTCTCGCGGTGAAGAATGACTCCCTCTTCTGTTTTGTTCTGATAAACATAATGCTCGTTCGGACGAAGCCGTCGAAGCGAAATCTTCTCCTCATGAAGGAATTCCTTATCAAGGTCATTCCCATCAATCCCATACTTCTCCGGATTTAAAATACACAGGTGCGCCCACTCATGGACCAAAAGCGCCATCTTGGCAACGGCAGGGTCGACAACCCAGTCGGTCCCTTCCCACGAGACGAGTAGA
>MGLW01000020.1:48615-76896 GCA_001794905.1 Chlamydiae bacterium RIFCSPHIGHO2_12_FULL_49_11
TAGGCAAAATAAGCGCGGGAGCCGCAACCGTCCATCTTATAATCCCACCGGACCAGCGGAAGAGCAGCAACATGGCGAAAAATGTCAGAAACAGAACGAAACTCCCTTGTTTTTAATAGGTTGTGAAATTTTTCAGGGTGATGCCCGATATATTCTTGACGGAGGAAAATAAACCGTCTCCCTAGAATATTCTCTAACGACTCTTGTGCTGTCTCATTGACATAATAGGTGTTCAACAGTTGAAAGGCAGAGCGGAGCATTTCCTGAACCGTGACGGAAAAGGGAACAATCGGCTTTTTGCGGATATCCATAACATACCGAGGGTCAAGCACTTCCTCCAAAATTGCCATCGCAGCAGGGACATGTTGAAAAGTAAACGAAGCGGCAGAAAACGGTTCCATAATAGAACAATTATACATTATCTTTTAATTATTATCAATGATTCCATTCATCGTAGAGTTTTGTAAGCTCTTTCACCTCAGGATACCAGTCTGCTTTTTGGGGATCGAAACGGGGGTCTTGAGAAGGCCTTCCGTAGGGGTCATCGCGCATAACACCCAGATATTCGAGTGCATCCGTCGCGATAGCACGGAAAGTTTCGGCAGGCCGTTTCCCTCCGAAATGGTTCATCCCATACCCCTCAATCCACTTCTTTTCAGGTTCATCGAGGCACACATAAATCACAAAGCGGGGCTTTTTTGCCGGAATGATCCCGACAAAACTGCTGAAATGGACGCTTTTCGAATATTGCCCGTCTACGATCTTTTCCGAAGTGCCCGTTTTTCCCGCTTCAGTATACCCAAACACGTCGGCAAGATGAGCCGAGCCTCCTGGCTTGGTGGAATACTTCATCGCTTCAAGAATGCTCCTGCAAATCTTTTTACTGAGAACTTTCGTTTTTGGCCTTTCTCTGAAAAACACCTCTTCTTCCCCCGCTTCCGTATGGCGCACGATTTTTTTTACCAGGGTCGGGGTGACAAGGTATCCTCCATTCGCAATGACACTGAAAGCGCGTGCCATTTGAAGAGAATTGGTCATTAAATTATACCCCATCGCGAGAGAGTAGGGCGTAGGGAGCGACCATTCCATGAGACCGGAGGGTAAAATTTTTCCCGGCGTCGGCACGTACCCCTTATTTTCTCCCGAAAGTTCCACTTGGGTCGGGGTGCCGAAACCAAATACCATCTCCAGCTGATTGCGAAGCCATGAAATGGCCATTGTTTTGATCACAAGTTCTGTCACTTTGGCCGGATACACATTGGACGACTTTTGGATCGCCATTTTCATATTCAAATATTTGTGGTTGCGCACATCTTTCACCGGAATGGCCCTGCCTGCAAACATGACCGGCATTGTTTCCATCTTTGCTTCGGGGTCAAAGACGGGCGAGAGATGCTTTTCTCTCCGCACTTCGTTGGCTTTTAAAGCAAGAGCAAGCATGAGTGGTTTCATGGGGGAGCCCGGCTCAAAACAGTCGGTGATGCACTTGGGTTTTGTATCGGCCGTTTTCGCGGCATCGTTGTAATATTCGTTATAATTTTCGGGATTGAAAAACGGGTATTGGGCAGTTGCAAGAATATGCCCCGTATGGGGATCCATCACCACACACCACCCTCCTTTCGCCCTTGCCCGTTTCACCCCTTTTTCCAATTCCCGCTCGGCAATTGCTTGCAAGGTATGATTGACGGTGAGATAAATGTCACATCCCGCAACGGGCGGAGAATCTTCCGTGTCGGCTTCCATTTTATAATGGGGGGAGCGGAGCAGAGTACGCTTGCCGTCTTTCCCGGAAAGGACCGTGTTGAAATATTGTTCCAATCCGCCGGTCGGAATGGAAGCGAACGTGTGGGGATCACGATCGAGACGCACGGTGTGAAGCACCTGGCCAAGAAGTGAGCCGAACGGATAAAGGCGCCGAAAATCTTTTTGGAAATAGACGACCGTTTTGGGAATATTGTGCTTTCGGGCATATTCGTTCCACCACGATTCAATCTTATCGGCCTCTGCATGAGAAAGGAAGGCGGCGACTTTTCGCGAACGGGAGCGGAGAAAAAAATCTTTGCGGAAATCGGCGGCGTGCGGATCACGCCCGAGAAAACCGGCAAGCGCTCCGATGATTTCGTCCTTGAAACCGGTCGGCATGAGTTTAGGGTCAATGTAGAGGTGGTATTTCATCACATCGACGACAAAAGGGACCTTCTCATGCGGCTGGCCATATTTGATTTCCGTATTCGAGTAAAACACTCCCCTTTTATGCGGTAGGGCAAGGGTAAGGTAATGCTGCTTTTTCGCTAGGCTCGACCACTTCTCTTCTTCACCGACCTGGATGATGAAAAACCGGACAAGGAGAGAGGCAAACAAAAGCAAAAGCACAAATATCAGAGCAAAATCACGATCGATTCCGACACGCTTCCACATGCTTCCATTTTACATCATTTGACAAAAAGAGAGATTCAAATATTTGAGAATGTGCGCATCGTAAACTCCACGCACGGATATTTCAGGCTGCCGCTATAATGAAGCCATATCCGAAAAAATGTGAAGAGCTTTTCTTTCTCCGATTTTGTTCCCAAAAGAAACAGGCCGAAATTGCAATCGAAAAAATACAATTTTTCTCCGATCACAATCACTCCTGTAATGTGCGCGCCTTCGGGATATTCCAATCTCAGGGTATGACACCCTTCCTTCAACTGAGCAAGATGCTCGATGAGCGGCCCAATCTCCCAATTGCCGCCCTGTAATATCCGGCTTTGATGTTCGATCGGATACCAAGCATCCAAGAGATAAAATTTTTCATGGCCGCATCGAAATTGGGTATCGAAATTGGCTGCACGTTGGGCAAACATTTGTGCAGAGACAAGTTGGAAAATGGCCATATCTTCGGGAAGACCCCGGCGGAAAAATAAGACCGTTTTTCGCAATAGATTGCTTTTTTCCTCTCTTGCCTCCGCGGGAAAAAGAGAAGATAGAGAGGAATAGATCGATAATAACCCATGGGTAAAAATGAGACATACTCCTCGAGTTTTATAGCTGATATCGTAATGAACTCCAAAAAGGATTTCATGATTTGTGCGGACAAGAAGCGGAGAGCGAATCTTCTGGATCATGAGCCGAAGGATTGCAGCATCGACTTTTTCCCGGCTCGAGGAGGGTGGAGCTTTTGCGCTGCTCCTTGGCCCGTCCTTGAAAAGTGCCGAGTGCACCTTGCGGGGCAGCGCAAAAACGAGGGCGCCGGAGAGCACCGACCTCTTCTTTTGACGAAAGAAGCGACTTTCCAATGCCTCATCGGTTTCACCTGAACGGGCGCAAATTTCAGATAAATAGCGGTTTATGACATTCCCGAATTCGGTCATCGAAGACTGTAAGAGTTCTCGAGGAGCCTTGCCCCCAAAATTTGTAAGGGACAGAAGACAAACGGTTTCCCGTATCTCCGAGACATCTGCATTGGATCCGACCCTGACATTATACATAATTATTATATTATAACATAATAATTATTAATAATAAACACGGAAGTACTGCTCACATCGCTATGAGTCTATGCCTGTACGGCCTGATTCGATATCGAAATTTCGCAGAAGCTTTGAACCCTATCGAGTGATGTTGCCAAGGAGGGTTTGAATGGCCGGTTTTGCTTTGGGCAAAGAAGGATTGTCCGGGAGAGAAAAAACCAAAATCTGGCTCAGGACAGGCTGCACAAGATGCATGTATTCCGAGCGGACCCACATCTGCATGAGGTATGCCGGATTCTCAAAATGGGAAAGCTCGTAGGCAAATTTCGATTCCAGGATGGCAAGTTCCTTGATTTCTTTTTCGAGAGCTTCGGCACGGATACGCCCCGTCAAAATGCGGTTTTGGAGAGAGATATAAAAATAGGAAAAACCCACGAGAAGGAGGCAAGAAAAGAGAGCAAAGAGGCCGGGACCTAGGTGCTTTTTCATACCTTTTCAATGATCCTGAGTTTTGCGCTGCGCGATCTCCTGTTTCGGCGAATTTCACGGCGGGAGGGAACGATGGGCTTTTTCGTGATAAGTCGCATGGCAGCATCTTTGACCCGATTTCCCTGAAGATCGCGGATCGGAGACGAAATTTCGCGAAAGACGTTTTTGACGATGCGATCTTCCAAGCTATGGAATGTGATCACCGCCATACGCCCTTTGGAAGACAGCCTTTCGGCCGCGGCGCGCAGTGTGGCGTCGATGTGGTCGAGCTCTTTATTGACGAAGATACGGAGCGCCTGGAACACTTTGGTCGCAGGATGGATTTTTCCCCGTCTCGGAAAGACCTTTTCCAAGGTTTCTTTCAATTCAAACGTCGTTTCGATCGGCTTCTTGCGGCGGGCATCGACGATCGCTTTCGCCCCCCTTTGCCAAAGCGTTTCTTCCCCGAAATGACGGAAAATATTTCCGAGTTCGGTTTCGGTAAAACGGTTGACCACCTCTTTGGCAGAAACCATATCTTGGACATTCATCCGCATATCGAGCGGCCCGTCCTTCTGAAAACTAAAGCCACGGCTACCTTCATCAAATTGCATCGACGACACTCCTAAGTCAAAAAAAAACCTTGCACTGTTCCCACTCCCAGCCGATCTAAAAATACGGCGAGATCCTTGTGCTCTCCATGACATGTCCGGAGCTTTTCACGGTGCTCTGTGAGAGACTCCCGAGCCAGTTCCAGCGCCATTTCATCCCTGTCACAACCGACATAAAGCTTTAATTCTGGATGGTCTTCCAGAATGAGCTTTGCATGGCCGCCCATCCCGAGCGTGCCGTCAAAAAAAGCGGTCATTTTGACCTCATGAAAGGCCTCCACCACTTCTTCCCCCATCACGGGGATATGAACTAGATTTGAATCTTCTTCCATTCTCCCGCTGCCTCCGGTACTACTCCATTTGTCTCTTCCGAAAGGAGAGAAAACGCTTCCTGCATGAGCTCCTGCATTTCACTCGTCCCCTCGTTCGAACCCAAGTAACTTTCCAATTGCGCCGCATACGTTTTCTTCGGCCAAATTTCGATTTTGCTGAGCGCCCCTGCAAGGGTGATTTCCGACTCGATTTGCGCCGCCTCTTTCAACACGGCGGGAATCATGACGCGGCCTATTTTATCGCAGGTCGTGTGGAAAAGGGTGGAAAAGAAGAGGGTAAAAAACTTCTGAAACTTCGCAACATGTTGCCGTTTGCGGAACTCTTCCACAATCCGAGCCATGTCACCCGTCTTATAAATCGTCAAACACCCGTTCATTCCGAGAGCAATCACAAATTCGAGTCTTCCATCATCAACTAGTTGATAACGAAGTTCTTGTGGTAGAACAAAGCGATTTTTCTCATCGACTTTTGCATGATATGAACCGCTGAAGTACGAATCTGTCATCGTCATTTTTTCCACTTTTTTCCACATAGTAACCAATTCTTTCAAATCACAGCAATAATTTTCATAAAAAAAACCGAAAGGCTTCTCTAACTAGCGCACGTTGAAGGAATAATCAAATCGAGTTTTAGTGGGAATTTGTGGAATCAAATATTATGGACCCGTCTGTCGCTCTTAAAAAGCCATGAAACCCGTTTCCCGCATATTGCCTGTTATTTACCGCAAGAATGGAAGACGGTCAAGCATGAGACGTCTTTGTTGACGGACTTGCAATAGACATTGCAAAAGCCCCGCAATGGCCCTGGAACACTTCGTCCGGACCTCAAGGTTGACCTCTTGTTGAGAAAGGACCGCAAGCCGGCTATAAAGCGCTTCATTTGTTTTTGCATTGCACCAGGAAGGGACCCTTTCTCCCCACAATTTAAAGACCACAAGACCGGTTGACCAAATATCGCTCTTTTTTCCCACAAGATGCCGGACAGGTTTGTTTTTCCGGCATCTTCGCACGATGTGCGGATCAAACATATAGGGGCTGCCGACAAATTCCGATGGGGTGTTTTCCAGGAGTTCCCCCTCTTCGATGGCATAACCGAAATCGATGAGGAGAAGTCTATATATACTGTGCGCATGGTCCCATTTTACCACACAATTTCTGGGTTTGATATCGCGATGGATAATTCCGTACCGGTGCAGGGTGCACACACCTTGCAAGAGATCCCGAGTCATCTGCCACAAATGCCGTATCCGCTCCCCCGAAGACATCATAACCCATACTCTACTCTTAAAAAGGCGCCCTATCGACATATCTCCCCCCTCCTGGAGAAGCGTCATGCACAAAACACCTTGCTCGGTCATAAAAATATCACCGGCCATGGTTTCTACCACCCCGCTCCAAGGAGCGGGGTCTTCACGACGGTATTTTTCCATTTTATTGACGAGCCCTACTTCCCGCAAAGTCGACCTGATTGTTTGCGTGTAGTTGGGGCGGTTGGGAGCCACGGTCATGACACTATAGAAAAAAAGCCGGCCTTGAATCATCTCGAAAAAGTAGTTTCCAATTTTATAAGATCCCATAAACAGAGGATCCTCCGGACGAGAAATCAAAAGCCCCGTATACACGGAACCGGCAGCTTTGATTACAACAAATTTTCTGCCACCACGAAAGCATATAGCGACTGTTTTACATTGTTCGGAGAGCAGTAAAAGGCACTCGCATACCTTTTTCTTCGAAAGATTTTCGACCCGTTTTACATCCTCTTCGAGATCGACAAGCCCCCACGTGGAAAGCCGGGCTTCGATCTCGGGCAAAACCGATTCTCGAAAATGACGAAACGCCTGTGGATATTCTTTTATTGACATCGGCACAAAATGGTATCATTCACAATACTTTAACACAATCCCTTTTCTTTTACTCCCATTTGGTGTAATTAGCAATTATGAACATGCCCATCAATGACCCCATCACCCCGGGAGCACAAAAAACGACGATCGACAACCTCGACGTCGCAAACTATCTCGATTATGAAAGGGCGCGCACTGAACTCGAGGGTCTTTCCGGCTACTTTGGCGTGTCCCTTTCGGCAACGAATCTCAGTTTTGACGCAAAACAATCTTCCCCCTCCCAAATCGAACTCCTTTTTTCCCTGTTTCGCCTTACCCCCCTCTGGTCTCTTCTCTCTCCACCTCCCTCCTCCCTGGCTTCCACTTCAGTTTTCGCCTCCACTTTCTCGACCGCTTTTCCGAGCACCGAACTCATCGAAACCCTGATCGGCCGCATCGAAGGAATCCTTGCCGGAGACAAGATAGAACAGCAGGCCTCCCGTGAGGAAGGGGAGCGTCTACTTCACTGTTTACAACTTATCCTTAATTATCATAAAATATTCCTCGACACGATAAGTGAAAGATCACGATACAGTAAAGGATAACATGGATTGGAAAACGGTATTGGGCTTTCGGGAAGACCAGATTGCCGACCTAAGGTCGATCGGGTATGCTTACGCAAAAGAAGGCCTTTACGAAACGGCAAAAAAAGTCTTCGAAGCTCTCACCATCCTTGTCAAAACTGAAGTGTACGATTTTCAAACCCTCGGCGCCATCTATCTCGAAATGGGCAACCATCTCAAAGCCCTGGAAACATTGGATAAGGCGCTCGACCTCGATCCGAGCCACGGCCCCACACAGCTATGCAAAGCCAAAGCGATGCTCCTCCTCGGCTACAAAAACGAGGCTCGGCGTATCATCAGCCTTCTCACCACATCCTCTGATCCCTCAGTAAAAGGGCAATCTCTCGCCCTCCTCCAAACCTACTTTGGCGGCTAGTGTTGTGAACTAGCTTACCGTAAAACGGTTATCCGAAACAAAAAAAAGTCCTTGCCCGAATCGAAAAACCTGTGGTACATTTTGCACGTAAAATCCACTTTTAGAGTACTTTGTGGAAAAATTGTTCATAACTTTCGAAGGACGGGAATATCTATGTTAGCACAAGGAACTTGTACGGCTTGGGAAGAATTTTTGGCTTTTGTGCACAAAAAATGCAGTACGGTGGAATTCCAGAACTGGTTTGCCCAAGTCGAGGTGATAGGGGAAGAAGAGAGCCGCATAGTGCTCCGCGTGCCCAATATTTTCGTGCAAGAATACCTCCTCGGCAACTATGCAAAAGAGCTCGCCCTTTTTTTACCCGTCGATGAAAAGGGACGCCCAAACATCGAATTTTGCATCAAAAGCGAAGCGGAGAATGTTTCCCTGTTTACCTCCCCCCTGGAAGAGGCCCCCGTCCAGGAAGAAACTTTTTCTCCTCAACTGAATCACAACTACACCTTTGAAAATTTCATCGAAGGGGCTTCCAACCAATTTGTCAAATCGGCGGCGATGGGAGTTGCCATGCGCCCCGGCAAATCGTACAACCCGCTTTTCATTCACGGCGGTGTGGGCCTTGGCAAAACGCATCTTCTGCATTCGATCGGTCACCACATCAAAGCGAGCAACCGGAAATTGAAACTCCAGTGCATCACCACCGAAGAATTCATCAACGACCTGGTAGAACATTTGCGCAGCAAAAAAGTGGATGCGATGAAGAAGTTTTATCGCACTCTCGATGTGCTTCTCATCGATGATATCCAGTTTTTGCAAAACCGGCTCAATTTCGAAGACGAATTTTGCATGACGTTTGAAGCACTGATCAACGCCGGCAAACAGATTGTCATCACGAGCGACAAACCGCCGTCCCAGCTCAAGCTTTCCGAGAGGCTCGTCGCACGGATGGAGTGGGGCCTTGTGGCAAACATCGGCATCCCCGACCTGGAAACGCGCGTTGCCATCTTGCAATACAAGGCCGAGAAAAAGGGTCTGAAAATCCCCAGCAATGTGGCCTTTTTCATTGCCGAGCATGTGTTCAATAACGTACGGCAACTGGAGGGGGCCATCAACCGCCTCATTGCATACACGGGAGTGACCGATGGTACCGTGACGCAAAATGTCGTCGAAACAATCCTTTCCGAAATGTTCCAATACATTCCCCAAAAGAAAATCACGATCGAAAGTATTCTCAAGAGTGTCTCTTCCCTGTTCGGAATTCGGGTGCAAGATTTGCAAAAGTCAAGCCGCAAGAAAGAAATCGCCTTCCCCAGACAAGTAGCCATGTACCTTGCCAAAGAACTGATCGGCGATTCACTCGTCAAGATCGCTTCTTCCTTCGGCGGCAAAACCCACTCCACTCTACTCCATTCCTGGAAGAAAATCAAAAAGCAGCTAGAGAGCGACGAAATGCTCCGCCGCCAAATCCACATGACACGCAAAAACCTCGAAACATGATACGCCCTAGTGCTCTGTCAAGGTTGAATTTACAATACTCGTAGAGCTACACATTCTGCCAATTTGATTATCGTACGATCCAACTTGCGAGCGCCGGAGTAAAGAAGCGCATGACAAAAAGGAGAAAGCTGAAAAGGGAAAGGACGAGCTCCCGTTTCCTTTTCAGCTGCAAAAACCGGATCAGGCAAATACATCCTGCAACGGCAAATAGAGCAAGCGAGAAAAAATCACGATACCACGCCAGTGTCGAAGAAACACTTCCTGAAACGGCGTACTTGCCGCAAAAAATGACCACCATCATAACCCAAACTACAAAAGAAAATTCTACCGGTTTTTTTCTCACAAGATTCAATAACGGAGACAAGCAGCCAAGGATTGTGATACAAAGAAACCCCAAACCCAAAATTACATTGTGATGCTCTATCATTTTTAATAATCCCTTGGTGAAAATTCATCAGGTGGCAGTGCTTGATTAGGCAAAGGTGTGGAATCATTGTAAGAATTCATTTCTCGATCTTGTTCATCAATTGCAGAACGAAAATCTTGATATGAAGATTTTAATCTCGATATCCCATCCATTGCAAATCCTGCCGCTGTTACAAAATCACCTTTGCTCGCTTGTATACCTGCAACAAAAATTTCTGTAGCACCTAAGAGGAGCGCTTCAACAGCCTTTTCTAATGTTTTTTCCGATTCAGGCATCGATGAGGAAGACGTTGTTGAGCAGTATTTATAATAATTATAATGATCGATTTTATGAGTGCACTCAAATAAACGCTGTAAAACGTAAAAACCATCTTGATAGAATGCACGAGTTTCTTCATAACAGTACAATGTGTTTAATGAAGTGGCAAGTCGTTGATACACATTTTCAATTTGGTTTCGATATTGTGTTTGAATTGGTTGTTTGCCTTCAACAACAATGAAAGCAATTGCCAGAAATATCAGTAATCCACGCAGTATCATTTATAAATGGATAATACAATCTGTATTTATTTTTTACAATTTTATTTTGACGACACTATCTCGAGAAAAGCATGGAAAAGCGCATGGCCTGTGTGAAAAGCGGTACGGATAATTGCATCGATATGTTCGTCGCTTAGTGTTGCCTGAGCGCGCAATTTTTTGATATTTGCATCGAGCTCCCCGGCATGAGTGCGGAAAAGGGTTTCGATCCACTCGTCTTGAAAAGAAACGGTTTTTTTTTGCGGCTCAGCATACCACTCCCATAGCCGGATTGCAAACCGCTCAAAGAGAGGTAAATGTTTGATGGCTCGTATCGATGCATACCGGCCGGAAAGGGTTCCGGAAGTGTAACAAAAGGTGATTGGACAAAATATTTTTAAGATCGCCTTGATCGGCGCTTTCACATCGAACACCTGCGAGACCCTGATCCCCAGGGCGCCATAGATCTGCTGTGCCCTGTTTTGTAAGTCGACATGGGATTGCGAAAGGGAGCGGTAAGCTTCGAGCATCTGCTTTTCAAAGAGCTCCTGCACCTTCTTAACGGACGATTTTTTTTGCATCGTCTTGGTCACCATCCGCGCGGGAAGCGCCGTTTGCACGAGGGGAGAGAATTGAAATACCATGTGCTCCCGCCGAAACACGCCCGAAGCTACTCCGCTTTCGATAAGACGCCGTGATTCTGCAGTCTGATCGCCCATTCGGGGAAGAAACGTGAGATCGTGATGATAGGTAAAAGCAGTGCACGGCTCAGGAAAATAAATCGACCCGGGAAGAACCTCGTTCATTTGTTCCCGGACCGCCATATCAAATTGGATGGCAACACGCGCAGCATAACTTTCGGACGGATCCAAACAGTATCCCGGAGACATCACGTCGGGAATTTCTTGCACCTCTTGATATCTCTGCCTAGCAAGCTCAATAAAATAGGGAATGAGCCCCTCACCCTCATTTGCAATCCGCCCGGCATCGGCATCCAAAGTCACAACATACGATTTGCGCCCAGAAGTTTGATGATAGACACACAAATCTTCCGTTTGCTCCGCTCTAATAAGCGTTTGCCGAATTCTCCGATAAGGGACAAGGTCATACGCAGAAACTTTAGAATGCAGCTCCTTCTTTAGTGCGAGTGCCACCTTGCGGTCCATCAGCGAGAGGAGATAAAATGCCCCTTCTGCGGTGCGGCCGCAGCCTGTGCCAGTAGCATTGTATTGCAGATTCCAGAAAAATGCCGTAATACGAAGCTCAAAGCGACTTTTTGCCTTCAATCGGGAGACAAATTGACGAAACCGTCTCAGTTCTATTCTATCTAGAGTGCGAGGATAATTCAAACCGGCCATGACAACACAATACGCTTTCTGCCTCTCTTCAGAAAAACAGCTGCCTTGGAATACTTCGCTGTCAATGAGAGAAAGCATGCGGAAGAGATTACAGTTTTCTTTCGACGGATTTATCACAACCTCGCCTTTGCATGGAAGCATGAGCAGAAAATGGGGAACAAGTGGCCCATCTGTCGTAAGATGTGTGACCACTTTCACATGGGGAAATTTCTTGCAAAATTTGGACCGTACGGGGAGAGTCTCAATCTTGTTTGTCGCCGCCTTATGGAGGGTGAAGGGGAAGCTGTCATATTTACCGGAGAGAACCGATGAGAGCCATACCAAATCGCGGGCTTTCTGCGCTATGCAAGGCGAAATTGCAAGTTCGACCCTGCGGCGTTCATGAATTTTCATAAAGGATATTGTAACAGAATGTAAATTTTCTATTCAATGGCAAAGGCAATATGGTAGAGTGTGCGTGAGAAGTCTTTGAGCTGCGGTAACATAGGGGCTCTTAGAGTTGCAGAAAGAAAGCATATGCCCTCATTCGATTTTTGACGTTTTCCCCATAATTTTTGCATGGCTGCCGCCACCTCCGAAAGGGGTGAGGGCGCCTGAAAGGTAAGCCGGGACGGAAAATTTTCCTCGGCCATTTTCCAGATCAGGAGGGAGGCGATGAGCTTGGGGTCGAAGGTTTTGAAAGAAAAAAGTGCCTCGGTTGCACCGTCAAAAGAATCAAAAAGCGCCGTTTGACGATGGAAGTGGGACGGCTTTTGCCTACAATGCATACACATAGGACCTTCCCGAAGAGAAAAGCAACGGGGACATCTCCCTTTAGAACTCACTACGGTAAGAGTATCAAAGCAAATGGGACATAGCAGACTCGTAGAACTTTTTGCACCGCAGTGGAGACAGATCGGCGGATAAAAAAAATGCAGCAAAGCTTTCATTTAAGCGCGTAGACCGGTTTTTCCACTGTGCCGGACAAGGACAGGCTGAATAACTCCGCGATACGGAAGAGAACATGTTGTTTCATCTTAATCGTGATGTTCATGTTTCCGTCAAAATCGACATACGACTTTCCGCGGTTCGAAAGATAAAAATACGATCTTTTTTCTGCACTCACACTATTTTTCAGCTTGGTGAAAATCATTTTGCCATCGCGAAGAATGAAATCCATTTCCCCTCGAACCGGAACGAGCAAATTGGGATCGAGTCCGATCCGTTTTACAATTTCGAAAGGGAAAAGAAAGAGGTTGGATTTTTTCTCCGGCGTATTGGTAAACATGAGAGTGCCGCGCCCCCGGATCGTGGTCAAATTGTCCGGCACCCCTTCCACATCGTGAATTACCATCGTGCGAATGATAAACGGATCGGGCGGCATTTTCTTCCCCCCTTTCCGGGCAAATTTCGAAGGACGGATGCCGGAAAATACCATCTCGGGAATGTGAATCCGGCTCGCACCAAGATGGGGAGAGAAAACCTGCATTTCTTTGATTTTAAGCCGTATCGCTTCATCTTTGAGAATAAAATTGGAGAGAGTGAGGAGTTGATGGGAATACGAAAAGTCGGAAGCAAGTGTGGCAAGCTCAAGCCCGAATGCGTCGAAATGCGAACCGAACAGTTTACCGGTAAAATCAAATTGCCATGGGTCGGCGAGGGGAAGGGTCAAAACTCCCTTGATTTCGAGCCCGGAATTCAATGAAGCCATCGTGATCAGTTTTTGCCAGTCTTCCGACAGATAGGGGCTCCATTTTGCAAGACTCCCTCGCAAACTGGCTGAAAACCGTTTAGCACCGTCGCTTGCCGCCGATATCGGCACCGCAGACAAACTGAGATGAGACAAAGCACACTCGATTTCATCCAACCTTTGTTCCGCTACGTCCACCTCGACTTTAAAATGGGGCCTTCCGCTCAAACTGAGCCTTTTGCCGTCCCACACCCCCTCGCATGAAAAAGGTTCATCAAAATACCCTCCGTCTCCGTGGAAAGAGTAGCGGTCCTCTTCTTTCAGCAGCTTCAGGTGCTTGATTCCGATCGGACCTGCATTCACCAGCATATCCCCCTTTTCCGAATCCAGTTCAAGAGTGAGATCACCCCTGCCGAAATCCAATGACAGCCCTACCGTCACATCGTGGGCTTCATTGAACCGTAGGGGGTGTGCAGCGTACCGGACCGGGAAGAGTTCGATAGACAACACCCCTAAGAGAGCTCGGCACTCGAGTACCCGGCCCGCATAGGTTAAATCAGAAATCGAATACGGCGTCGTAAATGTGCCCGTAGAGAGGGTGCCTTGCCCGCGGAAAAGTTCCAATTTTCCGGAAAAATCGTAGCGCATATTAAAATCATCACACCGGATTTCATAGGGCACATCGCCGGATTTCACGCGGGCGCACAGTGTGGTTGTAAAAAAGGTGCATTGCGAAGAAGCATCGTAAGTAGCCGACAAGGACCCTTCCCCGCTCCACTTTTCCCCTTGCATCCACGTAATTCCTTGTGCTGCGGCTCCCTGACGGCAGAGCTGCAAGATTCTTACCCCGCCCGATAGGGCACCGTAGCCCCATTCCACTTCTTTGAAGAGGGCGCCTTCACTATCAAAAAAGCCGGCACACCGCTTGCCTGCTCCCGCCTCCGCTTCGAAATTCCACGTCCCGTCTTCTTTTTTTTCCGCACGACAAACAAGCGCTCCGATCTGCAGGTCAAAACGGTCCCGGGCAATTTCTGCCTTCCACCCCCCTCCCCAAAAAATCGGCTCCAAGAAGGGAATAGGTATGACAAAGGCAGGCACACTTTCTCCCTGAGCCGAAAAAGTCCATCCTTTTTCATCCTGGGCAAAAACAAACGGTTCGGAGAAAATTCGGGATGTTTCTTTCAGTGTCAGCTTTCTTTCTTTCAGATGGAAACTGCCGTCAAGAAAAGCCATTTCCGCCGTCCCCACCTCGCCGCGCAGCGAAAAATCAATGATAGGACCGGAAAGTCCCAGGCAAACGAAAGGAACCCGTATAGAAAGGAGAGGAACATCAAACAAGCCCAGATTCCCTTTCATGCGGGAAAAGAAAATGGCATTTTGTCCGTGAGCGGCATCGACAACACACTCTCCCTGCTGCAAATACAGTTTTTCCCCGGTAAGAAACTTGAGCTCGGACAGTTCGGCATGAATATTCCAATCCACCTCGGGCTCTTCTCCTTTCGGAAAAACCATGTGAAGGCCGAAAGAATTTTCTTTTCCGCCTACCTTTCCCGACAATTGCCCCGGAATTTTCCAGTTCGGTCTGATTTTATCGAAGACATCTTGCGCCTTATGGAGATCCCCGTTGACTTCATACAGATCGAGATCGAGCTGGAGCCGGATAGGATCGGCAAAATTCAGGGCAAAATCGCCGGCAATGTCGATGTCATAGAAAACGGCTCTTGCATTCTGCAGCTGCAATCTGTTTTTCTCATAAATGAGCGTCGCTTCCGTAGGGGAAAAAACGAGGCCAAGATTTTTTTCGATCAGGGTCACCCCTGAGAAAGGAATACGACAAGTAAAATCATGAGATTCGGTGTCAAAGCGGAAGTTTCCCTGCACCGCCGTGGGACTGATCACTTCAACCGCCGCATGGGTGAACGTCACTCTCTCCCCGATGACGGCTCCGGTAATCTCTTTCCCGTTCAAAATCCCTTCCACAGTCACTTTTCCCGACACATTTTCGAGGGGGATGAGGGATCGGAAAAGTGCGGCATCGGCAGACAGCCTCACCAGGGGCTCGGTGATCAAGCCCTTGAGCGCCACGTCGACCTTCTCCCCCGCAATAACGCACGTCCCCGTCGCTTCACTAAACATATTGTTCATCAAATTGAGTTTCATGTTGAGGCTTCGAACCGAAAGGGGCATGTCGGGAAGACGGGATACCAGACTGCCGTCGGAAATTTCAATCGTCCACGATGGGAAAATGAAGAGGGGTAGTTTTTCGAGATCGAGCCTCGTCGAGGCACGCACGAGAGGCGCATCAAACCGGAATTGCCACAGGTGGCTTCCGAGAGAAAATCGGGTAGCGCAGAGCTCGCTTACCACCACTCGATCGACCTTTTGCCGGTGCATCCGGACTCCGATTTCAGCCGAGAAAGAATCCGATTCGAGTTCGAAATCATTGGCAGGTTTGTAAAAATACCCGACCAAATGTTTGATCACCGCAATCTGCTCACGGCTGATTTCATGCATTTGCACTGTCCATTGCCATTTTTCCTCCTCTTCCCGTCTTACACTCACATTCAACTTCGTCGTGATATTCTCTTGAGGGTCGAGCAGAAAATCGAGATCAAAATCGAGTCGGTTAGAAGAAAGCATGTTGCTGCTTCCTTCCAAGAGAAGAGGAATGGCTTTCTTCCCTTCCAGTAAATTTCCCCGCAGGAGCATGTGGGCATCTTGCAGTGAGCTGAAATGCGCGCGGCCGCTTAGGGAACTCAGCGTATATTCCTCTTCGATACTTCTGTTAAAGAAAACAACATGGCCGTCATGAAATCCGACTTCCAGATTTGAGGTGTCGCTCTGCCCCCCTTTTTGCCAATACAGATCGATCATCCCCTCTTTCAATCCGGCGTCGAACGCAAGGGGGGCGCTATGCAAGTGAAGGTCGGATACGTTGAATTTCATAGAGAGCGCTACCGGCTGCTTTTTTGTCCATTCAAAATAGGCCTCGCCAGAAAGCATCCCCGCCGTATCGGAAGGGCGGAAAAGCGGAGTGCGCCAAAAGAGAGAAATGATATCGGCAAGAAATCCCACATCCACTTCGTGGGGTTTCATGGTGAGAAACGTTTTTTCCTTATCGGTCCATAAGGTCGCATTCACCGAACCTTCCTTCCCGAGAGGGCCGGGATAGATAGTGATTTCGTCCGGGGCGCCCGGGAGCGCAGGGGGCCTCATTTTAAAGGCAAACGAAACCGTTGTCCCTTCCTCGATGATGGAGCACCTCCCCTCATCCACAGTAAGATTCACGAGCCTTTCGAAAGGTCTCGAAGTTTGCAGGAGAAAATGACTTGCAATGTTCGTCAGCCGTACATCCAGAAAAGAACACACCAGATCGTCACGGCCCCTTGCGAACGATTTTTTATACCGGAGCCGCTCAGCCGAAAAAGCCACCGAACCGTCTTGATTTGTCGCATTAAATCCGAATAAGGTGATTCCCTTCTTCGAAATAGTCCACCTCTCAAAAGAGGCTTCCCATTTCGACCCTTGTGATATCGTGTTTTCCAGCTTTTGCTCGACAATACGGCACAAGAGGGGCTTGAAAGAACTTTTTAGAAGAAGAGCAGCGAGGCAAAAAATGACGAAGATCGTCCACGCAACCTTTTTTTTCATAGGCTTGCATTATACCTCGGAGGTTAATTTTGTTAATACCAATCCCAAGAAATAAATTCATAAATTTGAGATGATTTTTTGCCGAGGACTGAAGGCTGGAGCGAGGGATCAAACTTGAATAAAGTTGGCCAGAGCGAAGCCAATGGCCGCAGGTAAAAAGTGCTCAAATTGTGAATTTATTTCTCGTGATTGGTCTAACTTGTAGGTAAAGCAAAATCACGGATTTTGGGTTGAAGTTTGGCCAGCTCTTCAACGAATTCCCGATTGCTGCGCAACCTAGAATCTGCATATCGAAAAAGCCGGGCGTCCCGCAATGCACAAATCTGGACAATAGTCCTATCACCGCGCCACTTCCACTCGAGAGTCATAATCTGAAGGGGATTTTTTGTCACCGCTTCGATAATTTTGTGTCTCTCATCTATGTATGTCATTCATTTCTCGTAAGTTTCAATTTCATATAGCCAGCCTGCACCTTCCGGATCGTCATTGAGAAGGTCAAGGGACTCTTTGAGATTCGCATTGACCGCGACGACTCTTCCGCTCACGGGCATATAGCTATCGGTCGCCGCTTTGGTCGATTCGAGCACGACCGCCTCATCCCCTTCTTTCAAGTCACTTCCCAAAGAAGGAAGGGTGATATACATAATCTCCCCAAGTTCCTTCACTGCCTTTTTGGAAAGGCCGATACGGACACGGTTTTCCCTATTTTCCATCCACTCGTGAAATTGGGTATACCTTTTCATGACGGGGTGTACTCCAATAGGGCCCAAACGGCAGGATTCGTTTCAATACGCCCCCGATCAAAATCATGGGGAAAATGGAGGGGATTTTCTTTATGACGGTACACTCGAAAGGCAATCCTTCCTTTCATTTCTGCCGCACCGTCAAAACCATATAGGGCACGAGCATCAATGCCGATTTCCAAAGTATTTCGTGCGGGGGATTTTTCGACTTTTGCCGTTAAAAATTCGAAAGGGGCGAGGTTGTGGCTGTCATTCGAGCGAAACTTGGTCACCTCAAGCGCATTCGGTTCGGGATGGTCGGGCAAAAAGACAAAATGGTGGACAAATTTGTTGTAGATGTACACTTCCTCCATCGCACGAGTGGCAAGGAAAAGCTCGAAAGCGTCCCCCTTCCTGTAGTCGGGAAATTGGGTGGTGAAATCACCGGAATCCAGCATCACAGAAAGTCCGATTCCGGTTTGATCCATCCGTAACTTGACCGAATCAATTGTTGTCACCGTTCCCTTTCGGACTTTCACATGCCGCTTGAAAAGAAAGGAAGCACCAATCCCGAGCGGATTTTCAAACATCACATCGGCCATGCTTGCATCCACTCCCGTTTAAGCTCCCTTTTCCGGTACGCCGTTTCTTCTTCTATCATTTTCGTGCATTTTTCCGAATTGACACTGCGCCGCTCGATGCGGTAAAAGACCACTTTTCCGGAAGGAAGAGCTTCGACTCCCGAAAAGGATCCCACCGCAGCATCAAACACTTCGTCCGAAAGTTTCAAAGGGTTTTCCGCACGGGTAAGTGTCTCTTTGGCAAGTCCGAGTTTCCACTCGTTGAGCAGCTGCATCTTGGATACCTCTTCGATTCCTTTTGCTTCCAAAGACCGCTTCCATTCGACCAGCACATCTCCGAGCGCGGGAATATAGTATCCCTCTTCGAGTTCGATCGCATTTTCTCCAAACCGCGAGCACAGCTCTTTCGCCATTTTCTTTTTATCCTCGCCTTCCAGCCGCTTGGCTAAAAGAGCTTCAAGCACTCCATGCTCGTATAATTTTCCATAACTGCCCACATGAACCGGTTCCACTTTGGCAAGAGTACGGATGCGATAAAAATAGCGGCCGTCTTCACTATAGCATGACAACATCTCGAGAGCGCCTGCCTCAGGTTCGGCAGAGAGCGCTTTCTCAAAAAGGGCAATCAGCTTTTCTTTCTGTTCGAGGTGTCCGAGTACGAAAACCCCCTTTGCAAGAGGAATAGTCACATCTTCCGATTTGGCTTTTTCTTTCGCAAGGCACTCCTTGATCCGGAACGGATTTTCGGAAACCATGCATGCACGCGCTTTGTCATCGATTTCTTGCCTGAGGCCCCCGGCCATAGTATCGAGATGCAGCCTCCGTTTTTCGAGATCGGCTATATCGGCGGGGATATGTTGTGCGAAAGCGTCGTGTAGCTTTTTCCAGCCGTTGCCGCTAATCTCCCAAGCATATACGTCTTTCAATAAAAGTTCTTTTTCAATCCGTTCCCGGTCGATCATTGCATATTCGAGCCGGTATACGCCCAATTTGAAATCGGCGGCGACTTTTTCTTCGGGTATTGGCAGTGCGGTAAAATCGAAATCGTCTTTACACGCAAGCACACCTTTAAGATACAGGTCCAGTTTCAAAAGTTTTTCGGGGGTGTCTGTGAGGAGGGCATCGTCAAACGATATGAGGGTGACCTCGGTCTCTTCCAAAGTATTCAGGTGCTCTTTTTTAAACAAAACGGGGTCGACAGTAACGGAAGCCTTGGATTCCAAATAGGCATCCGCAACTAGAAACATTTGTACGGCCTTTTCAAGATCCTTCAGGGAAATCCCCTCATTCTGCAGTTCTGCTTGGACCAGCTGCTCTACCTCTTTCTGCCGGTGTTTAGCACACACCTCTCTGAGGTGCCTATGTGCGGCACGGGAAGAGACTTTGATCTTCGCATCTTCTGCCTCGTTGTAAAGCCGGAACAGTTCATGGGCAACGCGATTTTTTACCTCTTCTCCGAAAAATGCGTCGAAATCCCGCGCATAAAAGAGATGTAGATCTTCATGTGTGAGAGAAGAATCGGCTTGAATAAAGCGGCTGTATTGATTTTGTTGATAGAGCAAAATTTGGCGGAGCATTTCGGGAGAAAATTCCATCTGGTCGCGGAATAAATCACATAAAATGCGGGCCGACCTCGTGGCAAACTCGGCATCTTCGGGATCGAGAGCAAGCTCTTCAAAGTGCTCGACCATCTTGGGCAGAAACGATTTCCAGACCACTTTTGCCGATAAAATACGGGAAGGGTGCTCATAAGGGACAAATTGCCGCCGCTTTTTCCATTCAGCCCGGCTTAGTTCCGGGCGGCTTGCCGCCTCATTTGCCACAACCCGCTCAAGAAGCTTTGTATCAAAAAGAACCCGTTCTATCACCTCGTCTTTGAGAAGACCCTGCATGATTCCGGGTCTATGGCTCACCTGACGGGACAAGAAATAGCCGAGCGCCTTGACGTCGTTGGAATAGAGGATTCTTCCCTTTTGAGATGTTGTAACTATCTCATTTTTTGCCACTTGAGGCTTTGTAATGAAAGATGAATAGGTTCCGAAAAAAAGGAAAGATATGACAATCACGGTGAAAACAAAGAGCAATATCCCCTTTTGTCTCTTTCTTAACGAGCTGAGCATAAATGACACTCCACTAAATTATGAACCAGAGTATCATACTTGCCCCTTTGAGGCCAGCTTTATATGAAATTTTTCAATGTAATTATTGACTTTTATAATAAATTATACTATAATTATTGATTATGGCAAATCCGATTACCTTCGCCGCGAGTACCGTTTCTCTTACTATTTTACGGCAAGAACTTTCCGATGATGAGTTTAGTCAAGTGGCAAGTGCCCCCCTTGGCGATCCTGACCAAAGCACCATGAAAATCACTCAAAATGCCCTTCTGGTTTTATCGCATACTTCCTTACCCTCCTCCCTGCAACAAACGGTGCTGGAAAACTGGATCCCTTCCCTCTTGAGGGCCAAAAAAATCCATATCCTAAGTCACCCGTTTTCCCTAATCCCTCTTCTGGATGCTCAAGAAATAGCGGCACTTAGCGGTCCCCATGCCCTTTTTGAGATGGTAGCGAAGCTCCCCATTCACTGGAACTATGGTTATGACGGGTGCTTTACACGTTCCCTGTGCACCCTCCACCTTTTGCAAAAAACGGGTTTCCCAAAAGATAGGCTGATGCGGGTCATAATTTTTGCATCCCGGCTTCCCATATATTCCATCGGGACCGTGGGTTCACATGAGATGATTCCGTGGAAATACCATACCGCTTTAGCCGTCAAGTGGAATGAAGATATCGTCGTGATCGATCCGACTCTCGAAGACAAGCCGGTAGATATTCGGACATGGAGCCACTCTTGCATGATCAACCCTCTCTGGCAAAACTTCGATTTTGATTTGGAATCTCCCGAGCGTCCCATGGATATGGTTTCGGTACGCCTCATAAAACATGATGAGGATTTTGAAGAATGTAAAATACCTCTCGCAGCTAGGCACTTATCATTTGAAAATACGGTATGGCGCCTTTGTAAACTTTGTGACGAGGTCCTCAGTTACAAAATTGCCCGTGTATTGCAAAGCGGAGGGTATGAGATTGATGTGGAATCTCCCCGAGCGATCCTCTCCGATTTTATTTCAATACAATTAGGGATACACACACAACAACATTCAGATTAATAGGATCTTGCAAAAATGGCTTGCTCTCGGTCCCCGCTTCTGTTATTTGTAGAGTTTAAAGAAAGAGGGAGGTTTTTATGGAGGATACACCGGATTGTGACTCCGAACTGGGTGCGGATAACCTCCTCGAAATTCCGGTCCTCTTTATAGGGAGCCAGAACAAAGGGATTTGGGAAACCTTCTACTTTGAAAATCTGTTCGATATCGGAGACGTCGCTTGCAATAACAGCGTACTTTTCTCGATAACTGACAGCCCGCTGATAGAGATCCGCGTGAATTTCTTCCAATAAGGAAGAGAGTTTGCCCGCCAGAGTTTCATTATCGGGAAAGTAAATCACATCGCGCTTTTCCCGATTTCTCAAATAGACCGGAATCCGTTTTTCCTGCAAATCGCGCGCACCGACCTCGATCCGGATCGGAATCCCTTTTTTGACCGCATCCCACGATTTATCTCCCGCGCGCATTTCCCGCTCATCGAGCCGGACCCGCACCGGCCCTTCGAAATACGAAGTCCCGCTTAAAACCTGCAAGAGAGCGCGCGCTGCGTCAAGGACCGCACCGTCTTCTTCTTTTCCGAGCAAAAAGGGAATGATCATTACCTGGATCGGAGCAATTTTCGGAGGGAATCGCACTCCGTTATCATCGCCGTGAACCATGATGGCAGCTCCGATCGTGCGTGTTGTCAGTCCCCACGAAGTGGTATGCGCAAAGGAGAGGTTTTCATCGGCATCCTGGAAGCGGATCGATTGTGCTTGGGCGAAATTGGTGCCCATGTAGTGCGACGTACAGAGTTGGAGAGCCTTCCCGTCCTGCATGATCGCTTCAAGTGTGTAGGTGGTTTCGGCACCCGGAAATTTTTCACTTTCCGTTTTTCTTCCGGCGAACACGGGAATCGCAAGCACTTCTTCGGCAAATTCGCGGTACACCTCGAGCATCTCGAGAGCGGTAGCGCGCGCCTCGTCTCCGCTCGCATGTGCCGTATGTCCTTCTTGCCATAAAAATTCGGAAGTGCGTAAGAAGAGTCTCGGCCGCATTTCCCAGCGGACCACATTGGCCCACTGGTTGATTTTGAGAGGAAGGTCGCGATGCGACTGTATCCATTTCGCAAAGCTGTCGCCGATAATCATTTCCGAGGTGGGTCTGACGATAAGCGGCTCCTCAAGAGGATCTGCCGGCACGAGTCCGCCCTCTGACATAACCAGGCGCGAATGGGTCACTACAGCGACCTCTTTGGCAAATCCGGCCACGTGTTCGGCCTCCCGTTGCAAAAAACTGAGGGGAATGAAGAGGGGAAAGTAGGCGTTTTGCACTCCCCGCTTTTGAAATTCTTTGTCGAACCAATTCCTGGTATTTTCCCAAAGGGCATAGCCGTAAGGCTTGATGATCATGCAACCGCGCACCGGCGCATGCTCGGCCAAATCCGCCACTCGGATGACTTCCTGGTACCACGCAGGAAAATCCTGCATTCGTGTGGGCTGCACCGCCGTCTTCTCATTTCCTGCCATGGCACGAAATGCTACCTCATCCCCTCCATTTGAAACAAGAGACTTCTTCGAAATTCCTGTTTTATGTTACTCTGCTTCTCGATGAGCTTACAGATCATTCCCTATTATTCCGTGTACGTCTCTGCCCTGCCGGAAGAATCCGGGAAACAGGACTCTATCGGCCCCGATTTATCACGCGTGCATCGGAAGGACTCTCCTCGGCGCATGGGAGAGTATTGTTACAATTGCTTGGACTATGCCATCCACCTGGTTTGCGATACCGAGCGGACAGGACAAAAGATGACGCTGCAAAACTCGCCTCTATGCCGTGCTGAAATTATTTTTTCAAACTTCAGGAAGAAACTCGATCAAATCTCTCGAGATGAAACGGTTCTACTTGCCCTATCTGATCTTCTCACAGAACTCGGATCGGTGACTATGGATGACTTCCAGGTTTTATACCGCTGGCTCAAGCCGGATGATGAACTGATCAAGTCCCTTTACCATAACGTCGTATTGTACGATCCCCTCATTGCCGACTTATCTATGCAAGAGTTTACCGGCTATGTGAAAAAACTCCTTGTCGACTATGAAGACAGGTGTGAAGGAGCTCTTGATGCGACGCTGCGTATTTTAAAACCGGGAACCGAAAGAACCGAAATTATTAAAGCTTTCAAAGAAGTCACACAAATTTATGGAGGATTGAGAAACCTCACTCCCTCCGGTTTTAAATCCATTATACATCGATTGATAAGAAAAAGTCCCGGAGACAGCGTAATCGTCCGATGCGTTCAATATATCTTGAAACAACGATGTTCGGGACCGGATCTTCCCTCGCACCAAAAAATCCTCGAAACACTCTTAGCCTTCGGGTGCTCATTTATAATGCAAAGCATTGAAACGCTTGCCGAGTATGCTGCGAGAAGAAGCAGCCTGGCAATACGTATCACTGCCGTAGCAACGATAAACCTACTGGAAAATGTTCCTCAAAGCACGAAAGAGGGTTTGAACATCCAAACCTCTTCCGAATCGGAAATTATGGCAAAACTTTTTTGGTGCGAGATCGAAGCTTTCAATTTGTCTTTTTCAACATGGCATCCCGATTCCTCTTTTGAGGAATTTGCGGATCGCCTCAGAGTATGTGGTCCACACATGGTTTTCGGCTTTTTCGGCCCGTCACTTCACAAAACCATGCCTGTGCGAGAAGAAGGGCACTTTGCAGGACGCACCGTTTTCCAGCTACCCTATGGACCTTCATCCTCCTTGGGATATCACTCTGCCTGCCACTTCATTGTTGTCGTCGGCGCCGTCGCTTCAGCAACGGGACGCTTCCTCTACTACCTCGACCCTCACTTTGCAGGTTCTCCCGAACGCGAATATGTATTTAAACTTCCCTGGCTCACCTTTTCAACCCGGCTCTTTCCTATTCTGATTCCACCCGTCACCGACGCCCCCACCATCTATGCCGTTCACCGCAGTGAGGCCGCACAGAGAGCGTTGCAACTTTCCGAAAACACTCCATCAATTCCTTTGCAAGCTGAATCAACCACACCTTCGGAAAGCCCATCATCGACCCGTGTGCCGGCTTCTCCGTCCGGGTCGGCAACATCTTCGGAAAGCCCTTCATCCGGCCAATATTCGGCAATTTCTTCGTTCCGAAAGCGTTCTGCAATTGACGTTATTTCAGTGTAATACCAATCCCAAGAAATAATTTCATAAATTCGAGCCCGACTTTATGAAATTATTTCTTCGCGTTTGGTATAAATGTGCGAACGATGCATTGTATCAGCTCTTCTCGGGAAAGGCACTTTCCCAAAAAGGCGGTGCTCGCCCCCATCTTGGGGAGAACGTCATCGGGATGAAGGAGCACTTTTTCAAGAAAGGGAGGATCGAACGGTTCGACCGAAAAACTGGCCTGGTGCAAAAGGGCATGCCGCCTCCGCCTTTGGGCTGCGCCGCCGATTTTTTTCCCTCCCCACATCACATCGTAAATGGTCGGTTTCACAAAACAAAAGGAATCACGGCCGCTTGCCTCCGAAAGCATTCCCGCTCCCGGAGGAAGCTCTGCAATCAGCTTTTCGTGGATAAGCCGGTAGTTTTCTACCGCATTTTCAATGTAAAGGGGATGGCCGCGCGCGATGACGAGGGAAAAAGTGACATCCCACAAATGGAACACGAGCCCGCCTCCGGTAGGGCGCCGTGCATGGTCAAGCTCAAGAAGGGCGCCGGGAGCAATGAGTGTTTCCGGCTTTTGAAATACCCCGTAAGTAAATGCCGGCCGCTTAAACCCGTAAATATGCAAAATCGGACTGTCCCCCTCTTTCATCGTTTCGAGAAAATGGATATCCCGGTCCATATTTTCTTGGGCAGAACACAAGTCAGGTTGAATGAGGCGCCACATCCCCCCATCATACCGATTCGGGTTTTTTTCTCGTCCTCAAAAATGACATGTGCTATGAAGAAATTTACAAGAATCGGTCGACCCGTTAAAATAACGGCGTCAGCCAGATAAATAAAAAAGGTGACCCATGTTCGACAAGTTCACAAATCGTGCCAAACAGGTGATCAAACTCGCTAAACGCGAGGCGCAGCGCCTAAACCACAATTACTTAGGAACGGAGCATATCTTACTCGGCCTCCTCAAATTGGGCCAAGGTATTGCCGTTAACGTCCTCAAAACGATGAACATCGAGTACGATACCATCTTGGCCGAAGTGGAACTCATCGTCGGTTACGGCCCTGAAATCCAGGTCTATGGCGATCCCGCCCTCACCTCAAAAGTAAAGAAAGTTTTTGAATATGCCAACGAAGAAGCTCTCGCCCTCAATCACAACTATGTCGGAACTGAACACCTCCTGCTTGCCCTCATCCGCCAGACCGACGGCGTTGCTGCCCAAATTCTCGAAAACTTGAATGTGAACCTGAAAGACATCCGGAAAGAAATTTTAAAAGAACTCGAATCGTTCAATCTCCAGGTTCCCCCCGTTTCGATGGGTGGACAAAAAAGGGAAAGCAGCCAGGAACGCATATCCCAAACTTCTGCCGGCGGAAGCGAAAAAATCCATGCGCTGAAAGCCTACGGTCACGACCTTACCGAAATGTGCAAGGAAGGACAACTCGATCCCGTGATCGGGCGTAAAAACGAGGTGGAGAGGCTGATTCTTATTTTGTGCCGCCGCCGGAAAAACAACCCTGTCCTGATCGGGGAAGCGGGCGTCGGGAAAACGGCGATTGTCGAAGGGCTTGCCCATGCCATTGTGAAAGGGGAAGTGCCCGAAACTCTCGCCAAGAAAAAACTGATTTCGCTCGATCTGACCCTCATGATTGCCGGAACCAAGTACCGCGGCCAATTTGAAGAGAGGATCAAAGCGGTGATGGACGAGGTGAAAAAACACGGAAACATCCTCCTCTTCATCGACGAAATGCACACGATCGTCGGCGCCGGTGCTGCCGAAGGGGCGATCGACGCTTCCAACATTCTCAAGCCGGCTCTCTCTCGGGGCGAAATCCAGTGTATCGGCGCTACTACTCTCGATGAATACCGCAAACATATCGAAAAAGACGCCGCCCTCGAAAGGCGTTTCCAGAAAATTCTGGTGGCACCGCCGAAAAATGAAGAGGCAATCCAGATATTGATGGGGCTCAAACCGAAATACGAAGCTCACCACAACTGCATCTACACCGACGAAGCAATCCGCGAAGCGGTGGTCATGTCCGACCGGTATGTGATCGGGCGATTTTTGCCCGACAAAGCGATCGACCTCATTGACGAGGCCGGCGCCAAGGCCCGCATTTCGGTGATGCACCAGCCGACGGAATTTGTCGACATGGAAGCGGAGATCCAGCGTCTGAAAACCTCCAAAGAGGAAGCGATCAACCAGCAAGAATATGAAAAAGCTGCCAACCTCCGCGACCAGGAAAAACACCTCCGCGAAGAGTTTGAAACGAAAAAAATTGATTGGGAAAAGAAAAAGAACGACCAGAAAGTGATTGTTGACGTGGAGGACATTGCTTCTATCGTCTCCAAACAGACGGGTATCCCCGTTTCACGACTCACCGAAGAAGAGACGTTAAAAATTCTCAAAATGGAAGAAACCCTCGCCAAACACATTATCGGGCAAGCCGAGCCGATTACTATCGTGTGCCGCGCGCTGCGCCGTTCTCGTGCCGACATCAAAGATCCCAACCGTCCGATCGGGGCTTTCCTCTTCCTCGGTCCCACCGGCGTCGGGAAAACTCTCCTTGCCCGCAATCTCGCCAAACACCTTTTCGGAGGGGAGGACGCTCTCATTCAGGTCGACATGTCGGAGTATATGGAAAAATTCGCCGTCAGCCGCATGACCGGCTCACCGCCCGGGTATGTTGGATATGAAGAAGGGGGCCAGCTCACAGAACAGGTTCGTCGCCGTCCTTACTCGGTTGTTCTCTTCGACGAAGTGGAAAAGGCGCACCCCGATGTGATGAATCTTCTCTTGCAAATTCTGGAAGAAGGGCGTGTCACCGATTCCCTGGGACGCAAGATTGACTTCCGCAACACTATTATTGTCATGACCTCCAACCTCGGTTCCGACCTCATCCGCAAATCAACCGAAATGGGTTTTGGTGCGAGCATTGACCAGATCGATTACGATAAAATGAAAGAGATGATTGACAAAGCCGTCAAGAAACACTTCAAACCGGAATTTCTCAACCGTCTCGACGGGGTGGTGATCTTCAAATCGTTCGACCGTCAGGAGCTTATGCAAATCGTACAGCTCGAAATTCACAAACTCCAAGACCGCCTCGCCAAACGTGGCGTCTACATCACACTGGGAGAAAGTGCAATCAGCTATCTCATCGAGAAAGGGTATCAACCTGAAATGGGAGCAAGGCCGCTCCGTCGTGTTGTCGAGCAGTACCTCGAAGACCCCCTTGCGGAAAGACTGCTCCAAGATCCGAAATTTGGCGGCATGATTGTCATCCAGAAGAGCGAGACGGGCGATCTATCCTTTGTCCCCGAAGCAAAAGAAGAAGAGCCTTCCAAGGAACCGATCGAAGCGGCTCCCAAAGGGACGACGGTCGCAACCAAAACACGGAAAAAGAAAGAAAGTTAATGATGCTATACAAGGGCGGGAACGAGCGTTGATTCCCATTCTTTGACGGCATTCATGAGTTCACGTTTCCCAGGCTTTCTTTCCAGAAAAGAGATGTTTTCTTCTTTGCTAGAAAAGTGGGCAATTTTAGCAAGTAGGCTGAGGTGGCGCTTGTCGTCACAGGCAAAAAGGAAGAACAGGGTATGCACGGGACGATGGTCCATCGCGCCCCAATCGATCGGCCGGTCCAGGTATACCACATAAATCACATCAAAAAGGCCGTCGAGCAAAAACTCACGCGTATGGGGCACTGCTACACCATTTGTGAGCGCGGTGGGCATCAGTTTTTCCCGCTCGAGAAAGTGACCCTTGAGCATCTCGACATCCAGCTTAAGATCCTCTGCCGCTCGTGAGATGTTTTCTTCTTTGCTAGAAAAGAAGAAAACAT
>MGLW01000020.1:76904-80085 GCA_001794905.1 Chlamydiae bacterium RIFCSPHIGHO2_12_FULL_49_11
TGAAAGGACATTTTTCTCGAAATGGAAATCTTCCATTTGCTGGCTGCGGGCCATTCCGATCACCCACCGCTCGATCTCTTCACGGTTAAAGCGTAGTTTATGGTTGATTGTATAAACGGGGATCGCCTCCTGTACAATCAAGCGGGTCAGCGTTTCCTTGCTAATATTGAGCAGTTCAATCACATCTTCTTTGCTTAAATCCATACGATACTTCTTCTAACCTAAAGTTGAGGGTTTCTATTTCCGTCACCATATCACGAGTGGAAAATTTTGGCCACTTCTTCTCTTGTCCGTGCTTTGAGAATTTCATCTACAACACGCCTTTGACCCAGTTTTTTCGAAATTTCCGACAGAATTTCCAGATACGATTCCCGCCGGCCGGAAGGGGCTAAAATCATCACAACGATATGGAGCGGCTCCATGTCGAAGGTCTCCCATCCCGTGATGGGGGCATGGGGAGATACGGCAACCCCGAGAATGAAATCGTCCAGGGCATCGATAGAAGCGTGAGGCAGCGCCACCTTTTTTCCGATTGCGGTAGAGGCTTCCCCCTCCCGCTCCAATATTTTGCTGCGGGCCGCCGGAATGAGCTTTTCGGGGAGGAGCCCTTTGCATAACTTTTCGATCACTTCCATCCGGTCCCCATGGTCAAAAAAGAAAATCTGCTCGGGCGGCAGGTATTGTGCAAGCTTAGAAATGTCCCGTGTGGCCAAAACCGCCGTCTCCCCGTTCGGAAATGCCGAGCGTTTCCACTTCTTTAAATTCGATTTGCATCACCGGAGCGAGAACGATCTGCGCAATCCGCATTCCGTTTTCCACTACAAACGGCCGGCTGCCGTGGTTGATGAGTACAATTTTCAGCTCACCGCGATAATCGGAATCAATAGTGCCGGGCGCGTTCAATACGGTGACACCATGCTTCAGGGCAATACCACTGCGCGGCCTCACCTGAATTTCATACCCGTCCGGAATTTCGAAAAAAAGACCGGTGGGAATGAGAGCCGTCTCTCCGGACAAAATAGAAACCGGCTCTTCGACGAGCGCACGCACATCAGCACCGGCAGCCCCGCTGGAGCCGTACGAGGGAATCCCCGCACCGGGACTTTTCATGACGCCGACTCTCACTTTCTTCACCGCGTCCTCCGTAACATGCGGAGGAAAAAAGTCACTTTCGCTTTCATTTCCTTGCGCGGCACCACCATGTCAATCATCCCCTTTTCGAGAACAAATTCGGACTTTTGAGCATTTTCGGGAAGTTTTTGGCGGGTCGTCTGCTCAACAACACGAGGGCCGGCAAAGCCAATCAGGGCTTTGGGCTCAGCCAAAATCACGTCTCCGAGGGAGGCAAAGGATGCGGTGACACCGCCTGTGGTCGGATTCGTCAATATGGAAATGAAGGGAAGCTTAGCCTCGTGCAAGCGGGAAAGAGCCATGGAAGTTTTTGCCATCTGCATCAAGGAAAAAATTGATTCCTGCATGCGAGCTCCCCCCGACGCCGATACAATCACTACAGGCACCTTTTCCTTGATTGCCGCTTCAATAATTAAAGTAATTTTTTCTCCCACGACGGTTCCCATGGACCCGCCCATAAAAGTAAAATCGAAGACCCCGATGTACACCTCTTCCCCGTTGATTTTTCCGGTGCCTGTGATAATCGCATCTTTTCGCCCCGTCTTTTCTTGGGAAGCGGCAAGTCTTTCGGTATACGGCAATTCATCCGCAAACCGGAGGGGATCGCGCGATTCGAGGTGGGAAAAAACTTCTTGAAACGTCCCCTTGTCTATCAGATGGGCAACCCTCTGCGGTGCCGACATCCGGTAATGGAAACCGCACTTGTTACAAACGAACTCATTTTCAGAGAGTTCGGAATGGTGGATCATTTCATTGCACCCTTGGCATTTGATCCACCCGCTGAAACTGTCTTTTTTGACCGTTTGTATTTTAATTTTGGGCTTTTTCCGCAAAAAAAGTTTGACTAATCCCATAAGAATTCCATCATATCACAACCCCGACTAAGTGGTAAACTGCTCTTCGCAAAATTCCCAGTTGATCACGTTCCAGATTGCATTGAGGTAGTCGGCCCGCCGATTTTGATATTTCAAATAATAGGCATGCTCCCAGACGTCAACGCCGAGGAGAGGAGTGTGCGTATCGACATTTGGATGGTCCTGGTTCCCCTTAGAAAAAATTTCAATTTCCCCGTTACTTTTATTTTTAGCGAGCCATGCCCAACCCGACCCGAATCGGGTGAGTCCCGCCTTTTCAAAGGCGTCCCGAAACTCAGCAAAGGAGTTCCATTTGGCATCGATCGCATTTTTCAATGCCCCAATGGGCGCTTTGGATGACCGGGGTGTGAGCATTTGCCAAAAAAGGGCGTGGTTATAAAATCCTCCGGCATTATTCTGCACGGCACTCTCGAGATGGGAAAGAAGAGTTTCTTCCACCGTGCTCGACGGCATACCGCCGAGGGCTTTGATAGCATTGTCAAAATAAGCGCGGTGGTGTTTTTGATGATGGATTTCCATCGTTTTCGCATCGATATGCGGCTCTAATGCGTCGTAAGCATACTGCAGTTTCTCAGGAAACTCCCATTTCATAACTTTCTCCCGTTTTTACGGGAGATGATACCAAATTTTTAGATTGTGTCGTCAAACAATTACAAAAATTTTGCGACCGCTTCGGCAGCGGTGCTAAAAAAATGGAGCTCGAGCCCTTTTTGCCGGACTTTTTCATGCATGCGCGGCAGGATGCATTCCTTGAAGCCCATATTGGCAATTTCTTTGAGGCGCTGTTCAATGCGATAGGCCGACCTGAGCTCTCCCGAAAGGCCCACTTCGCCCACCATGGCACATTCGGGAAGAAGGGGACGATTGGCATGGGAGGAGGCGATGGCAAACAACACGGCAAGGTCGATCCCCGGATCTTTCACCACGAGGCCTCCTGCAATCGAAACAAATACGTCTTGAAACCCAATTTGCATTCCAACCCTTTTTTCCAGT
Source organism: Chlamydiae bacterium RIFCSPHIGHO2_12_FULL_49_11 (assembly GCA_001794905.1). GTDB lineage: Bacteria > Chlamydiota > Chlamydiia > Chlamydiales > 2-12-FULL-49-11 > 2-12-FULL-49-11. The sequence continues at coordinate 79,904 of MGLW01000020.1, forward strand.
ACGGCAAGGAGGAGAAGAACCCTGTTTTGGTCGATTCCCGTTGAGCGCCGCGTCGGCGTGGGGTAATTTGTGGGAGCCACGAGCGACTGCACTTCGATCAAAATGGACCGTGACCCTTCGATCGTCGCCGTCACCACCGAGCCGGGTACTTTATTTTGCCTTTCCCGCAAGAAAAGAGCCGA
>MGLW01000020.1:80104-80496 GCA_001794905.1 Chlamydiae bacterium RIFCSPHIGHO2_12_FULL_49_11
TGCCGCATTTCGTAAATGGCCACTTCGTCGGTCGAACCGAACCGGTTTTTTCGGGAGCGCAAAATGCGAAAACCGTGTTCCAAATCCCCTTCGAACTCGAGCACCGTATCAACCATATGTTCCAAAAGGCGCGGACCTGCCAGGTCCCCCGTCTTAGTCACATGCCCGATCGCAAAAACCGTGATCCCGAGCCGCTTTGCGATTTTTACGAGTTCAAGGGCCACTTCGCGCACCTGGGTGACAGAGCCCGGGATGGACGGCACGTTGGGTTTATATACGATCTGGATCGAATCGATCACAATGAGGTCAGGCTTGAGTTCGATCACCTGCTCGCCGATTTTCGCCATATTCGTTTCGGCATAAACAAACAAGTTGTCGGAACGAATACTCAG
>MGLW01000020.1:80520-88894 GCA_001794905.1 Chlamydiae bacterium RIFCSPHIGHO2_12_FULL_49_11
TGTTTTGTAGCGAAAGCGGATGCAATTTCCAGCATGAGAGTCGACTTGCCAATGCCCGGATCGCCGGCAAGGAGAGTAAGCGAGTGCCCTGCAATACCGCCTCCCATGAGCCTGTCGAATTCAGGCATCCCCGTTACGAATCGGGCCACATTTTCCGTTTCGATCGAGCCGACCGGCACCGGCACACCCGAAGGGTACGAAATGTCACCAAGCTCTTCAGGCTCTTTAAACACCTGGATCGTGTTCCATGCCTTACACGCAAAACAGCTCCCGCTCCATTTAGATTGGGTTTGTCCGCATTCGGTGCAAAACCACGCTTCCTTGAATTTAGTTTTCAAAATAACCCCGTTCTCTGCATTTTTGGAGGGCTTCTCTGGCCGCCTCTATCTGCGCCTCTTTTTTCGATCGGCCACGACCAAGGCCCATACTGATTTCTTTGATGATTACTTCGATATGAAATATTTTCTCATGGTCGGGACCTTCCTCCCGTTTCACGATATATTCGGGAACTTCGGCCAAATATTTTTGGCACAAGGATTGTAAAATCCCCTTCACATCGATAAGCGGCTCTTTCAGAAGCTCTTCAATCACAGCCCCGAGTTTTTCCCGAAAGAACATTTTTGCCGCTTCAAATCCGGCATCCAGATAAATTGCACCCAGAATCGCCTCGAAAAGATCGCTATACTTCACATCCGACACGACTTGCATCCTCTCTCCTTTTCCCATGAGCAAAAATTCTTTCACACCGAGAACGGTCACATAGTGCAAACAGGAAGAAGCTTCCACGAGGCGGGCAATCATTTGGGACAAAACCCCTTCGCTTTCCTCGAAAAAACATGTGTAGACATAATCGGCCGCGATCAGGTTGAGCACCCGGTCGCCGAGCAGCTCGAGACGCTCGTTATCACGCCTTTGTATTGCTCCCATCTCATTGATGGCAGAGGCGTGGGTGAAGGCTTCGATTAAAAGGTCCCGGTTCAAAAACCGGTATCCGATTCTCTCTTCAACAAGATCAGCCTCAAAACGCATTCCGGCCTCCGTCATAAGAGAATCCCCCCTTTTTCCTTTTTTTTCAATTGCAAATATTCTGCCCCCGTGCTAATTCACAAAATGAAATATGACCAAAAAACGTTCGGTTTTACTCACTTATGCCCAATCGATCATGACGCTCGATTTAGCAAGGGCCCTCCATCGTGAAGGGGCCACCGTATATGTGGTGGATACCCACCTCTGGCACATCTGTAAAAATTCCAATGCGGTAAAACGCTCTTTTGTAGCTCCTCCCCCCCGTTTCAAGCCGCTCGAATTCATGCGCGCTCTCATCGCCATTATCAACGAGGTGAAAATTGATCTCGTAATTCCGATGTGGGAAGACTCTTTCATTGTGGCAAAATTCCGTGCTATGCTGCCCGAATCTGTTGAAGTGTTCTGTGACACTTTTGAAAAGCTCGATTCGTTGCACCACAAAGGCAAGTTCATCCAACTCATGAACCAGTTTGATATCCCCGCTGCAAAAACCGCACACATCCAAACTCCGGCAGACCTTTCCCGCTGTACCGATTATCCGTTTGCCCTCAAGGCATGTTACTCACGTGCCTCGCAAGCTGTGTATAAAATCGCAAGCAGCGACCAAATTCCGTCTCATATCAAGATTGACGCAGCACATACCTGGATTGCCCAAGAGTGGATCGAAGGGATCAACTACTGCACCTACAGCATCGCGCGGGAAGGAAAATTGCTTGCTCATTCGACCTATCCCGTCGAATATTCGATCGGAAAATTCATCAATCCGAAAGATGCGAGCGTCCCTCCGGGCAGCGCCTGCACGAATTTCCGCCATATCGTCCATCCGGCCATCGAAGCATGGGTGAAAAATATCGTCGAAAAACTCAATTACACCGGTCAAATCGCGTTCGATCTCGTCGTCAAAGCAGACGGCGTAGTGTATGCCGTCGAATGCAATCCGCGCATGACCTCCGGCATCGTTCTCGTGAGCGAGAAAAAAGGCATCCTGAATGCCTTCACCGAAAAAGAGGCTCCCCTGATCACGCCCGACCTCGCAACGCGCAAAAAATTTGCTCCCGCAATGCTCCTTTTCGGCTGGCGTGCTGCCCTCGAAATGGGCAAATTCTTCTCTTTCCTCGGCATCTGGTTTTCCTACCGCGATATTGTTTTCCACTGGAAAGACCTCGGCCCCTTCTTTACGCAGCCTCTCATCTGGGCCCACTACATTTTCACATCGCGACGACGCAAAATCACTCTCGTAACCTTTGCCCTCGAGGACCAAAGCTGGAACGGCGAAGAAATCTCCCTATCTTAGGGCGTGTCGTTATACCGATTGCAAGAAATAATGTTATAATGTTATAAAACTTTCCTATGTACAATCCGAACTTCAAGAAGTTAGAGCGGGAATATATCTTTCCCGTGATTGAAGAAAAACTGCGACAGCTTCGGATTATGCAACCCGACCTTGATATCGTCAATCTGGGGATCGGCGATGTGGCATTCCCTCTTTCCCCCGTCTTCCTTGAAGCGTTCGAAAGAGCCCTCTCCGATATGAAAGGGCGCGTCATCGGATACGGCCCCTCCGGCGGTTACGACTTTTTAAAAAAACGGATCATCGAGGTGGAAGACTATCCGCTTGAGCCGGACGAGATTTTCATCAACGACGGAATCAATCACGATATCTCCCATTTTTTGGAGCTGTTTTCCTCTCCCCTTCGCATCGGAATGTTCGACCCTACCTACCCGGTCTACGGGGACGCCGCCACCCTCTATGGCCATGAAGTCATCCCGCTTCCCTGCACCCCGGAAACAGGCTTCGGCACCTCTCCCCCCTCAATGCGGCTCGACGCGGTTTTTCTCTGCAATCCGAACAACCCGACCGGCACCGCCCTCTCCGCAACAAGCATGGCACGGTGGATCGCATGGGCAAACGAGTATCATTCCCTTCTCCTCTTCGACTGCGCCTATTGCGATTTTATCCGGAGCCCGGAAGCGGCGCGCTCTATATATCGGTTCGAGGGAAGCAAAAATGTCGCCGTTTCGTTCCACAGTTTTTCAAAATCGTTCGGATTCACTGGATTGCGCCTCGGATACACAATCATCCCGCACGAAATCTGTGCGGAAAAAGGGAGCCCTTCCTTACACAAGCTGTGGAATACAATCGTAAACACTAAATCGAACGGCACGAGCTATCTCACACAAAAAGCCGGCTATTATTGCCTCGAAGAGGCAGCTCGTGCCGAAAAAAGCCGCCTTATTGCGAAGTATCTCGCTTCCGCCTCACGGCTCAAGCAAATTCTGCAACCTGCAGGGGCAGCCGTATACGGCGGAACCGATTGCCCTTACGTATGGTGGCATGCAGGAAACGAGATGTTTGACAGGCTCCTCAATAAACACGGTATCGTCACCGTTCCGGGGAGCGGCTTCGGCAAGGGGGGCACCGGATTTATCCGCCTCAGCGGTTTTATTTCCGACATTGTGCTTGAAAAGGCATGCACAAAACTAGTACAATGCGTCCCTTATGAAATTCCAAATCACCGCTCATGATTCTTCCATTTTCCATGAATTCCATTCCATCTCCTTTGACTCCTGTTTCACCCAGCAAGAAACGCGGGTCGTGGAAGGCCCCCCGTTTCGAGACAAGTGGCGCCGCGATGACACCTTTCTCAAACTGATCCGGTCGGCCGAAATGCGCTCTCTCGTCGTCGAACTCACGGGGGAGTCCCGTTTCCGGCTGCTTTTCGACACATGGATTGAAAATAAGCCGGTTTCTTTACAGAAAGCTGCCTTTCAAGGAATTTTGATCGGACTCGTGGTCGACGTAGAAGGCAATGTGACCCTTTTTTCTCCACTTTACGAGAACAACGCACTTCTATACACGGGGCGGCTCATTGTTTTCGGCGAGGTAAACAGCCTCTATATCTACCAACCCGAAGATACGGAAAGCCATGCCTACAAACAGTTTGGCTACGCATATGGGGACAGGTTAAAAAATGAACATTTTCCGGTGTTGACCCTGCAATGAAATTCATCGAACAAAGTTTGGAAAAACATTTTTTACGCAAACACGAAAAAATCATCCGCCCTTTTTTTAAAGAACGCGACCCTTTTTACGTCGCCCTGCACTCGATGGATGCGCTCCATCTGCACACCCACCCTCATGTCAAAGATAAAATCGTCGAGTATACCCTAGCCTGGGGTGCCGGACATTCGCACCGCCGCATCCTCGACAAGCTGCAGGAGCGCGAAGAGATGCTGGAAAATCGCCTCTCCCTCGCGCTCGGCGTCGAAACGATCCTCTTTCTCCCGACCTATCAGAAAAGCCTCGCCCGAATCTTCAAACAAATCTCTTCCCTGCCGATCATCACCACATCGCACATGATCGCGACCGACGAAGAGATCCCCTACCGCAAGGTGCCGTCCTTCCTCGACGACTCACTTGCATCACAGGCCGTTGAACCCGTTATCCATTACATGCAGACGGTCGATCCCCTTGATGAGGCCCGCCACACCCTATGGGAATTTTGCTACCTTTCCAAAGAACTGCGCGGATTTACCGTCGTCGACGACCTCTATACCTTCACGAGCCGCGGGAAAGACGGCTTCGGCCATGCAGCCCTCAAAGCCAATGCCGACCTTCTTATCGGTGGATTCCCGCAGGATATCGGGGTGTTTTGCGCTTTTCTCGGCATCTCGCACAAACTCAAAGAATACTTGCTCCACACTCTCCCCGACCTGTTCCGTTTTTCTCTTCTCACCCCTCCTTTGATCGGCGCCATGGAGGCTTACCTTGACCTGATCCCCCATTTTGAGCGGCAGCGGGAAGAGCTCGTCGAAATCGAAACCTATTTTGCCCTGCAAACAAGAGAACTTCCCCTGGTACAAAAGTACCACCTTTTCCTTCTCCCTCTCCACACGCCGGCCGCCGCCAAAGCGTTGCAAAGCCGCCTCTATAGGGCCAATATTTCCACCACGATCGCCCGTTTTGGCGACCCCTCCCTGCCGCAATATTATTTGAAAGGATACCTGCACCATACCCTAGAACCCCAAATCATCAACGAATTTGCCGCCCTTTTGAAGCAGTTTTATACCCACTCCGAGATGGCACATTTTTATTGAATGTAGAATGCCTGCCGATTATTGTGAAATTTGCGATGTTGAAGCTCTTTTTTTCGAGACTTTGGAAACTCATGGAGGAAAGCCATCCGGAAAAACTCCTCCTTTTCGGATATCTTTTTTATACCACGATTGGATGGATCTTTCTTCTCCTGCCCGCTGCACAGAAAGTTCCCATCCCCTCTCTTGACAATTTTTTTACCGCCATCTCGGCCATTTCCACAACGGGACTGACGACGGTGGACACTGGCACCTCGTACACATTTTTCGGACAGCTCGTGATTCTCATCCTCATTCAGATGGGGGGTATAGGCTATGCCACCTTTGCCTCTTTCGTTGTTCTTTCGACCACAAAACAGCTCTCAAAATTGCGCACGAAAGTTTCGGTCCACAGTTTTTCGCTTCCTTCCGGTTTTGTCATTCATGAATTCATCAATCATGTCATTTTGTATACCCTCATTTGCGAAACCATCGGAGCGATCTCTCTTTCCTTTTTCTTTTACTCGCATAACGTCAAAGACGCGATATGGGAAGCGATTTTTCATAGTATCTCCGCCTTCTGCACCGCCGGCTTTAGCCTCTTTTCGACCAGTTTTGAAATATATCGCGACGACTTTTGGGTCAATCTCATCCTTTCGGTGCTCAGCATCCTCGGTGCCATGGGGTTCATCGTGTGGATTGATTTATACAAACGTATCATCGGTCAGAAATCACAGACTACCTTTACAACCCGGATTATCGTTTCGGTCACCTTTTGGTTTCTTCTCATCGGGACCTTTCTTTTCTTTCAATCGACTACCTTCCAAGAAAACCTGCCGCTCTATGAGAAAATCATGATCGCATTTTTCCAAACCATGACGGCAAGCACCACCGTCGGCTTCAACACCATGAATATCGGAACCCTATCCTACGCCGCAATCACGCTTCTCCTTTTTTTGATGGCGTTCGGAGCCTCTCCTTCCGGTACCGGGGGTGGACTTAAAAGCACTACTTTCAGCGCCCTGCTCGGCCTTGTAAAGAGCACCCTCCGGGGAAAAAATGAGGTCACTTTCTGGAACCATGCCATCCCACAAAGGCGCCTGCTCCTGGCCACCTCTTCCCTTGCATACTACATGTTTGTAATGGCAACATCCATTTACATCCTGACTCTGGTGGAAGACAAACCGTTCCTTCCCCTCTTTTTCGAAGCCTCCTCGGCCCTTTCCACAATCGGACTCAGCATGGGCATCACCTCGCAACTGACCGACGTGGGAAAAATCATGATAATTCTTCTCATGCTGATGGGTCGGGTCGGAATCCTCACCTTCGGCGTTGCCATCTCCATCTCAAACAAGGCCAAAATCAAACCGCACGAAGAAAACGACCTTGTTTTTTAGTTCATCTTGTAAACAGTCTTGCGCCATCCGGGACGGGATCGTCGAGAAGAGAAAACAGGGTGTTGCGCTCAAAAGCTTCTTCAATCAGCGCATCGAGCAGCTCCGCAAAAAGAAGGGGGCGGGATGATGCTTCCCACAAATAATAGCCGAACGAGCCGGGACAGGGATTGATTTCATTGAGCCAAATTTCCCCCGTATGTCCGTTGCATAGAAAATCGATTCGCGGCGCTCCCGATCCGTCTACCTGAAGGTAGGCTTTTAACGCCGTGCTACGGATCGCGTGTTCCAGATTTCCGAGCGGAGGGTTCAATTCCCGTGTCAAGGAAAGCATTCCTTGACCGGCATCGCCGGGAGATTTCATTCCCCCTTTCAGATATTTCTCCCGAAAATCGAGGAGAACTTCAGTGCTCTTCGGCTTTTCGATGGCCGATGTAATTGCCTTTCCGCCGATGCGCCGAACGGCCACATTGTATTCAACAAGATTCGGAACGAATGGTTCCAGAAGAGCTACCGTATCGTACCGGAAAATCTCGGGAAGAACAAAGGAGAGCTCTTCGAGATTGTCCACTTTTGCAACCCCGATGCTGCTTCCCAAATGGGACGGCTTAACGCAGCCCGGAAAACTAAAATCACCGGTGATGGGCCTGAGTTCTTCGGGTAGGATCAATCTTCCTTGGGAGGGACGCCGGATTTCAACATGAGGAAGGAGGGAAATTCCCGTCCCCCATAGAATTGCTTTGGTCAGGGCCTTATCCATAAAAACGGAGGAAGGCGACGTCCGCATTCCGGTATAAGGAATGCATGCCATTTCCAAGACTCCTGCAACACTGCCATCTTCAACATGGATTCCATGGAAGGCCGGAATCGCGACGTCAAATTCAATGTGGCACCGCCGGTTTAAGCCCATCAGCCGCGGCCTTGTGCAAGAAGACAAATCAAGAGTCAGAGCGGAAAGGCCTTTTCCGTCGATCCGTTTCGGAATGTAAAACTCACGCCGGAAAAGCGGGTCTCCCGTTATCCATACGTGGTTTTGAGCTACATACACGGGAATAACTTCGTAGAGCAAAGGATCGAGAGCGGACATGACCTGAAGAGCGGTGACGATGCTCACATCATGTTCAGGACTGCGCCCGCCGAAAAAAACGGCCACCTTTTTTTTCACCGACTAAAACCCTCTGCCATCATTTTGATCCGATCTTCCGTCATTGTCAAGTTGTAGTGTAGGGCGTGTCATCAATTAATCTCCCGTTTGGGCAGATATTTGATGACACGCCCTAATTTCATGGTGTATCCTTTCACCTAATGAGCGCTCCCGTTTTTTACCACCGGTTTGTACAAAAAATCGACTCGGACGTTTGTCTTGTATGGGGTCACGGCTGGGGTCAAAGCAGCCATGCGTTTCTTCCGTGGACCGAATCTCTCGAAAGTCTGGCAACGCACCTTCTCATCGATTTTCCGGGATTCGGAAAAAGCCCGCTGCCGTCGGACACATGGGGAACGAAAGACTATGCCGACGCTACTGCCTCTTTTCTCCGTAAAGAAACACCCGGAATGCAGAGGATATGGGTCGGACATTCATTCGGGGGCAGGATCGGAATCCAAATTGCCGCCCGGCATCCCGACCTCTTGTCCGGCCTTTTCCTCATCGCACCGGCAGGGCTAAAACGAAAGCGTACCTTGCCGGAAATGCTCCGGTTTCAAAGCCGCACTTTGGTTTATAAAAGCGCGCGCCGCTTAGGGTTTGATGCCGAAATGCTAAAAAACCGTTTCGGGAGCCCTGACTATAATGCGGCCGGTCCGCTCCGCAACGTTCTGGTACGCGTCATTCATGAAGACCTCAGCTCGCTCGCAAAAGAGGTGCGATGCCCCGTAAAGCT
>MGLW01000021.1 GCA_001794905.1 Chlamydiae bacterium RIFCSPHIGHO2_12_FULL_49_11
CTCGGTGGCGGGATAGCGCCTAAGCTGGTCAAATTCATACAACGGGAAGAGTTATTTTTTCGCTCTTTTTGCGAAAAGGGGCGGCTTGCCGAATATCTCAAGAAAATTCCCGTATCGGTCATTCTCAATGAAGAAACGGCGCTTGCCGGAGCTCTGCACTATTGCGCAACAAAAAGAAGCTTGCGAAAAAAGGCGGTTTAAAAAACAATTAGGAGCGTCGAAAGAAAATTTAATACACCGAGAGGTTTAACAATGAAATATCTAGTGAAAATAGGTGTTCCGCATATTTTAGCCGGGATGTCTTTGTGTGCCGGTCTTATGGCAGATAACAATATGGACTTGAAACCCAATGGCATGAAGGGAGTATCGCTTACTTCCGCATATCCGCAATGTTTGGAACACGATGTCAGCTTTAATGTCGGATTTTTGCTCGAGCAAGTGACCATTACGGGATCAAACGTTGCACATGTGACAGATGTTGCTTACAATGGACTTCCTCAGAACGGTTCGGTTCTTCGTCCCAAATTCAATTTGGATTGGGGCCTCGATGTGGGATTGGGATATTATTTGATGCACGATGATTGGAAGGTTCAAGCCCAATTTGATTGGCTTCAATCAAGCGGATCTATCAACCAAACGGTGAGTACTGCGATCGTTCCTTACGGACAATGGGTCGACCAAATCATTGGCGGCAATGACGGTACCGACTTTGACGGTCTTTCCAACAGCATGAAAGTGAAATATTACGATCTTATCGTACGTCTGAGCCGTTCTTCCTATTTCAGCCAGTGGCTCGCTTTCGAAGCGGGATGGGGTTTGAAGTCGACTTGGATCGATTACACTTCTACAAGCCGATTTACAGGCGGGAGCATCGATACCCTCGCGGCAGAACTTGTCAGAACACAATCGAGCGATTTTTGGGGAATGGGACCTATGGTTCTTGTCGATACAAAATGGGCTCTTCCGAAAGGTTTTAGCCTTTTCGGGAACTTCAATGCGGCGATCCTTTTCGGACGCACCAATGCGCAAGATACTCTGATGTATAACAACCAGACGTTCTATTCAACCTTTTTCAAGGACAGCCACTTGATGATGTCGCCGGCTCTCCGCGCCTTGATCGGGCTCATGTATGACCGTTGCTTGTTTGAAGGGAGACAAAACGTATGTTTGACGTTTGCGTTGGATAGCGCCTACTATTTCAATCAATTCAATCATATTGAGGTGTTTGAAAATTCTACGGCGACCACCGATATGCCTGAAGTGACCGATGCGGAAAACGGCGGTTACGGCATGTTTGGATTCCTCTTCAATATTCAGTGGGATTTCTAAGTCCATATTTACGGGAGCATCGTCACCGGTGCTCCTTTCTTTAAAAATTTCATTATTCCATACGTCTAGTTGTCTTTAAAGTAGCCGATTACATCTCGTTTTTGTATACTACCTAACAATTATGTACTCGGTATCATTGGTGAATTCCCCCAAAGGGGTGGAAATTTGTCTGGCGGCAAAAGATAAAGGCCAAATTCAAATTTTGCTGACGCACACCTCTCCCGCTGAAAGGTTTTCGAGCGAGTGGCTTTGGGGACTCCTGGCAGAATGTATCGAAAACCCCGAAGAAAAAGCGTCTGTGATTACAACCCTTTCCCAAGAAAAGGTATATCTTAAACAGTGGAAGTTCCCGAAGGTTCGCTTTTATCACGTTAAGAAATTGATCCAGAATCAAATCGAAGCTTTTATCCCTTCTTTTGAAGAAAAGATGATGACGCATTTTGCCACCGCAAGGCGGCAAAAAGAAGTGCATGTCATCGCTGAGACGGCGCGCAAAAGTTCCATGAGGGCCCATATGAGCGGTTGGAAAAAGGCCGGGTTTGTGCCGCAGGAAGTGTATTCGGAAGCGCTTGCCCTTTTCCGTTTTATGGAGGAAAAGCGCGGCACAATTTCCGACTATTTGATTTTGTTCCGGTCGCAGAATAAACTCCTTGCTGTGGGGGTAGTCTCCGGCTGTCCTCTTTTTGCGTTCACCCAGTTTGTACAAGACGATAGTAGCGTTGAGGAAAAATGGATGAAAATCGTCGATTATTTGAAAAGTAAGGAGCTCAGTCATATCCTGAAATCCGTTTTTGTTGTGGGGAAGATTCCCCCTCTTGCCCGGATGCAGGTGATTGAAAGGGTGGACGAGCCTTATGTCATCGCAACGGGCCTTGTCATCAATACCCTGAAAAACGATCCCCTCACGATGTCCTTTTTGGAGCCGTTCCTGGCCGATGCCGGGGGGCCGGCAGGCCGCCTGAAAATGTTCAAAAAAGGCATCGCCCTCTCTTTTGCCTTGTCGGCGATGGTGTTTTATCTGCAAACGGGAATTTTCCATCAGAAATACCGGCTGCTTTCGGAGAAATACGATGGTTTTCTTGCGAAGACCGGGTCAAAGGAAAAATCGGATGTAAAACGGATGAGTCCCGATGACTTGGAAAGGACGCTTCCTTCGAAAATGTTGGAAGGGACGAAAAAATTGGCTGCCGAAGAGAAAATTTTTCATTCGCTTCACCTCAAGCCGATTCTTGCCTCGCTTTTCTCCTTGCAGGCAAAATATGGGGTTACTCTTAAAAAATTGGATTACCTTGCTGACGGGACGGATCGAATTGAACTCGAAATTGAAAATACCGACGATGCGTCGGCCTGTGATTTTTTGAATGAACTTGAAAAAGTGTGGAAAACACAAAAATGGAATCAACGTGATAAAAGAAATAGGGAAGAAGATACAATCACGATATCTTTTACTCCGGCAGAATAGAAACCTTATAAAGGTTCACATCCGCGCCCGCCGAATATTTTTGAACGGTCGGGTACTGATTCCCCTTTCCCTTGTCGTTATCTTCGCGCCATGGATTGCCGTGGGCGCATACTTTGCCCATGCGGCATGGAAAATCGAGAGGATCCAAAAAAATCTTGAAAAAGCGGAGCTTACCATGCCGGGCCTTTTTGCCTCTTCCGAGGCGCGCTTTGATCCGGCAGCGCTCACACGCATGGAATTAATGGGGCAAGAAGCTGCTACCCTGAAACACAGGCCGGAACTGTCTCTCTTGTGCGGCGACCGGGCGGAAAAGTTGAAAAAGAACAAAATTGCATTTACAAAGCCTCAAAAGGTTTATACAATGGGGGTCCCAATATGGAAGTATGTGTTGGAAAGTCCTGTGGAAGTGTCGGTAAAAGATCTTTTTGAAATCATTTCTTTGGTAGAAACTAAGGAGCAGCGCAGCCGGAGTTGTTTCTTACATTTTTCCATGACCGGGATGGAAGCGGGTCCTTATTTTTTGCTGAATTTTACAATACGGGAGAAGAGTGAATGAGACTCGTATTTTTTATATGGTGCGCCCTTGTCTGCGTCTCTTGCGATCATAGCTCGAGTGAAAACAAGGTTGTTTCGATGCAGCTTATCGATCGCAGTGGCTCCGTGCAAACCCTCAACCAGGAAGGGAAAGTGCGCCGTTTTGACACGGCCGACTTTCTTGCGGCCCAGCCTTATCAGAAAGTGACCCGTACGTACGGTCGCGATAAAGAGGGGAAGATGAAAAGCATCATCACCACCTATCACGAAAACGGACAGGTTTTTCAATATTTGGAAACGGTCAACGGACGTGCATGCGGGACTTACCGCGAGTGGCATCCGGCCGGGGGCGTGAGGATGCTAGCCAAAGTGATTGCCGGAGTGGGAGATGTGACACCGGAGGCTCAAAAGACCTGGATTTTCGATTCCAAAAGCCTTGTGTGGGATGAGGAAGGGAAAATCATTGCCGAGTTCCTCTACGATAAAGGGCTGCTTTCGGGGAAAGCTTTGTATTTCCATAAAAACGGCAAAATTGCAAAAGAAATCCCGTACGATAAGGATTTGATCAAAGGGGCCATCCAATTGTTTGACGAAGAGGGGAACCTTCTTGGCCAGACCCAGTTCAAGGAAGGGAAGAAGGACGGTTTTTCCTATTTTCTCGGCAATGTGCATCTGCCGAAGCGGGAAGAAAAGTACGAATCGGGAAAACTGCTTTCCGGTGTCTACTGGAATTTTGACGGGTCGATCATGCGCGAGATTGTGGACGGCTGCGGGTTCAAACCGGTTTTTGAAAAAGGGATTTTGAAAAAAGAGTGTGAGTATCGGGATGGGGTGCCGGAAGGGGAAATCAAAGTATATCGCGCAAATGGCCGCCTGGAAACTAGGCATATCGAGAAAAACGGCGAGAAAGAGGGGGCCGAGTGGTTCTATTACGACGTAGCGCAGGAAGAAGACCATCCCAAATTGCAAATTACCTGGAAAGAAGATGCCATTACCGGCATCGTGCGCACATGGCATCCAAATAAACAACTCCAGTCGGAGCGTGAAATGGTCGACAATCAAAGGAACGGCCTTTCCATTGCCTGGTATGAAGACGGCGGTCTCATGTACGTAGAAGATTACCAGAAAGACAAGTTGATGAGCGGCCGGTATTACCAAAAAGGGAGCGACGTTCCGATTTCGAAAATCCACAACGGGGACGGCACCGCAACAATTTATGACGCGCAGGGCCGTTTTGAGCGGAAAATCGAGTACCACAAAAGCGAACCTGTCGATTGAAACCTATTGCATTATAGTCTATATAAAGAATCATGAGAGTCCGGGTTTTATTTCTTTTCCTTTTTTGCGCCGTCGGTAATGCCGCTTCCCATATTTCGGTCGGTTATTTTGATAAAACCCTGTATGCCGGCCGCACTCCTAAGATGCCGATCGAAATGCTTGAGCCTGCGAAGAGTTACGAACGGGGAGGGTTTCTCATGGCTAAATCTTCCGTGGGCGAGTTCCTATTTCTCCACATCAATGGCGGTGGCAATTATGGTTACTGGAAAGAGGCAAATCGCACCACGCAAACAACTTCCTCCTTTCTCTCCTTAGAAGTCCCGATTCTATCCCTCTTCGGGGTGAGGCTTTTTCTTGAAGGGAGCATTTTTGGGCCAAGTTATCTCTTTGAAAAAAGAGATAAAATTTCCCAGAAGCGGTTTGCCTACCAGCAATTTTTGACCCTTGGCCTTTCTATCGGCCGTATGCAAGGGCTTACTCTAGAACTGAGCATTTTCCAATATACCGGCATGCAAAACATCTTTGACGATTCTCTTCTCACCACGCCGCTTCTTCTCTCTACCGGCATCACCTTTTAGTTTTATCGGTATTAGTTGTTGCCGTCGTATTCGTGGAAGGGGCTGCCGCCGTCGTTCACCCACGGGTCGCCGTAGTCATTTTGCCAGTCTTCTTCTCTTTCTTTTTGGAGAAGTTCTTTTTCGGTTTTATCGGAGGGTTTCTTTTTTTTCACGACGCAAGTCTTGGAACCGGTGGGGCTGCCCATCGCGTTGACGGTGGCTCCCGGTCCGATGCCGGTCCAAACGCCGAAGGAAGAGGCATAGTCGGGCGGCTTTTTCTCCCCTTCTTCCTGTGGGGCCGTATTGTAATCATAGGGTCGGTCTTCGGTATTGCATATCCACACTACGGTAAAAGGGGTGTACGTTGCATTCGGGGCAGGATTGAAAGGGTTTTCTCCGATCGTCCAAATGTAGGTGCCTGCGGGTTCAAGCGCTTTCTCAAAGGAAAAAACTCCGCGGATATCGTAAATGGCAGCGATGAGCGGATACTTCGAGTCGTTCACAAGCGAAATGCTTGCCGAAAAGAGAGAAATTCGGAAAAACAAGAGGAGCGCTGTTTTCATTTTTTAAAGTAGGCGTTTTTGAAGTAAACACGACCGAGTTCGTCGATCAGGATTCCTTCTAGTTTGCTGTTTTTGGAATACGAGCGGGTGCCGAAAAAGAGGGGGATGACGGGCATTTCTTTCAGCAAAATTTCTTCGGCGGCACGGAAAATCTCGATGCGCTCTTCCGGAAGCTCCCGATTACTGCGATCGAGAAGTTCGGTGTAGGTTTTATTTTCCCAACCCGTGTTGTTGTTGCCCGTTCCTTTACTCTTGAAGATTTCGAGGAAACTCGACGGATCGTCATAATCGGCCACCCATGAGCTGAGCACAAGTTGAAAATCTTGTTTCGCAACGCGGTCGTAATAGCTTTTTCCTTCAAGCGGTTCTAAACGGACATCGAGACCCAGCTTTTTCTTCCACGCTTCCTGCAACGTTTGCGCAATGAGATTATTTCTTTCATTCATAAAATAGGTGAGGTAAAGCGGCCCTTCGAGCAAAGACTCGTTTGTGATTTTTTCTATAAAAGAAAACGGTTTATTTTCTTTTTTTGGAACGAAAGAGTAAGCGGGTTTTTGGTTGGCAAGGCAAATTTGTTGAACGAGTTCTTCCCGCGAGAATGCAGAGGCTAAAAGCAAACGGAAATCGGGTTGATCCAGCCGCGGCAAGTTGGTGTTGATCCGCAGAAAACGCACTTCCAGTACGTCTTTGGTTTCTAGTTTGTTGCGTTTTTTCAAATCTTCAAGGACGGCAAGGGGAATGTACGAAAAAGGGGAACCGATCAAATCCATATCGCCATTTTCGAACATTTTCCATTCGGTATCTTCGTCTACCATGATAAAGTGCAATTGCTCCAGTGCGACATGATCTTTATCCCAATAAAACGGGTTTTTTTCCAGTTCGATCAAGTTGTCGTGAATCCAATTCTGGAGAACAAAAGGACCGGATGAGATGTAAGAGGAAGTTCGGGTAGCCCATTTTTCGTTTTGTTTGTCGATGCCATGATAGATGGGAAAATAGACGGGCGAGGCAAGAAGTTTGAGAAAATATGGAACCGGCTCTTCCAGTTCGATTGAAAAGCTGACGTCGTCGATTTCCTTAATTCCGAGAAGGTAGGACGGAAGAAGGCCCATTTTGATTTTCTTCGCATTTTTAATGGGGAAAAGCAATGCGGTATTATTGCTGCTAAAGCCGGGGCTTAGAGTGGTTTTATAAGAGTAGACGAAGTCTTTGGCACGAATCGGTTCTCCGTTGGACCATTTTGCATCTCGCAGGTGAAAAGTGAATGTTTTCCGGTCGCTTGACACTTCGTATTTTTCAGAAAGGGCCGGTTTAAGAGAACCCCCTTCCTCAAGATGAAACAGTCCTTCCTGCAGTTGCAAGATGATATTGATATCGGCCATGTCTCTTGCCTTTCGCGGGTCAAGAGTTTCCGGGTTGGTAACGACGTTGGTACAGAGCACTTTTTTCACGCCGCCGCTTTTTTGATGGGAGCCGGTCCCACACCCGAAAATGGCAAAAAGAAAAAAACAGATTGCGATATTTTGTCTCATACACCTTTAAAAAATAGAAACATGGTATTAAAATTGCAAATACTATGTTCATCTACGCAAAGAAATCGGCTCCCATTTTTTCCGATCCCGATTTTCCGCGCTATTTTCAGGGGGATTTGCCCCTCGATCAGGGGATGCATCTCCGCTTGCTCGAATGGATCGCCCTTCCCGGCGAAACCTTTGAAAGGGTGGGGCAGGAGGGAGATATTGTACTCGTCCGTACAAAAAGGTATCCGAAAGAGCTTCTCTATTCGCATTCCCTTTTTTTCGAGGAAGGGGAAGGAAAGCAAGTACAGAAAAACAAGAAGGAGATACTGGAAGCACTGAAATACTATCCTCGCCTCTTTTACCTTTGGGGAGGCAACACCCGCGCCCCCGTCTTCGATCTTTTTTTTCTGTATCAGACAAAGCTGTGTGATCGGAAATCGTTTTTTCATCTGACTTTTCAGGGGGTCGATTGTTCGGGAATACTGTACGACGCGGCGTGCGGCATGACTCCACGCAACACTCACGAGCTACTCGATTTCGGCACCGAGGTGAAAACCCTCCGCCCTCTCGATCTCGTCACCTTACCGGGGCATGTTCTCATCGCGCTCGATGAAAATACGCTGATCGAAAGCAGGCATTTGACGGGGGTAATCAGGCGTCCTGCAAGAGAGAGATTGAATGAACTCACGGATTTTCAGTATCGTCGCTGGCTTTAAAAATGTTGAGATACCGGTGGATATCACGTTCGATTGCCGGTTTTTCATGCAGGGAATCCTTGCTTTTTTTTGTGCATATGAGAAGAAACCGGGAAATAGAGAGAGTTTTAATGTATTTACGCTGCGCCTCTTGAATCACCCAGCGGTCATTGCTGCAAATGGTATATTGCTCCGGTTTTTTATTACGGAGCCACTCGAAAATAAACCTGTCGGCACAGGTGTCGAAAGGAGCGAAAATGATTTCGATATGTTCAAGTTCCCGGACGCGGGGGAGATCGTTTTGGGGAAACTCTTTCCGGTCGAAGATGAATGTGGCCCGGATGGAATTTTGTTTTAGCATCAGGTCGATTTCGAGAAGGAACGATTCAAACCGTTCCATCGAATCGTACAGATGGAAAAATAGATTGTAGCCGTCGATCAGGTAACACAAAGCTTTTCAAAGTATTGGAGCAAGGCGGAGGAAAGTTTATCAAAAGCTTTGCGGCGGTGCGAAATGCGATTTTTGATTTCATCGTCTAGTTCTGCATAGGTTTTACGATAGTCGTATTTGAGAAAGAGAGGGTCATAGCCAAAGCCGCCGCCGCCCTGCTCTTTCGTGAGGAGTTTTCCCTCGGCGTAGCCGACGGTTGTTTTGATGAGGCCGCGGTCAGGGAGGGCAAAAGCAAGGGCGGAGACAAATTCGCCGACCCTTTCTTCTTCACGAAGGTTTTCTAAGGCAGCTTTCAACTTGGTGCGGTTATCCTGGTCGGTTGCTTCTACCCCTGCATAGCGCGCACTTAAAATCCCCGGCGCCCCGCCAAGGGCAGGGATACACAAGCCCGAATCGTCGGCAATCACGGGACGATTAAGATGCCGGACGGCATGCAAAGCCTTCAGCGTGGCATTTTCTTCGAAAGACGAGCCCGTTTCTTCGGGCAGCGTATATTCGGGAAAGTGATGAAGGGAATAAATATCGATTTCCATCCCGTGAAACAAACCTTTGAGCATTGATTTGAGCTCACGAAATTTGTGCATATTAGAAGTGGCAACGACAATTTCCATTAGAGTGCATTTTTTGCTTTTTTGAGATAACTTTCAATCTTTTTTACTTCCCACATTTTTCCGTGCAATTCAACATGCGCGCCCACTCTCAGGTTGAGCAATTTTTTTGCAAGTTCGGATTGAAACGAAAGAATGTTTTTTTCCGGATCGGAATCCCAAGGGCCGAGCAAGGTATACTCGACGGCTTCTCCGTTTGACAGCAGGGTGGCGGTAGTGCCGACGCTGATTTTGTTTGTGTCGATGTCATGATCGGTCAAAGAGCGCATTTGCGAAAATTGCTTGGATAGAAAACGGAGTTCCCCTTGCAATCTCGATCTCTTTTCTTTAGCAAATTTGTATTCGCTGTTTTCCCTAAGGTCCCCGAGAGACCGTGCTGCTTCCACTTCGCGCGCGTTTTCAGGCACCTCAACGGTTGCGATCGTGTGGATGCGTTCTTTGATTTTTTCGTACCCCTCATGCGTTGTCCAGATGACGTGGTCTTCAACCTCTTCATGCTCTTTTTTTCGGAGCGATTTGATCGATGGGTCGATCACTTCGGCGAGGGAGTGCAATATTTTCATCTCATGATCGGAAAGAGAGTGACATTTACTCGCAAGGAGCAAAATTTCTTGTAAATCGCTGAAGACGGCATGCTCGAAAATTTTGCGGATGTGTTCAAACCGTTTTTGGGTGAGAAAATTATGCATCTTCTTGAGGAGTTCTTTTTGATCGCTGAGATTCTCGATGAGATACATCGTATTGAAAAAAGATTGCAGGAGTTCGATGTTTCCTGCCGGATCGCCGAAAGGGAGATCAGGATCTTCGAGGGCTTTGGGAAGATACCACATGATGGTGTGACACGATTGCATCGGAACATCGATGATTTTTTTCAAGGTAGCGACGAAAAAATTCCGGTCTTCTTTGATAAGGGCCTCAAAAACGGTGTCTTTGACGAGGCTTTGCGGCGAGATCCGCAATATTTCGGCAAAATTTTCTTTCCAATCGGGGCGAAATTCTTTTGCGAGGTTTAGGAGCCGTTTTTTTAACGAAATAATTTGGAAACGGTTGATGACTTCATCGATTTTGACATGCTGGAGCAACTTTTTGAACGATTCGGGGTGTTTTTCTCCTAAATCTTCGAGCAGGAATAAAATTTGGATCTCTTCGGCATCGGATAGTTCGTGATTTTTGAGAAATTCCTTGAGCTGCTCCGCGAGGAATTGTTTAAACCCGTCTTTTTTGAGAGCGACCGGAAAGTCGCGCATGAAAGCGTAAAAGAGGTCGATGAGTTCTCCTGCCTGCGGGCTGTTTTTCAATTTTTCGATGAGCCTGTCTTCCGGCAAAACTTCTTCAATGAGAAGACGGAAGGGGTCTTTTGAGGTGGCGGGATTTTGGATGAGGGGATGTTTTTTGAGGCGTGTACGGGCATTTTGCCACCAGCGTGTCCATTCTTCTTCGGGGATGACGAGGTTGCACAATTCCTCTTTGATTTCGAATGACGTCGAAGGGCCGAGATCACGCAGCAAAACACAAATTAATTCGCACGGACTTTTTCTGGCAAACTCTTCAAAAGCATCGGCATTGCCGAATCGGCGGGCAAGGAAATGGTCAGAGGAAATCGGCTGCAGTGTATTGAAGGCATTGGCAAACGACACGTCCTTTTGTCCGGCAACGTAGTCAAACTCCATGATTGCCTCTTCCCGCAGGTACGAAACGTCCATCACTTCACCGACGCCCCATCCTCCCGTATGCAAAAAGAAATTTCCCGGCTTCATGTGGGTCAAAATTTTAAAATGGGTGACCGCCCCCTGAAAATTCGGGTTGTCTTTGATGCCGATAAGGCGCATCTGGGTTGTAAAATCAGGGTTCGTGCTGAAAACGGAGGTTAGATACTCAATCACAACATGGCGTAAAGACTCCGAATTGGTGGTTTGCAAGTCGACGATCAGTTGAAAAATTTCTTCCTTGAGGAGCGAATTGGGGAGAGAGTCCCAGAGCGGCAAAATTTCTTCTACATAGACACCAAAAGATTCTTTTAATCCCGAATCGTGGATGGCCTGTAAAATTTTTTTGAGCTCGAGAGGGTCGATTTCGTCCGAGAGGCAGTATTCTTGCCAAAGAACCACAACTTTGGAGAGTTCCAGGGTTTCTACATGTTCTTTGATTTGCTTCAGATACTCCATAAAATGATAAAATTCCTTTAACGATGACTACACTGCCTACTATTCTACCATTCATAAATTTTAGTAGAAAGTTGATTTTCATTGTGCGGAGAGATATAGTTTCCCTTTTACGGAGGATGCATGGATTCATGGACACCCGAAGAAGAAAATCTCCTCGGCCGATTCGTATCGAATGTCGAGTCTAACATCTTTGTTTTACACAACTTGCCCGAGGTGGTGAAGGGGGCTCTCTTTTCCCGTTATTCCCGTTCCACCCTCAGTTTGAAAAATCTGCTTCTCAAAGAATTTTTGACCGACGAGCATGCTCGGGTGCACGAAATGAACCTCGGCTTTCAGAAGGTGCAAATGGAAGCGATCCAAAAGGCGCAAAGTTTTTACGACCGCATTTTGGACGGGTATGGGGACGATTCGATTGGAGAACTCGGCGGAGCGCACCTTGCCGTTGAAAAAGTGAGCATGTTAGCGGCAAAAGCCATCGAAGACTGTAGAATTGGGGGCTCTCCTCTGGAGAAATCGACCCGTTACGTCTATTTTGATCAGAAAAATTCTGCCGGAGAATACGCCTATTATCGCGATTCGGTAATCATGACCTCTGCCTATAAAGATTTGTACCTCCGTATATGTGACGCCCTCTTCGAGACATATACCGACCTTGTCAAAGATCTCTCTAAAGTCATGGAAAATCTGCACCCCCGGGCTCCGGATACTCCGAACGGAGTGTATCGGACTACCATTCGGGGAAAAGTACTCGACCTTTTACGGGGGCTCCTTCCCGCCGGTACCTTCACCAATATGGGTCTTTTCGGAAATGGCCGTTTTTACGAAGGGATGCTTCGTAAAATGCATGTCTCGGGTTTGACCGAATTGCAGGAGATCGGCAAAAAAGCGCAAACGGAGCTTGAGAAAATCATCCCTTCGTTTGTCCGGCGCGCTTTGCCGGCGCATAAAAACCAAACGGCATACCAGGACTATATCGAAAAGTTGCAGGGAGATCTCTCAGAATGGAACGACAAACATGTGGTGGGAGAAGACATCTCACCGGGCTACCGCGTTCGGCTCCTCGGGGCGAGTGCCGATGCCGTGAGAGAGGTGGCGGTATTTCTGCTTTATGAACATGGACATTCCGATATCGCTTCTTTACGGCATGCAGTTCGGGCGATGCCGGACGAAGAAATCCGTCAGCTTTTCGATCTCGTCGTGGAAGGGCGGCAAAATAGACGGCACAAATCGCCGCGAGGTTTGGAACATGCGACCTTCACCTTTGAGATCGTTTCCGATTTCGGAGTATATCGTGATCTGCAGCGCCACCGCATGCTCACGCAGCAGCGACAGCAGCTCACGTGCGATCTCGGCTATTTTATTCCACGGGAAATCATCGGCACGGCGATGGAAGAGAAGTATAGAACGGTGATGGAAGAAGCGAAAAAGGCGTACGACAGAATGCGCGGCGAATTTTCTGAAGAGGCGCAGTATATTGTGCCGATGGGTTACAACATTGCCTGGTATTTTCACATCAACTTGCGCGCGTTGCAATGGCTTTCCGAGCTAAGGTCGATGCAGCAGGGGCATGAGACGTACCGCAAGGTGGCCCAAGATATGGCCCGTCATGTGCAAGAAGCTTTTCCGCAATTTGCTCCCTTTTTCGGCTTTGTCGATTGGAACGGTTCGAACGAGGGGCGTTTGCAGCATGAGTTGTATCATGCACACCGGAAAAACAATATAGGATTATTATGAGTGCGGAAGAAATCATGAGTAAAAAAGGAAGCGTCTTCGGCGCTACATTTTTAATTACGGGAAGTTGCGTGGGTGCAGGGATGCTGGCCCTCCCCATTTCCACAGGCCTTGCCGGCTTTTTTCCTTCCTTTGCGATGTTTTTTCTTGCCTGGTTTTTTATGACCTCGACCGCCTTTATTTTGGTGGAAGTACAAAGGCACTTTCCGACGCGCGTGAATTTTGCCGGCATGGTAGAGCATTTTTTAGGTCCCGTCGGGAGGATGGTTTGCTTTGTGCTGTATCTCCTTTTATTTTATGCCATCTTGGTTGCCTATTTGGCGCAGATCGGAGAACATATCGGCTCCTACGTGCAACTAGGGGTGCCTGCGTTTCCGGAATGGGGCGGTTCGGTGCTCTTTGCCGCCGTTTTCGGGGGGGTCATTTATTTGAGCACCGGATTTGTAGACAGGACCAACCGTCTTTTCATGTACGGGAAAATCCTCACCTTCTTTGCCCTTCTCTATTTTGGCTTTTCCCACATCAATCCGAGCCTGCTCGCTTATTCCGATTTTAGCTATGTTTTACAGGGCCTTCCCGTCCTTGTCATCTCGTTCGGTTTCCATAACATCCTTCCCACCATCCACGACTATTTAGGAGGGGATGTGCGCCGTGTCCGTGCCTCGGTCATAGCAGGATCACTCTGTACTCTCACGATTTACCTCGTGTGGCAGACGGTAGCACTGGGAAATTTGCCTGTGACGGGGCCGATCAGCATTACATCCAGTTATGCGGAGGGGATCGATGCGGCAGGCGCCCTCAAAAACCTGCTCGGCTTTTCGGGTCTCGGAACGATTGCTTCGGTGCTTGCGTTTTTTGCCATCACCACTTCTTTCCTGGCCCAGTCCCTCAGCCTTGTCCATTTTTTGACCGATGCGTTGAAAGTGGAAGTGGGCAAGAGGGAAAACATATGGATGTGTTTTTTGACTTTCGTGCCGCCGACGATTGTGTGCGTGCTCAATCCGCGGATTTTATATCAGGCCCTCGGCCTTGGAGGAGGCATTTTTGCCGTCATCCTGTTTGGTATTTTACCCGTTCTCATGGTATGGCGCGGCAAAACCCGCGACCACTTTTTTAAGGAAAGAAATTTTTTCACGAAAAATGCTGTACTCTTAACATTATTCGCGATAGCCTCGTTCATTATTGCCTATCAAATCTATGCAGAGATATGAAAAGATTTTTTGGTGCCGTCTTCTTGATTGCAGGGACAACGATCGGCGTTGGCATGCTTGGAATGCCGACCGTCACCGGGTTTAGCGGTTTTTTTCCCTCCCTTCTCGTTTTTTTCCTCTGCTGGGGTGTGATGCTCACGACAGCCCTGTTCTTTGTGGAGATCATTTCCCATTTCCATAAAGGGGAAAATTTCATCACGATGGCAGGAGCCACTTTGGGAATGGGGGGACGTGTCGTTTCCTGGTTTGTATACATTTTTTTGCTTTATGCTCTGATGATCGCTTATATCTCTGCTATTGCACCCCTGTTTCAGGAAGCGCTTCAAGTGGTATTTCAACGAACGCTCCCCTTATGGGCATGCCAGTTCGGATTGCCGCTCCTTTTCGGAGGATTTATCTATTTCGGAACGCAAGGGGTCGACATCATCAATCGGGCCCTCATGATCGGCCTTGCTTTTGCCTATATTTTGCTTGTCATGTTTTTGCCGCAGCACGTTGTTTCGAGTCACTTAAATTATGTCGATTTCAGGCCGGTCCTGTACGGCATTCCCGTGATCATCACCGCTTTCGGCTACCATATCATCATTCCCAGCCTCTACCACTACCTCGGTCACGACACGCGCCGCCTCAAAATCGCCGTCGTGGTTGGAGGTCTTGTCGCTTTGATTTTAAACTTATTCTGGCAATTTCTGGTGCTCGGCATTCTACCCCTGCAAGGAGAAAATAGCCTCTTTGCTGCCTGGCAGGCAAGTCGAACGGTCACGCCTTATCTGGAAGCGGTTGTGACAGCGCCGCTCCTCAAAGTGGGGGTGTATTTCTTCTCCCTATTTGCCATCATCACCTCTTTTTTGGGTGTATCGCTCAGCCTGTCCGACTTTTTGACCGACGGGCTGAAATTGAAAAGAACGTGGGAGGGGCGCGCGTTTGCCATGATGCTCACCTTTATTCCCCCTCTCCTTTTTGTTTATTCCACTCGCAATATTTTTCTCGGCGCCCTCAACTATGCCGGAGCTTTCGTTGCCATCCTTCTCATTTTTATTCCGTCGTGCATGATTTTATTTGGGCGGCGCTTTCCCCATCGTCTTCCCATCCGCATCGCAGCTTGTGTAACGTTGCTTTTCTCAGTGGGAGTCATCGTCGTGAATTTGTGCATCCGGTGGGGGGTATTTGATCCCTTGTTGCAATCCATAGGTAGCCGTGCGGTTTAAGTTAGAATCTGAATTCACCCCGAAAGGGGACCAGCCGCAAGCGATCGAAAAACTCTCCCGTGGGATTGAAGAAGGAAAAAAGCGGCAAGTGCTGCTCGGAATCACCGGTTCGGGAAAAACGTATACGATGGCCGAGGTGATTGCAAGGGTACAAAAGCCGACCCTGGTGCTTGCACATAACAAAACGCTTGCGGCGCAACTGTTCCAGGAGTTCAAAGGGTTTTTTCCCAAGAATGCGGTCGAATATTTTGTTTCGTATTACGACTATTATCAACCGGAAGCATACATAGCCCGTACCGATACCTATATCGAAAAAGATATGGCGATCAACGAGCAAATCGAGCGGATGCGTCTATCGGCTACCCGTTCTTTGATAGAACGGGATGACGTGGTGATTGTTTCTTCGGTTTCATGCATTTACGGTTTGGGTTCGCCCGAAAACTATCGCAGAATGGTGATTTCCCTCTCTGCCGGAATGACCGCTCGGCGGGATGACCTCCTCATGCACCTTATTGAGCTTCGTTATACCCGCACCGATGACACTGTCACACCTGCTACCTTCCGGGTACGGGGCGACATACTGGAAATCATGCCGGCCTATGAAGAGGATCGCTGTTACCGGATCGAATTTTTTGATGACGTGATTGAAAAAATGGGGGCGGTGGATCCGCTCACGAGGCGGTTGCAAGAAAGGTTGGACCATTTAAAAATCTATCCCGGCTCGCACTATGTGACACCGGAAGAGGTGCGTTATGAAGCCATCGAAACGATCCGTTCCGAGCTGGAAGAAAGAGTTCTTTTTTTTGAAGAGAGAAATGCGCATTTGGAGCGGCAGCGCATTCTGGAACGGACGCGTTACGATATGGAAATGATTAAGGAAATCGGGTTTTGCAAGGGGATCGAAAACTATTCGCGCCATTTCAGCGGCCGTGGCCCCGGGGAGCCTCCTCCCACACTGATCGACTATTTTCCCGACGATTTTCTGCTCTTTATTGACGAATCGCATCAGACTCTTCCCCAGGTGCGGGCGATGTATAACGGGGACCGGTCGCGCAAAACTGCCCTGATCGAGTTCGGGTTCCGCCTTCCTTCTGCTTTTGATAACCGTCCGCTCAAGTTCGAGGAATTTTACGAAAAAATGGCTTTTGCAATTTATGTTTCGGCCACGCCCGCGCCGTTTGAAATCCAGGATGTTGAAGGGGAGATTGTGGAACAGATCGTGCGCCCGACCGGGCTTCTCGATCCCGAAATCGAAGTCCGCAAGGCCGAGTTTCAGGTGGATGATGCGATCGAAGAGATTTTAAAAGAAGCTGCTCTCGGAAGGCGCACCCTCGTTACGACGCTCACCAAGAAGCTTGCCGAAGAGCTTTCCCAATTCCTCGGCGAGCGAGGGCTCAAAGCGAAATATCTCCATTCCGATATCGATACGGTAGAGCGGATACAGATCATCAAAGAACTTCGTTCGGGAATATTTGATGTTCTCGTTGGCATCAACCTCTTACGGGAAGGGCTTGACATTCCCGAGGTTTCCCTTGTCCTCGTGCTGGATGCTGATAGGGAAGGCTTTCTGCGTAGTGAGACGGCTCTCATTCAAACTTGTGGCCGTGCGGCGCGAAACGAGCATGGCAGGGTGATTCTTTATGCCGACACGATGACCCGTTCGATTGTACAAACGGTGGAGGTCACCCGAAAACGCCGGCTTGTTCAACAGGCCTACAATGAAGAGCACGGCATAGTACCGCACACGGTACGGCGTGCCAAGATCGAAAGCCTCCTTGAAACGGTAGGGGAAGTGTCGGAGGACAAAGAAAACCTCACGGCAGGCGAGATATCGAAACGCATGCGTGAGGCCGAGCATAACATGAATCGCGCTGCCAAACAATTTCTCTTCGAGGAGGCCGCGCGCCAGCGTGACCTCTTCCAGCATTATCAAAAGCTCCTTCTCCTCGAGGACCATCTTGACTGAGATACGAGTATTATAGCAAAGGCCGCCATGTCCAGGAAAGGCTAGCTCCGGATCCGCTATAACAGACTTGCTCTCCCGGTTGCAGAACGAAACCGCACGGAGCGCCTGAGGCGACTATCGTTCCCTCAGAAGAAAAATCGTACCAAGATCGCACCCTCACTTGAAATGAGTCGCTCCCGCTCGTCCCTGAGATTGCAATCCACTGGGGCTGACAACTTTTGTTGAGGACCCATACTCCTCCACCGGGCATGCTCGGCATGCTAAAACCGGTTGGGTTTTGGCCCGAGTCATCAATGGTCACGCCATAGCCGCCCCAGCTTGCATCTTGGGCGTTTGGATTAGACAGGAGACTGGTGACGCCCCCGATCAGCACATTGCGCAGGCGGAGCGGTCCTCCTTTGTGGTTATCGATTCCAACGCTTGAGTTGGCAATTACGCCGCCGACAATTTCATTATAGGCACATGTGTTGTCGGCTTGTACCAGTCCCGTTTCAAGAACTTCGATATCGATAGAAAAGCTATTGCCGTTACAATAGTTTGCAAAAACGAGCCCCTGATTGCAATGTCCCGGAGCTAAAAAACCACGGCACATGTTGCATCGGTTGAGTTGGATAGCAGCAAGTCCGCTTCCGGTTGCGCCGCAGTTTCCTACAATGTTTAAGAGGGACGAATAGATTGCGTTGAGGACGATCGCCTGCGCCCCGCCTCCGGTTGAAGCATTGGTAACATTCACAGTAATGACAAAATCATTTGTCGGATCTTGGAGATCGGTACGGCCAAATTGCGCTGCGACACCATCCACATTGGCGTCAATTTCCAAATTGACAAATCGGCCCCAAAAGTTATTTTGCGTCTGGCTCGATCCCAAAAAAAAGCAAGGGGCCGGGACATCAGGTGCAAAACTGATGCACGAGCGACCCATTCCATTAAAGTCAACGTCACACCCGCCGTTGGAAAAACCGAAGGTGTCAAAATTCACCTGCTTTCTGCACTTGTATGTATTGCCCATGCCGCGAAGGCGCATCTTCAAAAACATGTGAGCGCGAAAAGCCTGTTCTAAAGCGGTGGAGCAGTCGTCATTGTCAACCGTTGCTCCCAAAAATTCGGGATAAAATTCCCCGCCCGCGTCTTGCCAATAAGAACCATCATCCGTTTTGACATGCCACGGCTGTACCGGATTGGGCGCAGTCGATAAGCGCACCATCCAACGTGGCGGCGCATCCCCTTCGACCGAATAACACGTAATACAGATCATCTTGACGGGCAAATCAATTGAGGTGGCGGCAGCTGCTCCCATGTTGTCCAAAAACACACATCCGCTCTGTCCCCACACAGCTGCAGACAACAATATTAAACATACTTTAACAAAATTCATGCGCTCCATGTAGACAGTGTAGCCATGAAAAATAATTTGATCAAATTTTTTTTTCAGGTATCATAACGGAATGAGAATCCTGTTTAGTTTGGTTTTAGCGGCAAGCTTAGGTATACATGCTTCTGATTCCGATCGACTTTACCGTCTTGAATCGGCAACCCAAAAAACCCTTTTTTTGCTACAACGTTTTGAGCAAAATGAGAATCTAAACGAATATTATATACGTTATACGGATGTCATACAAAAATGTCGGTCACTGTATTTGTCATTGCTGACAGAAAGCCCAAAATGCCTTCATATAGTTCTATCTCACGATGCGCCTTCCTTGAAAGAAGAAGCGGAAAAATATTTGGATCAATCGATTAAGGAATTTCTGATGGGCACCACGGTTACAGGCTTTGCCGTGATTGAACTGATGAGGCAAGATCCTTTGGGAGCAGCGTTGCTGGCAAAAGAAGGGTTTGAAAAATTTGAAGCTTCATATCGTGATTTTCAAGAGGCAAGAAGGCTTCAGGCGTTGAACCAACATGAATCGCCGTCGATAGAGCATGAATTTCAGAATAGGGCGTCCGAACCCGATGTTTTTGACAGGAGGGATTATTGATGGACAGTTTGTGGCTAATTGTACCGTGTATCTATGTGGGCTTTTTAACGGTTAAATCAATCCGTCAAAAAAGGTGGGATTTTTCGTTATTCTTTTGGCTTTTTATTTTGCTTCTTTTCTGCGGAGCCTGGTTCTATTACCGGTCACTCAGCGTCACATTTACAACATTAAATGCAATTTCCATCTATATCCTAATCCTTGTCTTTAGTGTTGACGCATTGATACATTATCTGCAATCGAGAAAACCCATTGATTTGACAGCGTCCATCATTGGTTTCCTTTTGGTTTTCTTTCAGTTTTTGATTCCTGCTGTATCCCGCATACTCTCTCGGGGATTTTAGGATAGGTGCTGCGAGAGGTAGCGGGCGATTTGCATCATCTGGATTGGCTCGGGCGTGCCGGTCATCTTTGCAAAAGGGGCATCGGGCACGATCATGCGCCTGTCTTTCGGATCTTGCAATTTGTGCTTCTTGATGTAGTCCCAAATTTTTTTCGTTGCATCTCCGCGCGTCACTTCGGCCCCGCCGATGAGGGCGGCGAGATCTTTGGAAGGGGTAAGCTTCCGCTTGCGGCCAAAGCCTTTTCCGGTGCGCGGTTTTGCTGCCGTCTTGGAATGATCTTTGTACTTGGTGGCAAGTTCTTCGACGGAGTTTGCGATCACGTCACAATCAGGATAGTTGGTGCAAGAAAAAAACATTTTTCCAAAACGGGAACGGCGCTGCACAATCTGTCCGTCACACCCTTCAGCCGGGCAGGGGGGAAGATTTTTCACCTGTTCTTCTCCGAGAAGGGGAATGTTCACGATGCCGTTGCATTTGGGGTAATTGATACAGCCAAGGAAAATGCCGAAGCGGCTTTTGCGCACTTTCATTTCGCTGTCGCATTTGGGGCATTTTTGGTTCCATTTGAATTTGGGATCGTACTTGGACCGGTCGATGTCAATCTCTTCGAGGTGTGCCGTGTAATCGCAATCGGGATAGTTTTCACACCCGTAAAAGTAGCCGTTGCGCGACCAGATTTTAAGCACTTTGCCGCCACACTTGGGACAGAGTTTGTCCGTTTCTTGCTTGGGGACGTGCGCTTCCTGGAATGCCTTTTCGAGTGTGGGACAAAACCCTTTCCAGAAGTGGGCGAGGAACTCCTTCCAGTTCACTTTGTGCTCCGAAATGTCATCGAGCTGTTGTTCCATGTCGGCAGTAAAATCTACATTCATGATGTCGGGAAAATTGGTCTCAAGCATTTCACAAATCACCATGCCAAGCTCCGTTGGGATCATGGTGTTGCGTTCTTTGGTGGTATACTCGCGGCTTAAGATTTTTTGCATGATCGACGCGTAGGTCGACGGCCTTCCGATCCCCGACTTTTCAAGTTCTTTGATGAGGGAGGCTTCGGTATAACGAGGCGGTGGCTTGGTGAACGACTGTTTCTTGTCGACGCCGAGGAGTTTTAACGTTTCCCCTTCGGTAAGGGACGGGATGCGTTCATTTTTATCTCCCTCCTCGCTGTCGTCTGACTTTTCTTCGTACACGGCTAAAAATCCGTCAAATTTAATGACGGCGCCGGTGACACGGAGGGTGAGGTTGTCATTTGTGTGAATGTCGGCAGAGAGTGTGTCGTAAATCGCGCTCGCCATTTGTGATGCGATAAATCGCTTCCAGATGAGAGAATAGAGTTTAAACTGCTCGGGATTGAGATAGTCGCGGATTTCATCGGGAGTTTTAAAAATCTGCGTCGGCCGGATCGCTTCATGCGCTTCTTGGGCATGCTTTTTGGTCTTATAAACACGGGGCTCGTCAGGGAGGTATTTTTTGTTGAAATTTCCCGTAATCCAGTTCTTGGCGTCCCTCATCGCTTCTTCCGAAACACGGACAGAGTCGGTTCTCATATAGGTGATGAGACCTTCGATATCGCCCGTTCCCAGTTCAACCCCTTCGTAGAGCGACTGGGCGATTTGCATGGTACGCTGCGAGGAAAACGAGAAATGGCGAGCCGCTTCTTGCTGCAAGGTCGAGGTGATGAACGGAGGTTGCGGGTGGCGCTTGCGCTCTTTCTTTTCAACGGTACCTACTGAATAGGATGCTTTTTTAAGCCGCTTTTCGATTGCCGTCGCTTTCGCTTCGGTGTCGATCATGACGACATTTTTCTTGTCGCTTTTCTCTTTTTCGACTTTTTTGCCGTCCACATGGGTTAAAAAAGCCAGGAGCTTATCTTTGTTTTTGGCAAGTTCGCTTGTGAGGACCCAATATTCTTGGGGGATGAATTTTTTGATTTCCCTTTCGCGATCGACCACAAATTTGAGGGCAACCGATTGTACCCGCCCGGCGGAAAGACCTTTTCCGCCCCCTTTTCTTCCCTGGACGCGACGCTGTAAAAGGGGCGAGACCGAGTAACCGACAATCCGGTCTAAAAAACGGCGTGCCTGCTGTGCTTCAAACAAATCTTGGTCGATATCGCGGGGGTGGTTCAACGCTTCCAGCACGCTTTTTTTCGTGATTTCATTGAAGGAGACACGTTGGATGTTGGATTTGCGGGGAAGGACCGACGCGATATGCCAGGCAATTGCCTCTCCTTCGCGGTCAGGGTCGGGACAGAGATAGACGATGTCGGCATTTTTGGCTTTTTGCTGGATTTTTTTGATCACTTCTTCTTTGCCTTCCAGCACAACATATTCGGCTTCAAAGTCGTGGTCGACGTCGATCCCGAATTTTTTGCTCGGCAAGTCGATGATGTGCCCTTTAGACGATTCGAAATCGTACGAGCTATCCAAAAACTTTTTTAACGTCTTGATTTTGGTAGGGGACTCAACAATAATGAGTTTTTTACCTGTTTTGCGAGCCTGTGCCATAGCTTTCTAATTAGAGGTCATCCATTAATTGTAAACAGGTTTCTTTAGGGGTGCACCCTAAAAACCTGAGTTTTGGGTTTATCGCCTGAAAAGATAGATTTTTTCGTGAATTAATGACAAGGAGAATATAATGGGCGGCATGAAGCCATTTCCAATTTTGCTCAGTTTGTTCTCTTTATGTATAGGCTGCGCCGAAAAAGTCGATTTTGCCCGGTGGATGGGGAAAGGGAAAAAGTGTTACAAACATGTTCGGACGAAGGAAGATATCCAAGACCTGGAACTGTTTCGAGCTCATTATGAAAAAAATTATCGGGAAAATCCGGCCGACCGGGCAGTACCTCGTATGATCCACTTTATCTGGCTGGGTCCCAAGGAATTTCCACCCGATTTTCGTGTTAACATGGCCGGATGGCAAGCGTGCCATCCCGACTGGGAAGTGAAATTGTGGTCCGACAGAATCCGGCAAGGCATTCCCGAAGGCGTTCATTGCCACCAAGTTCCCCCTTCGCTCGTGGGGGAATTCCGTCCCCTTTTGGAAGAGAGCGACAATTACGGGGAGAGGTCAGACCTTCTGAGACTGATCATATTAGAGAAGGAGGGGGGGGTTTACGTGGATCACGACGTTCGATGCCGACGCTCCTTTGCCGGGTTTGCCGCATCCTACGATTTTTTTACCGGTCTGCAAAATCCCGGCAACCATATCTTGAAACGGGCGGCCGTAGTGCGAAATAGCATCATCGGCTGCCGATCGCACCACCCCGTGATCAAAGAGGCGCTGGACATTACGAAAAAAACCTGGGATGACTCAGAAAAGCGGTTTCCCGGACGGGATCTCGATGCGGTCATGGCGCGCGTCACCCATCGGGCTTTTCTTGCCTTCCATAAAGCAGTCACAAATGCGCTCGGCGACCCCACTTTCACGGGCATTGTATTTCCTGCCGGCTTTTTTAATGAAATCGACGGAGAGTTTGGTCTCTATGCCAATGAAACGATGGCAGGTGCGTGGTACCGCGATGAGATGAATTATTATGAAAGGTATTTGATGGGAAGAGTGCATACTCTTATGAAACGGCTCCATGCTTTCATGGCAATTGCAGGAGGTCTCATTTTCGGAAATTTTATCCTTCTCATCCTCTTCATGCGCCGAAATCGATTGAGCAAATTGCAATATTGATTTAAAATCTCGGAAAAAATCGACGGGAAAGGGGGGTATGCGACTATTTTTATTTTTGCTTGCAATAATCGGTTTCCTTGGTGCGTCCGAATTGAACGTTGCTACGTTGGGAAATGGGCAGTGCGCTATCCGGAACTATTTTACCATCGTGACTCTATCGTATAATAATGCCCGCTGGTGTGAAAAAAATCTTACCTCGCTCCTGAATCAGGATTACGACAACTACGACGTGGTTTATGTCGACGATGCATCTACAGATGGGACGGGGGAACTGGTAGAAAGTTATGTAAACGGACACCCGCAAAAAAACCGGATACGCCTTGTGCATAACAGAGTCAATCAGGGTGCACTGGCCAATCTTTACGCTACGTTGCGCAGTATTCCGGATGATCATATCGTCGTTCTCGTTGACGGGGACGATTCCCTTGAGGGAACCGATGTCCTTTCGAAATTAAACAGGTATTATAATGCCAATGATGCGTGGCTGACCTACGGCCAACACCGGTTTGATCCGTGGGGGCTCATTGGCCACACAAGGCCCGTGACCCGCGCCTTTCTGGAATCCCAACAGGGCAGAAGCGACACATGGTTTTTTTCTCATGTACGCACCTTTTATGCCGGCCTTTTCAAAAAAATCCGGCTAGATGATTTGCTGGAGGAGGACACGTTTTTCCCGATCACCTTTGACCTTGCTGTGATGTACCCCATGGTTGAGATGGCCGGAGTCCACACCTACTTTGTGAGCGACATCCTGTATAATTATAACACTATCAATCCCATCAGCGATTTCCGGAAACATCTCGATTTGCAACGGGCCATGGAAAAGGTGATCCGTGCGAAAGCCCGCTATCCGCGAGTTGAAGAGCATCCGTCCGTAGCAGTTCAGGGGGAGGCGGCCGACATCATTGCTTTTTCTTTTAATCGACCCATGCAGCTTTATTCCCTTCTAGAATCGGTTGAAAAAAGGGTCAAAGGCGTCAATACGACGACCGTGATTTATCGGTGCACCGAAGAAAAATATGAGCAAGGGTATCGGGAAGTAAAAAAACGCTTCCCCGAGGTCCGTTTCCGCAGGCAGTCGAATGACAAAGAAATTGCTTACACGCAATATAAGCCGTGGGTTCTCGAAGCGCTCGGGACAGAAGAAGGCAAGGCAAACTATGTGGTGTTTGCCGTTGATGATATCATCGTGATCGGAGACATCGATATCGCCGCTGATGTCAAAGCCCTCAAAGAAACGGGAGGATACGGCTTTTTTTACCGGCTCGGAATTTTGAACGATTTTTCTTTTATGGAAAATCGTGCCGCACGTCAGCCGAGGCTGATCAGCGTTGACTATCAGCGATTCGCCTGGCGTTTCGGGAGGGGCGATTGTGAATGGAAATATCCCCATACGGTCGACTTCACCATCTACAAAAAAAGCGACATTCTCCGGTTCCATCAAAATGCCGATTATCACTACCCGAATGACCACGAAGGCGGATGGGCGGCCACTGCGCTGCATGACGGAACACTCAGCAAGCTGGGGCTGTGTCCCCAATTTCAGAAAATTGTGAACATTCCCCTCAATGTCGTATCCCACTACGGAAACAATTTGCAGCTCAACATGTATTCGGAGACGGAGCTCCTCGAAAAATTTGAAGAAGGATACAAAATTGATGTGGATAAGCTGTACAATGCGCGTCCCCACTCATCGCATGCCGAACTGCCGATCCATTTCATAATGCGGTCGCCGAATGGGTAAATTCTTTTTTGCGTTGTTGTTTGTTATAGCGGGATGTGCGAGTCAAATCACCCTGTTTCACGTGCACGATGCGAAAAATAAAGAATGGAAAGAATCGGTCCGATCGGTGCGACGTCAGGTCGGCTTGGATTTTGACTATTACCTCTTTGTCCCTTCCGAACAATATGATGAGTTTGACCGCTATTTTGCTTCTAAAAAGCGGGGGAAGCCTTTCCTGATTTCCTGTGCTTCGGGGCAGCTCTCGATCACTTTTTTTCAGCTCGTCCGCAGCCTTCCCAAGAGCAGAACGGGAATGCTCCTTTCTACGCGCCACGTGTTTATCAATACCGAAGCTTTAAAACGGTTTGCAGAAAAGGGAGGGGATGGGAAACTTTTCTTCGCCAATTTTCTGAGCCATGCGAGCTACGAACGAACGGTTCCCCTGCACGATTTTTATTTTGCCTATAAATACAATAGTGCTTTTCCCTGTTTCACTTTCACCCTTTCCGACCTCGATGCCCTGACCTGGAAAGATGTATTCCGGTCCTCCATCCTTTCCGAAACGAGCAATTTACCGCTGCTCGACTTTTTGTTTCATCTGAAAAAACCGATTCTATGCGATCACAGCGTACTCTATTACGATAAGGGAGCGTCCTCTTGGCATTTTCCTGTTTTTAGTACGTTTAGTGTGAAAGATTCCGCAATATTGCCCGAGCCTGTCGATATTGTGATCATGACAAAAGAGGGCCCCATGGCAGCGGACTATCAGATCAGGGCGCTTCTTGAGAAGGTAAGCTGTATCGGAAAAATTTACGTGCTCTATGAGATGCGGGGTCCATTCGAGGCGAAAGGCTATGAAAAGCTCTCCGGGAGATTTCCTCACATTACCCCTTTTACCCCCGAAAATGTTCTTCTTTTGGATGCGATGCTTTCTGATACCGTGCTTCTCTTGCGGGGCGGAGAGATTCCTAGCGAAAAAATGGACCTGGCAGCGATATTCCTTTCCTTCGTCGATAGTGGCATGAAGGCCGGCTATATTGTACCGCAAGGAGTTGTAAAGCCTGCCTTTCAATGGGATCAAGGGTTTTTCACCTTTGACACGAGCTTTGTTCCTACTGGACAAATACTCAAGAAAGAAGGAAAATGGGGTGCAAAATTGCAAGCCCGGCGGCCGGACGGTGAGGGTTTTTGTTTTATTCTCGACCGGTTTTCATGGCGAGAGATAACTTTCCCCTGCGATCTTGAAGGCAGGCCCCTATATTCCGCTGAGGAGCTTGCTTCCTTATATAGCGAAGGGTGGACGCTTCAAGTAAGCGATACCGATCAGATGCAGCCGGCTGCATATCCAAAATATGACGGAAGTTGAATTTTTAGCTGTATGTCTCGAAGAGGGATGGTTTGCCGGTCCCGATGAGGATTTTGCAGCCTTCGAAAAGCGTGTTAGAGCAATGAAAGAGTGGCTTGCCGATCCGAGACCCCTTGAAAAGCTCCTGAAACACCCGATTGGTGTGGAGAAACATCATAGCCGCCTCTTTTTGTGCCGTACGGGAGGTCGAAAAAAATCTTGGTGGCACGGGGCTCTCACGTGGCTCCATCCCATTTCCCCCCATCTTATTGTTCCGGTACTGGAACTTCCGGCGAAGTTCCGATGGGTTGGCCGCGAAGAACTCTTGGCACATGAGGGAGTTCACGTGAGCCGTTCGATGTTCAAAGAACCGGTATTTGAAGAAATCATTGCTTTTCGCACTTCGGAGAAGAGGTGGAGGCGGCTTTTAGGGCCTCTCTTGTCCGGGGATATGGAAGCCGGCGCCTTGTTTATTGCGGCAGCCTTTCCTCCGTTTGCCGTTCTTATCGGAGCACCGTTCTGGATTTCCCACCTTCCGTGGATTGGACTTCTATTCGGTTGGGGAGTCCGGTTATTCAAGCGTCAAAGTTTATTTCATCGTGCTTTCAAACGGATGGAGCTCTTTTCAAGCAGGCCTGAAACAGCGATTGCGCTGCTCACCGATCGCGAGATTATCGGGCTTGCCGGCGGGATACTTCCCGAGCTCGGCACTCTTCCTCGCCAGCGGCAACTCCGGTTAATGCTTGACAAATGCAGAGAAAAAAGCGGATAGAAAAAGTATGAAATTTTCCCGTTTCGGCTTTGCCGTTTTTTGTACCTTGTCGGTTTTTATTGCCTTTGGAATTTATATTTCGGCGCGGTACGTAGGTCGGCAAAATGCACTAGCCGAACTGGAAGAGCCTTCTTTTCTGGAAGTTGTGACACTGGATAAACCAAAAGAATTTGCCTTTATTATTCCCGTGACGGCCAATCCGAGAGAAAACACCAAATTGGTGGAAACCATTTTTGATCAAGAGTACGACATGTACAAGATCATTTTCCTCTACACCCGGAAAGAAGAGAAAGCGGCTCAGGATTTAAAGCATTACATCGTCAAAGAAAATAAGGGGGGCCGTGTCACATGGGTCGAATCGAAGGGAGAAACGATCACCCTTCTTGATTATTGCCACGCCGTTTTTTCCTGCCAGAATGAAGAAATCATTTTTTCGATCGATCCCGCGAGCTGGCTTGCACATAAACAAGTGCTCAAAAAACTTTCCGACATTTATTCGATTTCGCAAGAGGTATGGGTGACCTACAGTGATTTCCTCATTTTCCCATCGCTTGAGAAAATCGACATTGCCAAGTTGCAAAAAATGATTTCTCCCGACCGTAAAGATTTTCTCTGGACCTCGTCCCATGTGAAAACTTTTTACGCGGGTCTCCTTAAGGAGTCGCTTTCCGATGTGAAGCTCAACCTGGACCGGCCCCTCACCGACACTTCAATCCGCGAGCTCCTCATGGTCACGAAGGATCGGGCAAAGCGCCACATCCGGTATATCAACGAAGTATTCTACCTCTATTCCGCCCAGTCCTAAAAAGAAACGCTCTAGATAGTGTAGTCATGAGACAAAAAATAAGTTGAGATGCTACCATCTTCCTGAAAAAACAAGGAAGGTTGATC
>MGLW01000022.1:0-5792 GCA_001794905.1 Chlamydiae bacterium RIFCSPHIGHO2_12_FULL_49_11
TTTTTTAGCAGCCGTTCAAATCAGATGTATTGCTCTCTGGGCAGAGGTCTTGTGACTACACTATCTAGATGGTAAAAAGTAAAAAAACTGTTTCCAATATGAAAAGTCGAATATCTGTTAGAGACTACCGCCCAGAAGATGCTCAAGCTCTTGCTGAGATTTATTTCAATACGATCCATCGCATCAACATCAAGGATTACACACAAGAGCAAGTTGACGTATGGGCTCCTGAATCAAGTCTTGAAGGAAAAGGCTGGAAAAAGAAGTTTTTAAGAACTAATCCTATCGTTGCAGTAGAGGGTGACAAAGTTGTTGGATTTGCTGAGTTTGAGCCTGATGGCCATATCGATTGCTTTTATTGTCATCATGAGTGGATCGGTAAAGGAGTTGGTTTCGCTTTGATGAGCGAAATTTTCAGAAGGGCAAATAACTCTGATATTGATCGTATTTTCTCTGAAGTAAGCATCACCGCTAAGCTATTTTTTGAAAAGCAGGGATTTATAGTGCTTTCGGAACAAACGATTCTTTGGAAGGGCGTTGAGTTTACCAATTACAAAATGGAAAAAAGATTACATAAAAATATTGAAGGAGGGCTTGTGAATACAGCAGAAATCATAGCAGAATATTACAAAGCAATGGGGCAAAAGGACTTTGAAAAACTGGAGAAACTTTTGTCTTCAGATGTTCAATTCATTGGTCCTCTTGCACAGATGAAAGGAAAAGAGGCTGTTATTGAATCTACAAAAAGGTTTACTTCACTTTTCAAGGCTCTGAATGTTCGGGCTATGTTTGGCTCAAATAACCAAGCTATGGTTGTTTATGATCTGGACTGTCCAGAACCTATTGGTCTTTTTTCTAGCTCGGCTCTCATGACTTTTGAAAACGGATTGATTACAAAAATAGAGCTTTTTTACGATGCTCGTCCCTTCGATAAGCGGTAGTAAAGTATGTTTTGAGGTTTCTTCGGTATATTTGATGACACGCCCTAGGCAGAGCTGACGTTGGGCGACTTTTTCAACAAGGTGTGAGAAAAATTGTGGGAAATTTGGTGAAAACCTGTCGAAAAATGATCGAACCACCCGCTTCCGGCTTCCCTCTTTTACAGATCTTTGATGAAACTTAAATTAGATATAAGTTTATGAGCACGAATTAGATATGGCTAACTCTTTGGGAATGCGGGAGGAAGAAATACGCCCTGTTTGGCAATCAAAACTCTTTATTACACTATTGTTCATAAATCAATCCTTGCCATTTTTTGTCCGTTAGTTAGAACAAAGGTGGAGAGTGCTCTATTATGTCTAATAACCCGTACATGAGACCGTACGACCTCATGACTCCCGACGGAAAAATCGTCGCGATCGAACACACAGATAAGGGGTTATTGAAGATAACCGTGTCGATTGAAGAGATTTCCCCTTGGTTTAGAGGATTCTACATTGACGAAGTGATGGTGAAATTCAACCTCAAGAGCACTTTTGCCCAACTTGGGGTCGATGTTCTCCACTACGAAATCAAATTGTCACGCCAGTTCCGAAAAGCATCCGTTCTTCTTCAGCTGAAAGCGTTTAATCCGATCGGAGCCGAGCTTTTGCGGTGGCTTGAGCCGGGATGTTATGTGGGCAAGCTATTTGCCGAAGATCCCGAAAGGCGTGTCCATAATCCCGACTACCTGCTGCGCCTGATCGGGAAAACCGACTGGCATGGGAACCCCCTCTTGCTTCTCTCCGAAGAATATAAGACGGAAGAAATACTCCACCAGCCCCACAAGGATCGCACGATCGTCCGCGTCCCGCTCAGGAGCGGATATTGGATCTATGACGACGGAATTTTGGGATTTATCCGCACGATTGCCAAAGGCCTTTTATCGCCGGATATCTCGTTTCGCCGTTTTCTCCAGCTTCACCAAATCCATGTCGAAAAGGAAAGGAAAATTCCTCCGGGAAAGATGCTTTTTACCAAAACAATGTCGATGAATATCCAAACCTTGTTTGCAAAAGTGGTGCATGACGAGCTCCCCGCCGGATTCAAACATGCCCACGCCGACATCATACAACCTCAAATCCGGACGGGCGACATCTTCGAATTTCATGGGGAGAGTGGCGAAGAAATCACCCATGTGCCTCTCGAATTTTATACTCTGGAACCTTTCCGCGAATATTTTTCCTTTTCCGACCGGACGATGCTCAAAGAGACAGTCCAAGATCAAGAAAAAATTTTTAAAGCATTTACCACAGCGCCGCCAAGCATCAAAGCCGCCACCTTTATCGTCAAAAGAAATCAACTCCTCAACCTGTCCGAGGGGGATTGGATTCAAAATTTGCCTAGAGAGTCCCACATCGTACAACCGGCGGAAACGCGTGCCGAAAAATGGGCGCTGCAAAATTTTATCGAAAACCAGTGCACCTATCCGATTTTAAAAGCGATGCAGGAAGAATCTATCACTTCCGAGGGAATTATCCTATGCACCCATTTTGTTTCCCCCTGCCTCATCCAGTATTTGCTGAGCGAGAGGGTGAGACGGACCTTATCGGCCCTTTATTTTTGCACTCCTTCCGAAGCGCACGGCCAGTTTTTTTCACATGACGACCGCCAGCTCTTGCAGGAGTTGTACAAAGCGGGAATCGACATATTTTGGGTCGACGCAAGCTCTCACCTGCTGCTCAAATATGTGATGCGCCGTGACCGAGATTACGGAATGTTTGTTCCCCTTACTGAAATCGATAAGTTCAATAAGGGAACGTTTTTTGGCATCTACGGATCGAAAATGATTGCTCCGCCGATCCAGGAGGAACTAAAACGGCTTTTTGAAGCGCTCAAACCCATGAAACACGAGCTAGACCATTTTAAACTGAATCCTGACACGGAAATTGTCATCGTAACGGGGGGCGGTCCTGGAGTGATGGCCATGGGAAATCAGCTTGCCTCCGAACTTGGACTTCTTTCCTGCGGGCATGCGGTTGACTTTCGAAAACCGCACGAAATCGGCAATGCGGTGAGAGAGAAAATGAATCCGTTTATACAAGCCAAAATGACGTACCGTCTCGAACAAGTGATTGTGCGGCAATCGGAATTCAATCTCGATTTTCCCATCTTTCTCACGGGGGGCGTCGGAACCGATTTTGAGCTTGCTTTGGAACTTTTGCGTCTGCAGGTCGGCATCCAACCGCCGGTACCGATTCTTCTTGTAGGCGAGGTGGAGTATTGGAAAGAGAAGGTTACCCTGACGTTTCAAAACAATCTCCGTCACGGAACAATCCAGGGTTCCGAGTGGGTATCCAACTGTCTCTTCTGCGTGCAAAACCACAAGCAGGCTTTGTCGGTCTATTACAAATTTTTCAACAACCGGCTTGAGATTGGGCCCGGCGGCAAACCCCATGAAAACGGATTTGTCATTCTTGACTCCGATTCAGATATGTATAGTCAGTAACTCATCCCATGCTGCGGTGTAGCGCTGCGATACATGCTCCTCTCTTTTACCTGTCCCTTCGGCAAGAAAAAAGAGGGTACGCCTGCCGAACCGCTCGTTGACGGCATCGACCACCTTCATAATACGGCGCGGCTCTTCTTTTTCGAACAGGTCGATCTGATGGCCGGACGCTGCCACACATCCGCTGATATGGATACCGGCGCGTTTATACGCAAGGCCGTCCACAAAAATAAGGGCCATCGCCTCTTTAGCGCGTCTGGAAAGGGTGGGAGTCATCGCACTTGCAGGGGAAAGCGTCACCGTCATACTATTAAAGTACGGTTTTTTCTCAAATCGCGATGTTTCAATGAAGACGGTGAGGACCGTAGCCTCCAGCTTATGACGGCGCAGCTCGAGCGCCACCTTTGCGGCAAAACCGGATACCGCTTCTTCCAATTCTTCCAACCGGGTCACGGAGGTTTTGAACGAGCGGGACCGGAGCACTGAACGGATGGGATCGATGCCACTTTCGAGAAGGACGGCTGGAATCCCTTGAAGCTCCATGACGGTACGCTCTAACATGAGAGAAAAATTCTTGCGGGCCCACCCGGCCGGCTTTCGGAGCAAAGATCCCACCCGCATGACGCCGTGAGCTGCGAGGCGTTTTGTGATATTGGAACCGATTCCCCACACCTCTTCCACACAAACCTTATCAAGAAAAGGGCGATCGATTTTGGGATCCAAAAAAGAGACGCCCTCTTTTTTTGCCGTTTCGACGGCAAGTTTAGCAAGTGTCTTCGTGACCGACACACCGACCGACACTTCGATCCCCACCCACTGCAATATGCGCCGGCGTATCTCGTGCGCCGCGGCTACGGCGCCCTCTTCCACTTCGAGAAAGGCCTCATCCACGGAATAGATCTCCATCGGATAGCCGAAGCTGAGAAGGACTTGCATGACACGGCGCGATATGTCTCCGTAGAGGGAAAAATTGGACGAGAGGGCAACCCCTCCCCTCTTTTCGAATGCGTAGCGAAACTTGAAGTACGGCTCTCCCATCTTGATGCCGAGCTCTTTTGCCTCAGGGGAGCGCGATACGGCGCAACCGTCATTGCTCGACAAAACTACCACGGGCTTGCCCTTCAATTCGGGCCGGAAGAGCGTCTCACACGACACGAAGAAATTGTTACAATCGACAAGGATTACATATTTCATCATAAAGAATGAATCACGTAAGTGACCACCCCCCATACGGCAAAGTCATCTCTATCATGCACCCATACGATGGGAAAATCGGGATGTTCGGCTTGGAGCCCTACCCTTTTTCCGTTTCGCACCAGGCGTTTCACGGTAAATTCGCCGCCCAGGACGGCAAGAATAACAGCGCCTGTTTTTGCTTCTTTTGCCCGATCGACGATGAGCATATCGCCGCTAAAGATGCCGGCCCCTTGCATCGAATGCCCTTCCACCCGCACAAAAAATGTAGCGGCGGGATGGCGGATCAAATGTTCATTCAAATCAAGCGGACCCTCGGCTCCCTCTTCCGCTGGTTTTGCAAACCCGGCGGCTACGGTAGAGGTGTAGAGGTAGACTTTCTCTTGCAACTTATCCATACCGGTGCCAAGATCCCGATTATGAAGTGGATTCGGAAAGAAATCAAGCACCTCATTCCTCCGTTCCTGTTTTTCTTCATCAGCTTTCTGATGATCAACCTGACGATTGCCTTATCTTTTCATAGCCGCGGCGTCGCCCCTTACAGTTTTCTTGAGATCCTTCTCGCTTCCCTCATCGTAGCAAAGGCGCTCCTTGTCGCCGATCACCTTCCCTTCATCGATCTTTTTCCTCACCGTCCCCTCATTTTCAATATCATCTGGAAGACCGTCATATATACGATCGTATCTCTCCTCATCCGCTTCTTGCTCCGCATTCTCCCCGTCCTTTTCAAAAAATCGGAACCGGTTGAAATCGGTCTTTTCTTCGCGATTCAACTCTGGTATGTCATCTTGTTCACGGTCTTTGTCACTTTCTTTGAGATCTTCCGAAGAGTCGGCTTTCCCGAAATTAAGTCAATGGTATTCGGCAAGCGTGATACTAATTAGGTTTAATCCACCAGCGGGTTTGCCAGCCGATGAGATGAAAGCCGTGGCTGTCTTTTTGATTCTGGATGGAAATGGTTTGATTCCAGGTGGCAAATAGGGGAAAAACTTTCGTATACCAATACCTTTCAGCATTGTCGAGCATGAGCACACCACCCGGCCGGAGGAGTCGCGGTGCCTCCTTCATGATTTTATTCCGATCGCATCCGTCGACGAGAATAAAATCGAAGGCTGCATCATGAAAAGTTTTACAAACGACATTATGGGGTCTGGGGCACAGCCGGTAATCC
>MGLW01000022.1:5933-7700 GCA_001794905.1 Chlamydiae bacterium RIFCSPHIGHO2_12_FULL_49_11
CCAGCGGATATATTTTACTGTGCCGGAAAGCTGCAATGCTTTGAATGTTTCTTTCACATCTTCTTCATCGGCATCGAACATATCGTCAATGAGGGGGCCGATCGAACTGATGAGGCCTGCATCCATCGTGGTATTGGGAGTATCGGGATACGAGCCGGTACCCAGAGAAAGAATATACACGGGGCGCGTGATCTCTTTTTTTCGAACCACTTCAAAATAGGCCCACGCGGCAGGATTATTGGCAAGGACGCCGCCGTCGATCAGATTTTTCCCCTGGTAGATTCGCGACGGAAAATAGGTAGGAGCAGCGCTCGTCGACAGCACCACATCAACCAGGCTACAATTTTTCAGATCCTGCGTTCCGAAGTTTTCAAAGAGGAATTCTTTATGGGCAATCACATCGAAACTCGTGATGCACACATCTTTGACCACTTCATTCAAGGTTGTGTCTCCCAGAAGCAGGGAAAGGAGCAACTTGTATTTTGTCACGTCATACTTCGGTCCAAAGAGCCCGTTCAATGTTTTCACTCGATACAAGAGGGGGCGCGAGAAAATATCCTGTCCTTCCCGTTTATAGATATCAACAATTTCCCGTGCCCAGTGTCGCGGTACATTGGAACCTTTATCCCGTGCTACGGAGAGTCCTACCGCGATGATTCCGCCCGTCGACGAGCCGGAGAGGCAGTCGACCACTTTCGCCGTCTGAATATTCAGATCCCGTTCCATCATGTCTAGAATCACCGACGGAATAACACCACGAATTCCGCCGCCGTCGATGCTGACGATCACGTAGGGATCTTCCGAAGCAAAAACGGAAAAAACAAAAAAAA
This sequence comes from Chlamydiae bacterium RIFCSPHIGHO2_12_FULL_49_11, assembly GCA_001794905.1. Classification (GTDB taxonomy): domain Bacteria; phylum Chlamydiota; class Chlamydiia; order Chlamydiales; family 2-12-FULL-49-11; genus 2-12-FULL-49-11. Next base: position 6,764 of record MGLW01000022.1, read on the forward strand.
GAGAAAATAAAATTCGCATTTCTAACACGGTAGAAGAAATTTAATTCGCGAGCAAGATTTTTTTTCGGGCAAGATTCACGATGACCAGCAGGATGATAATGGGGTAGCAAAAGCTGACCATAGTGTGGATAAGGTGCATGATCGTATCGAAACCAAGGCCCAGCATGGCCAGAGTAATTGCAGCAATCGCCACGTTGAGGAGAACGTATGAAGGACCTTTGATCGTCGTACTGATGGTCATCATCAGACTGATGACGGTGGTCAGGCATGCCAGCACAACGGCAAGGCTTGCCACTAAACCCCACGACGGGCCGAGCGTTAGAAGGGCAAGGCGGCTCATGATGCGCTCGTGCGGTACCGCTTGTAACTCGTTTGCATATTTGGACGCTACGAAGGCAAGACCGAGATAAATTACAGCGAGCAAGATCATGCCAACCATTCCGCCGGTGAGGGTAGCACGAAAGATGTTGCGGGGATGGCCCTGATACCGGTCGCTCACCATGCTCCAGATGCCGGCGGAAAAGAAGAGGGAGGCGATAAGGTCCATCGTATCATAGCCCGTAACAAAACCCAATTTAAAGGAGGGAAGGGGCGGCATTCCCAGGGATGGGGAGTGCGGGGCAAAAAATCCCTGGACGATGATGAGAAAGAGGCACCCGAGCAGGAAGGGGGAAAGAACGTAACCGAGAGCCGGAAGTACCGCTTTGCGCCGCACCGCGCAAAAGAGGGCAAAAAGACAAAAGGTCGTATTAAATGCCCAAGGGTGGAGGAAGGGAAAGACCGGCTCAAAAGCGGCACGCGCCACTTCCACACAGCGCGGCAGAACGGCAAAAGGGCCGAGAAGAGCAAGAGAGACCGTCATGAGTGCAAGGCCGGTTTTTTTGCCGGCGGTTTGAAAGAAAGCAACTCCGCTCCCCTGAAATGATGTGGCGGCAAG
>MGLW01000022.1:7711-14955 GCA_001794905.1 Chlamydiae bacterium RIFCSPHIGHO2_12_FULL_49_11
CTCCCCTGAAATGATGTGGCGGCAAGAAGACCTAGAAGCGGGCCTCCAACGCCGGTAAGGAGAAGGCCGAGAAAAGCAAAGAAGTAATTTTTTCCTGTTTCGACGCCGAGAAGAAGAGGAAAAATCGTATTTCCCGCCCCGAAAAACATCGAAAAGATGGCAAGGCCGAGGATAAAATGAAACCGGTTCAACTTCAACAAATGGCCACCTTTTCGCGAACGGCTTTTTTAAAGGCTTTTCCGAGAAAGACGGCAATGAAGAGCCATACCACGAGGAGCGGAAAGCAAACGACGCCGCTGAGAGCCAGGTATGCAAGTCTTCCCGTTGCGGGGCCGAAAAGCGACTGGAACGGGGCGAGAAACATGTTGAAAACCGAACCGGCCTGTTTAGAGGAGCGTGAGCCGAAGGCTTCAATCCACGCCTGTGCTTTAGAGCGCACATCGGAGCTTGTCGGAATATAGAGTTGCTTGAGTGCCGGTCCGTTGAGAGCGTAGTTAATGGCTTTGGAACCGACCATCAGGCAAAACAGGAAATTCAGACTATCGAACGTCAAAAAACCGGTCAGGGCGAAGCCGACGATGATGGGCATGAGGACAAGGGCAAAGCCAACGCCCAGGATACGCATGATGCCTCCGATTCCAAACATGAGGCAGAGGAACGAAACCAGGCTGACGCTGGAGCCGTATAAACTGAGATATTTGCTCAGTTCGACCCCCGTATATTCTGTGCTGGCAGCGACTTTAAAATTAAAATCGAAGATAGTGATGATGATTTCGTAGATAAAGTTGACGCTAAAAATACCCAGCAGGTACGGGTTTTTTATCACAAGGCGGAGACCTTCCAAAAACCCCGGCTTTTCTTTATTGATATTGTCCACTTCCCCTTCTTCCGTAAACGGCTGCATCAATCGATCGGGTGTGGAGGAGAGGAAAAAGCGGATGAGCGGAATGATCATGAACACGAGCATAGACAAGACGCATAGCGACAAGGTATCGGTCGAAAAGCCGAGTCGGCTGGGCAAGCTACCGACGGTGTAGGGAAATATCACCCCTCCACCCTGTCCTAGCGCGACGACGAGAGAAAACCCTTTCCGACCCGATTGGGGGTCAGTGATCCCTGTGGCAAACGCCCAAAAGAGGGCAATCACAAGGGAGCCATAACTTTCAACAAAGAGGTACCAGGCAAAGCCGATCACATTAATCACGTAGCCGGCAAAGACCGAGGAAGCTGCAATTTCCACGACAGAATCCTGGATACAATATATAAGGCTTGCAAAGAGGAGGATCAGGACGGCATAAAAGGAGGCCAGAATCACGATCATCCTTTCTTTAGTACGGTAATTGAGAAGCTTGGTATACAACATCACAATAGGGAACAGGGCGAGAACGGAGACGGTTTTTGCGTATGGGATGTACAATTTCCCGACAAACTGGATGAAAATGACATCTTTGAGAGGCCTGAGGGTCCAATAGGAGCCGATGATACAAGCAAAGATGGCTCCCAATTTTAAAAATTTCTTAAACTCCTCGGGTTCAAATCTACCAAAACCGGGTCGGAGGAGCCATTGCAGTCCAGAAAAAAACTTTTGACCCATTTGGGGGGTTAACTCCGTTGGATACTGGGATTATCTCGGTTACTGATTGACCGAGCACGGCTATTCATTATATACTGCTCCCGCATAAAACGGAAAGAATAAAATGAATTCTATTATTGGCTATGCCCTTTGGGGTCGTAATCTCGCGTATCGCGGGGGCACCCTGGGGCTGCGAAAGGCTCAAAAAATCGTTTCACTGATTAAAGATAATCCTCTGCCCCCTTCGGATGACCTCTGGCGGATAGCGATCACATCTTCCCTGGTGCGCGACGTTTTCAAAACTAATTTTCGTCCTGTGTTACAGGCAGTAGAGGGTGGCCTTTTTACGTATACCGCTTTGAGGTCCATTGTCCTTGCAGTCGAAAGTTCCGATCCTCTCCCAGAAAAAATCCTGAGAACAGCGCTGAACCTGGGCTTTGCGTACCTCGGTACCGCCTTAATGCTCAATAGGCTATCTTGTCTTAACCCAATAATGTAGCCAATTTCAAAGCGCGTGCAGGATCGCACTTATCTTCGACAGACCACACAGCTGACAGGATGAGCCGGACGAAAAACCAGTCAAGGAGCCGAGCAAAGTCGCATCCCGTTTTTTCGGCCAGTTTACTGACACGTTTGAGAAACATGTCCCTGGTAGCAATCGGGATTTCGCTTGGAGCAAAAATATCGAACGCGGCAACTTCGAATTCGGTTTCACCGATCAGCCCTTTCGGATCGATTGCAATCCAATCATTTCCGTGTTTGATGACATTGCCGAGGTGGAGGTCGGCATGCAAAAGATGGGTTTTTGTCATGGAATTGAGAAGACCGTTGCATTTTGTGACGGCGCGATCCAGGAGTTCTTTATCGATGGCTCCCTCAGAAGGGTGGTTGAGGGTTTCGAGCCAGCATGCGATTGACGGAAACTGTGTTGGATCGGCAGCGGGAATTTGCTTCAACCGGGCAATCACTCCTGCGTAAATATCCATGACCTCGTCAATTTCTTGAGGGTATACGGCAGACAAAGAATTTCCCGGCTCTGCTTTTTCTAGGAGGATAGCGCCGAGGCTCTTTTCGAAATCAATAAGGCGCACCATCCCTTTTCCATCGAAAGTTTTCAATGTTTTTGCTTCGTGTTCCAAAGACGCCTCATTGCAGCCCATTTTGATGACAACCGGTTCCTGCCTTGCTCTCAGGGCCATGGCAACGAAGTGGAAGTTCATTTCCCGAGAAGGGCGCATCTCGGAGAGCTCCCATACCTCCTTTACCTTTTCCAAACTGGCCGGCAGCTTCTTCAACCATTCTTTCCCTTTTTCCCCGTAAATATGCGTCAATTTTTCTTCGAACGAAGCTTCGGAATATTTATCCAGCATCCGGTTAAAAATGGGGTTTTTGATTTCACGATAGCGGCTCCCCTCGCCTCGGGAGATTTCGATAGCAGTCAATTTGAGCTGTTCATATTTTCTGGCTTCATCGGGATGAGCGCGCAAGTAATCGCGGAACCGGAGAAAGTTGTTCCATTCGGGATTTTCCGGATACGTGAGGTGAACGTGGTAGAGCCTTTCCCCCTCATCGGGATCGGGATGCGTCGTATAGAAAAAGAGACGTTCAGGCGTGCTCCCCGTTTGGCTATGTACGTAGTCCAGCTTCTCCAGTGCCTCGGACAGTGAACCAAACTTCTCACGGGGCGCAAGCACCCCGATATCGATGACCCCCTTTCCCCCAAGTCCTTCCACCGCCGTGCTTCCGATGTGCTGGATATCGAGAACTCCCTCCAACCCCTTTGTAATGCGTGCCTTTTCCGCTTCATACAGCTGCGGAAAATTCGGCTGCGACGCTTTAAAAATATACTTTTTCATTTCTGTTTCCAAAAACTTTCCATCGATATATCATAATTCGAAAAATGGCATCGAAGTATTTTCTCTTTGGATAGTGTATCGAAATCGTAGGCAAATGTTCGATCAAATTCTATCAATTAAATTTATGAATTTAATTTTTTAGAATGGCATCTTCCCTAGTTTCAAATCGTAGCATCGAACTTAAAAGCTCGGAGGTGTTGATTGTCAGCACCTTTGTAGCAACATCGTTTTCTCCGATCGATAAATATAACACAGTCGTGTCCGAATTGTTCGGAAATGCAAACCCGGCAGGAAAGAGGCATTTTACGAGAGGATTGGAAGTGTGCTCGACTTTTGAGTCATACATATTGCGGAACAAGATGGGGTGTGGCGTAATCGAAGTAATGGTAAAAGGGGGCTCTTTCTCAAAAGTATATGCCCCGATGGCATAGCAATGGATCGGACCCTGTTTGAACCTGCTGTGAAAAAAAGAAAGATATTCATCGTTGACAAGACGGGCAGGTGTTCCGCCACTGATCCGTCCCCATTTTTTTTCCCACAGTTCATCAAAAAGTTGGAAGTTTTCGCAAGGGTCATATGCTTGAAGCCGGTGCGGAAGAAATGAATCTCTAAAAAACACCTTATGCGGAGAAATGTTATAAATAAAATGCACCATATTTTCATGGACAAAGGGAACCCAGTTTTTCTCAATTTTCTGAATCCGCATATCCATATCCGTTGTCTCGGATAAGGTCCAATCATGAACGTTTACCTTGCCTATCTTAATACTTCTTGCTTCGTTGTGACCTTCGACAAGGCTGTTGAAAGATAGGTATAGGTCGTCTCCGCAATAGAAAGCTCGTGGGTCTTCCGCACTATCACATTTTGTGTCTATTACGCGAAAAGAATAATCGCAATGCACCAAATTCCGATCCAATTCGGCAACGCCGATGTAAGTTTCAAGTTCACGGTGAGGACGAAACTCCAAAACCGACTTTTTCACATCGAAACGGAAAAAAAGGTAAAAACCGCTGCCATCCCACTTTTCCAAAAGACAAGAATTGTAGGGATATCCCATCCCGTGAACCTTGAGTTTTTTTACCCCCATCACCACTCCGGTATCATCGGCAAACGGAATGCGATCATAGGCATCCGGAATAAAATCCCGATGTTGCGATAAAATCTCTTTGAGTTTTACGATTCCCAAAGTATCCGATACCCTTCGGATTTTTCGCTTCGCAGCCTTAATCTCGAGAAGAAGCAAAAAACAAAAGGACAAAAAACAAACGGCAAAAAGTACAAACCCGAAATATTTCAATGCTCGTATCATAGCTCAACCTTTCTTAAGAGAACGCAGTTGCCTTTATCGACTTCGGCGATAACATCGCATTTGGATAACATGGTTTCGTAAATCGGCCTTGTGCTGAATTTGCCGTTAATCTTCCATAACCAGTCATCACAAAAGATATATCCCCCCTTTTTCACGCGAGGAAAATACAATGAGACATCAGTTTTTACAGCATCAGTAGAATGATTCCCATCAATATGCAATAGATCAATTTCTTGCGGAACATGGCAGACTGCTTCTTGAGAAGTCATTCTTAGAGTTTCTACAAAATCGGTTAAATTATTCCGGCTAATCATCTGAGTGTATGACTGAAATATCTGCTCGAGATTGACCCTGTTCCACCAATCTGCGACAATCTTACTTTGACCTTTTAAACATTCGTTGGTTATCCAAGGATCGATCGCATACACTTTTCCTTTCCCAAGCGTCTTCAGTGTCATTGCCACAGGAAGTATCGAAGAGCCTCCGAAAACTCCAATTTCTGCACAAACCTCAGGCTTTGCGCTCAAGATTGTTTCGACAATCAATCGGGTTTTTTCTTCCGAACACCACCCTTCTACCCCATGTCTGAGAATACGAATTTTGTCGAGAAGATTATGGTTTACCTCTGCCCTCAAAAAGATTATCCCCAATACAATAAATGTAAAAATCCCCTTCATCACCGAACCTCACAACGTATAAAAAATGCAAACCCGAAATATTTTAGCGCTCTTATCACAACTCAACCTTTCTTAAAAGAACGCAGTTGCCTTTATCCACTTTGGCGATGAACTCACATTTCGATAACATGGTTTCGTAAATGGGTCTTGTGCTGTACTTATGATCTATGCTCCACAACCAGTCGTCACAAAGGACGTAACCACCCATTTTTACACGGGGAAAGTACACTTCAACATCAATTTTCACAGCATCGGTCGAATGGTTCCCATCAATATGCAATAAGTCAATTTCTTGCGAAACCATGCCGGCTGCATCTTCGGAAGTCATCCGTAGAGTCTGCACAAATCCGGATAAATTGTTGTGGCTGATCATTCGGTTGTATGACTGGAATACCTGCTCCAGATTGACGCTGCCCCACCAGTCGGCATTGGGCTTATCTTGCCCTTTCAAACACTCGACATTCGTCCACGGATCGATCGCATACACTTTTCCTTTGCCGAGAGTTTTTAAAGACATCGCGATCGGAAGTATCGAGGCTCCGCCGAAAACTCCAATTTCTACGCATACCTCCGGCTTTGCGCTCAGGATCGTTTCGACAATCAATCGGGTCTTTTCTTCCGAACACCAACCCTCCACTCCACGTCTGGCAGCTCGGATATTGCCAAGAAGCTTGTGATCCGTTTCCGCTCTTAACAAGGCAAGCCCAAATACTATAAATGCAAAAATACGCTTCATTATTTTCTCCAAAAATTAGACAATAGAAGATATTCCAATATCAATTTGTTGCCAAGTTTTTTTTAAACGTCACGGAGTAAATTTTTCATCAGGCGCTCTTCCCGTAAGTAAGCGTGACAACTGACAAAATTGAACTGAAGACGTTTATATCGGGAAAGAGCGCCTAAATGGGAAATGTCCCTCCATCGCAGATGCTTATGTGAAATGGGGATTTTCTTTGTGAGCAGATAGTGGTAATAGATTTCATACTCCGAAGCACACGAATTGTAGACATAATGAAGATCAATACATTGGCAGAAGGCTCTCCATAGTTCCTTGCCATGACAGGCTTCAATTTCACCAAAAATCGCCGCCATTACACTGCGGTGAAAGAGCATACAGTGCGCAATTCCCGAATTAGAAGTTTCGGAAAGTTCCAGGGAGGGCAGTAGTCTTTTTGCATGGGGCATGTATGCGGGATAGATCTCTTTATTAATGTTGTAGATCGGCTTTCCTTCTCCATCAAAAAAACGGGTCGGATTGATAAAAATCGTATCGGCATCCAAGATGAGAACATCGTCGAGCAAGTCGGGTATGGTGTTAAATGCGTACAATTTGAGAAGTTGCTGAAAAATCCAACCGATGCGGGTACGCGGACTTTTTAAAAATGCGGAGGCATCGTTTTCATTTTCGAAAATCGCCCGAGCTACATCCTCTTTCGTAAAGGAGAACTTTCCCTCATTCACCCATTCAGCTTGATCGGTCAAGCAATCCTTCGAAATGACAATCACACGGCGGACGCCTTCCCCGTATTTTTTCACTCCGGTGATGCATAAAGGAAGCGTTTCCATATCTTTGTAAGCACATGGAATGATCACATCGATCGGTTTTACGATTCCACGCGCGCTGGTGCCATGACTCATCCGTCCGCATGCACACAAAAAAAGGAGTAGACATACTCGCCACATGAGAGACAAAGTTAGATTTTTATGAAAAAAAAAGCAAGAAAGAACTTTATACCAATCCCAGGCGTTGTTGCGTAAATAGTCACGGATGACGGAATTCTTTGTGCTTAAATTCTTGATTCTATAAATTTTTTGTTAGCAAAACAAAT
>MGLW01000023.1:0-6837 GCA_001794905.1 Chlamydiae bacterium RIFCSPHIGHO2_12_FULL_49_11
CCACAGTCCCCTCCCGAGCAATTTGTCAGGCTAAGAGAAGAAATCGCACATTTAAAAGAAGAACTTGCGACAGCCAAAGCTACCCTCCAGCAGCGAAAAACCGTAAGAAAAGAACTTCAAAACAACCAATTAACAAAAATACGACGCCTACAAAATGAAATTGACAGGCTCTGTTCATCACCACCTGAGACTCATGCACAGATGGTAGAGGATGAGAGGGCCGGAAGCAGCAGAAGTGCCGAGGAAGAGGATGCGCATGAGTTACAGTTCTTTCTGGAGCCGGCGGCCGATAGTGCAGAATTGGCAAAATTGAGGGCGCGCATTCAAGAATTAGAACTTGAATTACAAGAAAAAACCGGGCTAGTGGAAGGAACCAGACAACTTGTAGCTCGAGGCCTCTCCATTCAAAATGAAGTGCAAACGCTGCAAGACACCAAAGCTGTTCTTCAAATGCAAATAAATCCGCTAGAAATGCGTTTACAACAGCTCGAAGAATTGACTCGTAGGAAATCTAAAAGACAAATAGAAACACTCGATCAGTTAAAAGAGAGGATAGAGAAAGCCAAGAGCCAGCTTTTCCAAGCACAACAACAAATTGCGGAAGGCACAGGACCGGTTGCACAACTGGTCAAAGTACGCGAAGAAATCTCCTTCCTTGAACGTCACCAGCAAGAGCTCGAACAACAAATTGCAGCGAGCAGGCAAGAGGTCGAACAGCAAAGGGCAGAGAGCGTGGCGCAAACGATGGGTATTAAACGCCAACTTGCAGTCGAGCAAATAGAATTAACTGAAGCCACTCGTAAGCTAAAACTAGAAATTGCATCTCTGGGAGAACAAAAGACCGCGCTCGAAGAGCAACATGGACAGAAAATTACCCAATTAGAACAAAGAAAACAGGAATTATCTCAAGAATGCGAACAACTTGAACAAGAAGTTTCTGGATTACAAAACAAACAACAAGAATCCGCTGCTCTCTCTCAACGTTTGAGAGAAGTAAAAGAACAATTAGCTCTTCTCCAAGAACAACACAAGGCAAAGAAAGCAGAAAATGAACGTCAACTTCAGGCTTTAACAGATCAAAGAGAAACGGCTCAACGCAGGCTCGAAGAAATACACGAGCAAACCTCTACTGCGCAAGAACAAGGAGCTGAGACCCTTGCTGCTTTGCAGTCTAAACTCGAAGAAAAAAAAGCGCTGGAAGTTTCTATTTCTGAAAAACAAACCGCTTTGCAAGCTCTTAACCAAGAGATCAATACAGCCCAATCTTCCAAAACACAATTTTCCGCACAGCTCCAAGAACTGGAGGCGGGTGTTGAAACAAAACGTAGTCAGCTCGAAGAACTGACAACGTCATTATCAAAGTGCCACACCGCACTTGAATTGATGCAAAGAAATAAAGCTGCTGTGCAAGAGGACCTCTCAAGACTACAAATTGCAAAAGCAGAATTAATGCAGTCTATCGAACAAATAAAGGAAGAAGCTCGAACAAACCTTAAATCAACCACCGAGTTGAAACAACTGAAAAAACATCTCGAGGAGGCAAAAGATCGAGTAATACAAGAAACTGCAAATTTACAGGAGCAAAATCTACATCGGCAAGCCGAAATGGAGAGGCTTAAATATCATTCCGAAAATCTCATAAAACAGAAAAATGAAGAAATTAGACAACTGGAACAGCGATATGCGGCCGATTCCGCAAGAATTAATGAAAAACAACAACAACTGGAAACAGAGAAGCAAATAACTGAAGCACAAACTGAGCAAGTCCAGCAAACACGTGCCACACTCCAACAAGAAAAAATCCAATTGGTGCAAGAATTAGAGGAAGCCAAACGTCTGCACCAAGAAAATATACAGAAACTTCTCATTGATGTAGATCATCAAAGACATGAATCTGAATCAGCCAAAGAGCAGCTGCAACAATCAACAGAAGCGCTCCTGCAAGAAATGCAGTTGAAACAGCAAGAAGTGGCAGATACCCAAGCTGCAATTGACACCCTCAATAAACAACTTCAAACTTCACAGGCCGAATTATCGTCCAACGCCCAAAAAATAGAAGAATTACAGTCGCGTGAACGTGAATTGCGAACAGTCCTTGGTCAAGCCCAGCACACCATTGCAGAAAAGCAAGAAGCAGAACAAAAATTAGTCGAGCTGAATAAAGTTATCCAAGAGGCCGAGCAAAACTTCCAAAGCTTGCAAAGCAAGCACACGCAGCGATCGCGAGCTCTGCAGCAAACACTTGAAACCAAGCAGAATGCGGTTAATGCAGCTGAAGCAAAATTGCAACCTCTCCAAGACCGGCAGCGCCAAATTACTCAGAAATTAAAAGCAGCCAAAGCCGAATTGCAATCTTCTGAGGAAAAGCTGCAATCAAAAAGAGCACTGCAAGCTGAAATCGTGAAAGTTAATGCTGAATTAGATCGATTAAGAGAAACTCATCGAAATAAACTCGAGGAAATCGACCAGGCCGAACTAGCGCTAGCACGGTTGCAGAAGGCGACGCAAGCAGCCACTAAATCACACACTGACGCTTTAGCAATGTATAGAAGAAAAGAGGAAACTCTGGTGTCATTCACCAACAAAACCCAGGAGCTTAGACAACAGCGCGATGAAATTGAAAGGCAAGTAAAAGAAACCCAGTCTCAACTTCGTGCAAGTAAAGAAGCACTTAGGCTATCCCGGATTGAGCAGAGCAACCTCAATCCATTGGCTGATTCGCTTAGAAAAGACGTAGCCCAATTGCAACAAGAAGAAAGTCGATTAAAGGCAGCATTGAAGCCCAATGAAGAAATCATCCGCTTAAGACAAGAATTAGACGCCGCTAGAAGAGAGCAAGCAGAATCTCAGCAAAGATATGCCGCATTGCAACAGCAAATGAAGCAGGATCTGGAGCAGCTCCAAGAGTCATATCAAGAGCAAAAATCTCATAATCAAACCGAAGCCCAGCAGAAAATTCAACAGTTAGAAAAAGCACTCCAAATATCCCGTGCTTCTCTAGATGCTTTTCCAGGTCTAGCCAATTTGGAAGATGCGCCGGAATTAGGTGTTGCACGTCAAACAGAGCCAAGTGAGGAATCCTCTGCTCTATTAAAAGTAATAGAAAAGCAGTCCGCAGAAATACGGCAATTATCGGCAACGATTGCACAAAAAGAAGCGACTGATGAACAATTTCGGGAGTTGGAACAAAAAATTCGAGCTGCTGAAGAAACTATGAGTGCCCTGCTTTCTACAAACAAGACCCAAACCGTATCCATCCGGACACTGCAAGAGGCCAATGAAAGACTCCAAGCAAAACTTTCTACGAGCGACTCATCAAGAGAGGAATTACAAAACCGGGCTGATGGTCTTCAAACAAGAATTGCTGCAATAGTTCGCGAAACAGGAATTAATATAGAATCAGAGAAAAAAAGATATGAGCAAATGATCGCAGCTCTTCAAGAGCAGCTGCGGCAGCAATCTGCACTCATTGCAGCTGAAAGAGACCAAAAGAGCCAACTTCAAGTTCAGAAGATGGAAATGGCACAAAACTCTCCCCGTCCTAGCGTGATGGAGGGGGCCAGAGCTACCATCGGTGAACAGGATAGAGAAATTACTCGCCTCAAAGAGAAGGTTAGAGCTCTTACTGAGACTATGCAGTCTCAAACAACAATGAATAAACAACAATCAGAAGAGTATGTAGAGACCATCCGGCAATTGCAAAGAGAACTGGCAACGCAACAATCAAGCGTCAGTCGTACAACGTCTCAAAACTTCCTCGAAATACAAAGGATTAGAAAAGAATTAGAAGAGGAGCAAATCGAATTTCGTCGTCAGTCTGTAGGAACAAGGCAAAAAATTGCCGTTCTGGAACAGGCAAATAGAGAACTATTGCACGAACTTCAAACAGTTAAACAAGGAAATTCCGGATCATCGCAACAGGAGACGCAAATCAGAACTCTTCAGAAAAAACTTGATCATTTGACCGACCAATTGGAACAACTTGAACATATCAAAGTCCGGGTTCAAAAAGCAGAGGGAACGGTAAATACATATGCTGACATACTCGACGGAGTAAAACGCTCAGCCATGACCCTCCGAGACGGTACTAATGCCTTGGATGGAGGGCTAGCAGCCATTTTAGAGAGAGAGACCATTCGTCGACCTGAAGGTAGAGTTCTTCGCGATCAACAAATTTTGGTTGATATCGCCAAAGGACTCACCAAATTACTAAAAGTTTTAGAAGAATTTGACGAGGAATGTGTTGAGTCCAGTGAGAGTGAGAGTGACGAAAGTGATCAGCTATTCCCACCCCTCCCCCCCCGAGGAGAGCAGCCAGAAGTTCCTGATAGCGGAAGCGCTGATACTTCTCTTCAAAAACAAGCAGCGACCTCCGCCAGTTCTTCATTATGGCAGCCGCAGAGTACCTTTTGGAATGGTGCGCCTGTGCAGCCTGCACACGTAAAGCACAGACAGGCTCTACTAGATTCTCCGATGAATGGAAGTGGACGAAGCGATTCTTGAGAGAAGGGTTATCCCAATCGATATCGTTTAGGTTTTCCTTACGAAGTGGTCTACCCGAATGCCCCGCGGCTTGTGTTACATAGAGGAACCACTTAACACCCGAGCCCACTTCTGCAGAGCTGCGTTCGACTGATTCGAGGGTATCTCGTAATGCCCCGACGAGCCCTGCGATAATGATCCGGAAGCCTGCCGAATCTTCATGACCAAATCTTCCCAACTGTTGAAATAGACGATCTTATCTTTTAGTGCAGGGTTATACCAATCGATCTCATCGAGGTTGTTCTTCCTTATCATGACTTTGTCTTGGAACCAGTAGAATGAATTGCGGGAAAGCTTGAGAAAAAAAACTTTGGACGGAATGAGATAGGTCACATTCAGTTGAAGGTATTCATATAACGCAAAAGTCATCCAGGAATAGGGAAAGTGCACGACAACACTATATTCTTGTAAATCATGGTAGGTACCATACCGCATGTGGTCCACTCGGATGCCCCGACTTTCCAGAAACGGAATCACGAAGGGGGCCAGCGCATTTTCATTCGAGTAGTTAGGCAAATATACTTTGCCGCTTTTCTTGCACTCTACCCTCTGAGTTTCAGCCGCAAAACCTGCGGGGTGGATCACCTCGTCTCCCAAATCAACCCCTTTCGACCTCGCATACCTACCTTCAAACGGAGTCGTCAAAATGATCTGCACGTTTGGCATATGACGCGCCTTGCGTAATAGCTCAAAGTACTCTTCCCGGTCCGCCCCGGGCATGAGTCCATAATCAAACCGGTTGCTGACCCAAATAACAAGCGGTTTTTCCCACCCATTCTGTAAGAAAATACGCGATAGCGGAGTTGTATCCGAAGTCAGTATCACATCAAATTGGGAAAAATAGTCCCGATATTTGCAAAAGGCTCTTTCCGCAAAGTCGTGTGTAACGTTGTAACGCTCGTTGCCATATGTGATTCCATCGATGGGCTCGCCCGATCCAAGCACGTTCCAAGTGGTAAGCTCAAGTCCAAGCCGCCTAGCTATCTCGGCTACTTCGTTTGCACACCCATTGTGAAAAGTGAGATGCAACATCGAAAGGCCCCAGACGGAGGAAAGAGAGAAAAGAAGCAGCAGTCCTGTGCGCTTCATCCGTTAAGCATTCTGCTTAACTTCTTGCTTGCTCTCTGCGGGTTCTATATCCGAAATGGCTTGTGTCAACATTTCGATCTTGGCCCCGTCAATTTGCTTTAAAATCACAGTCTTTTCACGCACTTCATCAACCACCGCTTTCATTCCCATGGCGATGACCTTGTCGCCTTTTTTGAGGGATTTGCGCATGTTTTCCATTTTCTTGCGCCTCTTTTGTTCGGGACGAATCATGAAGAGATAGAAAAAGACGCCGAGAAAACCCACCATGACCAGGGTCTGAATCATGTTCCCCTGTGATCCGGCGGCAGCCGCGGCTATAAATGTAGTAGTATCCATGTGTATTCCTCTGAATGTTTATGCAAAGGTAATTTTACCATGATCAGCCTTAACAAGCAAAGGTCAAAAGTACCATGCTTTCCATGTGTACGGTATGGGGAAATTGATCAAAAAGAGCCGCCTTCTCGACGCGGTAAGATTTAAGCTTTTGTATATCTGAAACTTGCGTATGCGGGTTGCACGAGACGTACAGTATTTTCTCAAAACGGCGCTCCTCAAAAAACCGGAGGGCTGCCTCACCCAGGCCTGCCCGCGGCGGGTCGACGAGGGCAAAGTTGGGCCGGACAAAGTCTCCATAAGATGCGAAAAAATCTTTTACATCAACGCAGTATACGTCCATATTTTCGATGCCGAGGTGGGTCAGATTTTCTTTAGCATCGGCCACTGACGTGGAGGACAGCTCCACCCCATATACCTGCCCTGCATAGGGGGCAAGAGAGATGGCAAAGGTGCCGATGCCGCAGAAGAGATCCAGGATTGTGTCGGAGGGGCCGGGGGAAAGCCACTCCCTCGCTTTCAAGAGCATGTGCCGGTAAACGATGGGATTGGGCTGGAAAAACGATTGGGGCGAGTAAGTAACAACGTGTTCTAGGAGGCGTTCTGAAATGCGATCAATGCCGGAAAGATGTTTTTCGAGAAAGAGGGTGGGAGTTCCCTTCTCGCATTTCTGGATGATAAGAAAAACGCCGACTTTGCCCATGTCGTCGAAGAGGTGCGAAAAGGCTTCGATGTGGTGAGGCTCGGGAGCAAACTCGAGGCGGCCGGAAATGGTGAGGATGACCAGGATATCTTGGGAAGCCTCGCCGGTACGAACGGTGAGGGTGCGCAGCGTCCCCTCATTTTTGGGCGGAAAGAAGGCCGGAAGGCTTG
>MGLW01000023.1:6873-13906 GCA_001794905.1 Chlamydiae bacterium RIFCSPHIGHO2_12_FULL_49_11
TGGTGAAGACCAAGAAATCGGCGGCCGGCGCGGTCCTGCGAAAAGGTAAACTCCATCTTGGAACGGTATCCCGATGGGGGTCCGATATAGGGCCCCTCGATCGGAGTATCGGGAAAAAGGGCTTGGAGCTCTGCCATTTTTTCCTGCATCTGGGTTTCATAGCCCAGGTTCCGGATTTTGCACCCGCCGCATGCGGGGAAATGGTCGCAGTGTTGCATAGCAGCTATAGTACATGAAGGAAAAATAAATTGCCTTGCAAAATATGATGGGTTAATCTTGCCCCATGCTGTTTTTCTCGTTGATTCCCCTTTTTTTGCAGGCTGCGCATGCTACCCTCGAACTCCCGTTTGTAATCGTGATTCCGTCATATAATAACGAAGAATACTGCATCGCAAATATGGATTCGGCCCTCAGGCAAAATTATACGAATTTTCGCATCATTTACATCGACGACAATTCGGCCGACGAAACCTATCACAGAGTGAAAACTCATCTCGAGGAAGAAAAGTCGAAGGTGGAGGTAAAGTTGGTACGGAATGAGAAGAGACAAGGGGCTCTTGCCAATTTTTACTCTGCCATTCACAATTGGGTGCGCGATGATGAAATTGTGGTCCAGCTCGACGGGGATGATTTTCTCATGCATGGCAATGTGCTTCGGTATTTGAATCGGGTATATTCAAATCCGAAGAAAGAGGTGTGGTTAACGTACGGCCAGTTTCAAGAGTGGCATACGAAAAACCGGGGCTGGGCTATGCCGATGCCTGAAGAGATAGTGACTCGGAATGATTTTCGGAAATTTGTCCTTGTCCCGTGCCATTTAAGGACATTCTATGCGTGGCTTTTCAAGCTGATCCGGAAGGAGGACCTGATGTGGAACGGCCGGTTTTTTTCAATGGGATGCGACTGTGCGATCATGTTCCCCATGATCGAAATGGCGCGGGACCATTTTGAATTTATCTCGCGGGTGCTTCTTTTGTACAACGACAAAAACCCGATCAATGACCACAAAATTGATCGTGCATTGCAAAGAGAGGTGGACGATATCATCCGCTCCCTCCCGAAATACACGCCATTAACCGGTTCACCCGGCAAATTTTTCAAGGGTGTCCAGAAGTAGGGACGCGCGATTGAGGTAAGTATGCCTTTCTTTGACAAATTGCATTTGTTCCAGCACGAGTTTCTTTTCTTCTTCGGGAGTGAGCCGGTAAGCGTCGTAGAATAATTTTTCGGTATCGGAATTGTAAATCACTTTCCCTTCGAACAGCTCGAAAACCGTTTGAGAGTTGGTGATGCCGAGCCTGCCGTAGCTGATATTTTTGAATATGCGGCACGGAATGTACCCTTTCTCTTTTTGCCATGCTCCGACGATGGCGGGGGCCAGGTACGACTTTTGGATGAGCTCGATATTTTCTTCCATTGAAGCGGGCTGTGTCCAGGGGTTGATATGCCTAAAGCCGATTTTATTTTTGCGTGAGGCGCGGATGAAAGGTTGCAGTTCGGAATAGTTGCCGAAGGAGCCGTTATTGTATGTGCCGACCCAAACCAGGACCCGCTCTTTGGAAATGGGGACCTTTTGCATGATGGCATCGATTTCGTGGGGGAGGAGGTCGGTAGCCCACGGCATATATACGCAGTGGTAATCTTTGGCTACAAAGGTGCACCGGTCGAGCCGGATCAGTCCGGGGCGGGGTAAAACGTCGTGGGTATATACCTGAAATGTGATCGCCCGCTTTTTTCCCACCATCTCTTTCAAAGCCGGATTTTCGGGGTTGTGCAAAAGGTAGTAGCAGTCGTCCCGGACCGGAATTTTCTTGTCTGCCAGGCCGACCGTGATGAATAAGGTGTTTTTAAAATCAAAGTCCGACACATTGTCATTTTCGTCGAACCAGTAGGTCTTGTATCCCAAGTGGCGAAACGCTTTATCGAAACCGTAGTGGATATAAGAGTGCGTATGCGAATGGAGCTTGCAACCCCAAATGACGACTTTGTCTACCTTGAGCGCCGATAGGTGCACAAAAAAGAGGAACAAAAACCATTTCATCGTTTTTCATTTTAACACAAAATGGGCAATCAAACCATTGATTTTATTTTTCGGATGGTTTACCCTTTTTAAAGATATGAGACTGGTTCTATATTTCTTTCTTCCGTTTATGTGGTGTTTTGCCCACGAGCCGACAATTGGATTTTGTATCGTTGCAACGGGAAAATATATCGACTTCACGCCTCCGTTGATTGAATCGGCGGAAAAATATTTTTGCCGCGGCACCCCGAAGCGGTATTTTGTTTTTTCCGACCGGACCTCTGAGCTGCCGAAGAATGCAGAAATCATTGAGGTGCGTCATTTCAGCTGGCCTTTTTCCACGGCCATGCGCAACACGTTCTACGTATTGCATAAGGAACGCTTGAAAGAGTGTGATTACCTGTTTGCGATCGATGCCGACATGAGGTTTGTTTCGCCGATTGCAAAAGAAGAGGTTCTCGGGACGCTTGTGGCTACGCAGCATCCCGGCTTTTATCGCATGCGAGGTAGCTATGAGTCTAATTCAATTTCGAAAGCGTTTGTGGCTCCGAATGAAGGGGAATATTATTTTTGCGGCGGCTTTTTCGGCGGAAAAAGGGAAGAATTTATCAAGCTTTGTCAGAAAACTTCGGACAATTTCTTTGAGGATTTGAAGAAGGGGTTCATTGCCGAATGGCATGACGAGTCGCATCATAACAGGTATCTGATTGATTATCCTCCCACAAAAATCCTGTCTCCGGCCTATTGTTATCCCGAAAGCTGGAAGCTTCCGTTTGAAAAAAAACTTTTAGCCCTGGATAAGAATCATGCTGAATTCCAAAAATAATCTTGCCCGCTTTTTCAAAATTGCGGCTCTATCCATAGCTGTTTTTGCGTGTACGGTTACGGCGGTCTATTTTAAGCATTATCGGGGCAGGCGTCCTCTCCCTCATTTCGTGATTCTGATTCCGTCTTACAACAATGAAAAATATTGTGAATGGAACCTTCGGTCGGCGATCGATCAAGACTATCCTTTTTACCGGATCATTTATGTAAACGACTGTTCCACGGACAGGACGCTATCGCTTGTAAAGAAAGTTGCAAGCAGCCTCACGAAAAAAAAGGACATTCTCATCCTTGACAATGCAGAGCGGAAAGGGGCGCTGGAGAATATTTATGGAGTGATCCACACTCACGTGGCCGATGACGAAGTAGTCGTCACGCTTGATGGGGATGATGCCTTGAGAGATCCGACCGTTTTGACGACGTTGGCCGCTCATTATTCGAATCCGAAGAAAGAGGTGTGGCTGACCTACGGGCAGTTCATTTCCAAAAACTGCAACAAGAAGGGGTGGAACCGGCCCTATCCCGAGTTCATTGTGCGCCAAAACCGGTTTCGTGAGTACATGCATATCCCGTCTCATCTCAGAACGTTTCGGGCGTGGCTTTTCAAAAAAATCAAGCAGGACGACCTGAAGTATGAAAACCGCTTTTTTGAGATGACGTGGGACAGGGCCTTCATGATTCCGATGCTGGAAATGGCGGGCGAGCGGCACGAGTGCATCCAAACGGTGCTCTACACTTACAATGATGACAACCCCATTTCCGACCACATGAAAAATGCCCAGCAGCAGCTCTTTTTAGACCACGTGATTCGCCACTACCCTAAATATGCGAAGATCGAACAAAAGGGATGACGTGTTTCGTTTCATTGTTTTTGTCACTCACATAGTTTTTGTCACTCAGATATTCGGCAAAGTGCTCGTGATGTCGCATCATTGTGCGCAACCCTTCCTTGTCGGATTGCAAGCGCGCACGTTCCAAAAGTTTTCGAAAGACGACTACGAGCTGGTGATCTTTAACGACGCGAAGACGGCGGCATTGGAAGAGGAAATCAGGGGTGAGTGTGAGAAATACGGAGTGCGGTGCATTCGGATAGACCAGTCCATTCATGCGTTGCCTTACCTTAAGCGGTGGCCCCGAGAGGATTACAACCATCCAAGTGTGCGAACGGCCAATGTAGTGCAATACTCTCTAGATGTCATGGGCTTCAATCATCCCGGTCTTGTGGTCATCATTGATTCCGACATGTTTCCCACGAAAGAATTCTCTTTTGCCCAGCTAATGGGGGAGCGTGATCTCATGGGATGTTTACAGTGCCGCAATCTGAAAAACAAGATCTTTGTCGAGTATCTTTGGAACGGCCTTGTCTTTTTCAACATGCCCACTTTGCCGGACAAACGCTCCATAGATTTTAACTGTGGCTTTGTTGATCGTGTCGCGGTGGACACCGGCGGCCAGACCCACCATTATTTAAAAAAGTATCGAAGCGCCATCTCCTTTTTCCATCTTGACACATTTCTCTTTTCCGTCCTATCAGAGCGCCATTTCGCAGGCACTTTGGAACCCTGCTTTTCGCATCTCATTCCCCTCATTGAAAAGCATCCTCCCCTTTCCATGGAAGTTTACTGTGATGGCATCTTCTTCCACATCCGCGGCGGCGGCCTCTGGGAGACCCCCCACCTCGAGGAATCCTATGCCAAGGGGCGTTGTGTGAATGACTTTATTAATTCGCTGCTCGAGACATAGAGATTACCAAAATTTCGTTTCAAACATATGTTTTAAGAATTTATACTACAGTGGTGGACTAATAGGAATATATGTATTTACAAATTTTATTGATTTTGCTGTTAACGAATCTTTTTACACCGATCGCAGTGCATCCTCTATCTGAGTTTTTAAAACCTATTTTATCTAAGGAATGTAGTCATTCCATTAAGGGTATTGATTTCATTTATTTGATTAATTTAGATCAGAGGCCGGAAAAACTAAAAAAATGCATTGATGAACTTATGCCTTATGGAATTATTCCCTGTAGATTTTCTGCCGTGAATGGCTGGCAACTTCCTTTATCTACAATTAGTAAAGCAGGCGTACAATTATTACCGGGAATGAATCCGGAAATGTGGGGGACATATTATGAACGTGACATGGAACCCAAACATGAAAAAATTTGTCAAATAGGGCGCACATATTTTTGTCATTGCATGTCGAGGGGAGCGATTGGTATTGTTCTAAGCCACTTATCTTTACTGGTAGACGCATACCAATCAGGCTACCAGACCGTATGGATTATGGAAGACGATGTAAAAGTGATTCGTGATCCTCATGTTTTGTCAGATTACATCAAATACTTAGACCGCAAAGTGGGGGCAAAAAATTGGGACCTTTTATTCACTGATAATGATACGCACGATGAAAAAGGATTTAGCGTTGTCAATCTTGGATATGCGAAACGTCCCAATTTTGAACCTGTTGACCCAAAACGATTTACAAAACGAACGCAGATAAAAAACGATATAACAAAAATTGGTGCTCGATACGGTGCTTATTCCTACATTATTCGTCGGACAGGGATGCAAAAACTGATCCATCACCTGTTCAAATATAGAATTTTTTTACCCTTTGACATGGAATACTATTTACCTAAGGATATCCATCTCTATACTATTACAGATAATGTCGTAATTCATTCAAACGGAATTTCAGATAATGGGGGCCCTAACTACTTAATCTTACCAACCTCCTAACATTATGTAGACAGCGCTTGTATTTAGTCATCCGTTAATTTTTATCCGAAGGACGCGAATATGAAGAAGAGCTTTAAAAAAAATGGGGGGGGGGGGGCTGGGACTCTGTCGATCTGGTAAGAAAAAAATCCCTCGGTCGTTGTTACGGCCGAGGGATCGTGAATACTTGGCAACGCCCTACTCTCCCATACTCTTGCGTATAGTACCATCGGCGAAGGCGGTCTTGACTTCTGTGTTCGGAATGGGAACAGGTATTTCCCCACCTCTATCATCACCAAGAAAATAAAAAGGACAATTTGAGTAAATAACCACAGTTTCTGTAACAAGACGACGCTTGAGATATAAATCTCATGCTCAAATCTTGAATCTTTGTAATATTTTAGCTATCACTTAGCTTCTCTTCATCATGGATAGTAACAGCAATTGTGTTGCTGCTGCTACCGACGAAGAAAAAAAGTGACCAAGCCAATGGACTTATTAGTACCGGTCAGCTGAATGCATTACTGCACTTACACACCCGGCCTATCAACCCGATCGTCTATCGGGAGTCTCATTGGGATATCTTATCTTGGAGGAGGCTTGGCGTTTAGATGCTTTCAACGCTTATCCTTTCCAAACATAGCTACCCGGCGATGCCCTTGGCAGAACAACCGGATCACCAGAGGTCTGTCCACTTCGGTCCTCTCGTACTAGAAGCAGCTCTCCTCAAATATCCTACGCCCACAGCGGATAGAAACCGAACTGTCTCACGACGTTCTGAACCCAACTCGCGTACCACTTTAATTGGCGAACAGCCAAACCCTTGGGACCTTCTACAGCCCCAGGATGTGATGAGTCGACATCGAGGTGCCAAACCGCCACGTCGATATGAACTCTTGGTGGCGATCAGCCTGTTATCCCCGGAGTACCTTTTATCCGTTAAGCGACGGCGATTCCACTTTCAACCGCCGGATCACTAAGCCCTACTTTCGTACCTGCTCGACATGTCCGTCTTACAGTCAACTTGCCATATGCCTTTACGCTCAACCCATGATTGCCGACCATGGTGAAGCAAGCTTTGGACTCCTCCGTTACTTTTTAGGAGGAAACCGCCCCAGTCAAACTACCCGTCTGGCAATGTCCGATGCCCGGTTTCACGGGTTTCATCGTTAGATTTCCGGATTATCAAGACCAGTATTTCAAGGATGGCTCCATAAAGCCTGACGACTCTACTTCCTCGCCTCCTGGCTATCCTACACATGATAACCCAAAAACCAATACCAGAGTATAGTAAAGGTTCACGGGGTCTTTTCGTCCTACTGCGGGTAAACGGCATCTTCACCGCTACTACAATTTCACCGAGTCTCTCGTCGAGACAGTGCCCAGATCGTTACGCCATTCGTGCAGGTCGGAACTTACCCGACAAGGAATTTCGCTACCTTAGGACCGTTATAGTTACGGCCGC
>MGLW01000024.1:0-3651 GCA_001794905.1 Chlamydiae bacterium RIFCSPHIGHO2_12_FULL_49_11
GATGGCGAAGGGTCGTCATCTTCGGGGGATGGTGGGGGTGAAGAACCGGCGGATGACGAAGCGCCAGCGCGGCTGCCGTCCGGTGAAGCGGTGGCTCTAACATTCCCGGTAAGACATTCATTGGCAAGCTGGTAGACTCGATTAGCTAATCTATCTGCATTCGCACCCTCGATGCGAGTCCAGCTGTGATTAACATCTGTGTACCACATTCCTGCCGTTTCGAAATAGGCGACTTGTGCATTAACCTGCAAAATATGGGAAGCGAGCACGGCCTGTAGACGGGTCATCAGATCCGGAGGAAAGCTAGAATCGGCCTTGATTCGGCCTTTCAGTATTCCTGAAATGCTTTGCGCTCTATCGGGCTGAACCCATTGCGGTAGAAAGTTGTCTAGGGTCACTTGACCCGATGTTGGAGTTGTCATAATTTTTTGATAAATCTATACTTTTACCTACTTATTGTAACATATTTCAATAAAAAATTCAACTTGAATGACTAATCTCTTATTATTATAAGCGATTATGGTATATATAATTATAAATTGATTAAAAATTTATATTGTCTTTATCGGACGTTTGCGTTAGAAAAAGAATTGGACACCCCCTAAAAGGAAGAGTTCCGATGGATGTACATGATTTTTTACAACGCTTTCACCGCGAGGTGTATACGATGGCAACCTCTTTCGATTTGAAACGAAGGCTGGAAAAAGAAGAAAAGTTTCTGAAGTGGATGCTCTACCATATCCTTGCTCCCCGCCTTGACTTATCCAAAGTCGTTAAGTATCAAGAGGTATTTCATACCAAAGTGGATCAGCTGGCCGCAGACTATAAAACGTGGAAAGATGCGGGGTGTAAGCAATATGCTCGCCCTAAACAGGTTGTGTGCGGAGAAGTGGCCAAGATCGCCAAACGGTCGTTTGATACGGTACTCGGGACATGGCTGATGGAAAAAAGGGCGGCGGAAAAAATTCGGCACCCTTTGGAAGATACCATTTCCGATCTCGACGCGGCTTAGATACTTAGACAAGAATATGTCGAAAGATTCAGTAGACCTCTTTCGAAACTCAGCAGGTGCGAAGATTTAACGCAAAGACGCGCAAGACGCGAAGATACAATTTTATAAGTCATTGACGATACGCCACTAAGACATTTTCAATTTTCTCCGCGTCTTCGTGGTTTTGCGTCTTTGCGTTGATATTCGTTGCAGTGTTCATCTCGATAGTCGAGTATACCCAAAATTTTAGTTTCGAAAGAAGTCTACTCTCGGACGTGTTGTCAAATATAAGTCGAAAGATTCAGTAAAAGATCGTTCCATTCATCCAGGAAGGGCTGCAGCCGGCTTTTGTCCATCTCTTTTTGCGTAAAAAGGGAAAGATGGTAAATGTGGCGGGCCAGCTTTTCGGAGAGAGGTCGGTCTTTGCTTTTGAGGGTGAGAAGCTTATCGACGAGAGGGTGGCTTGTGTTCAAAATCAGGGTCTTTTTGAGAGGAAGCGAGGGGCCGCCTTCGTTTTCCTGGGCTCGGAAGTAATCGCGAAGCCTTCGCGCTCCTTCATCCAGTTGCAGGAAGGCGGGGATGGAATCGGCGGAAAGGCTTTTGGCTTCGACGGCAAGGTCGTCTTCCTGCAGGGCCGATTTTACAAAGTCGGCAATCAATTGGGCTTCATTTTTGCCGTCTTGAGAGAGGAGCGTTTTTTCCTTGGACGGGTCGAGGAGGGCATCGTGAAGGGCACTGTCAATGCGGGAAAAGTTCAGGGAAAGTTTGTTTTCGAGACGGCTAAGGACGGCCATATCGAGCGGCGACCTTGCCACGATGATTGTGGGGTGGGCCTTTTTATAGAGGGCGGCCAGGTGCGAGGTTGTATCATCACCGGTATAATAAACGGTCTCTTTCTCTTTGAAGTCGGAGAGGTTGACGTAAGTTCCCTCTAGGGTTTTGAAGAGGAAGAACTCTCTAGACCTTTCGAAGAAGGTATCGTCGCTGAGAAGGCCGAGTTTGACGACCATTTCGAGGTCGTTCCAGATGGAGATGAACCGGTCACGCTCCAGATTGTGGAGGGAGGAGAGTTTATCGCACACTTTTTTGATGATGTGCTTGCCGAGTTGTCGTACCGTTTTGTCCATTTGTAAAAAGGAACGGGACACGTTAAGGGGAATGTCGGGGCTGTCGATAGCCCCTTCCATCATGGTGAGAAAGTCGGGGAAAAGATCCTTCACCCGGTCGGTGACAAAGACGCGGTTCGAGAAGAGTTTGAGCTCTTGTTTCTGGAAATCGAAATGGGAGTGAATTTTGGGGAAGTAAAGAATCCCTTGGAGGTGGAACGGGTGGTCGATGTTGAGCTGGACCCAGAGGATCGGATCGGGGTGTGCGGGATAGAGTTCATGGTAGAAAGCGCGAACCTCTTCGTCCGTCGTGTCGTGGGAACGTTTTGTCCAGAGGGGAAGGGTTGGATTGACGCGTGATCCGTTGAAGGTGATGGCGTAGGGGAGGTAGCGGCAATATTTATTGAGAACGGCTGTGATGTGTTCGGGGTCTAAGAATTCTTCGTCGTTCACATGGAGAGTGACCGTAGTGCCGCGGCCTTCTTTTCCAGCCGGCTGCAGCTCATACTCGATTGATCCGTCCGAACTCCATTGAACTGCCTGTGATCCCATTTCATGTGACAGGGTGAGAAGTTCCACCTTCGAGCTGACCATGAAGGCAGAGTAAAAACCGAGGCCAAAATGGCCGATGATTTGACTCTCGTCACCACCCGTTTTATAGTGCTGGACAAATTCTTCGGCTCCTGAAAAGGCAACCTGGCAAATGTATTTTTCCACCTCGTCCGCGGTCATGCCGATTCCGTTATCTGCGATGGTGAGAGTCTTTGCCTCCGTATCGAGGGTGATGTCAATCCGGAAATCGGGATTTTCTTCGAGATATGCTTTGCCATTTGCAACCAGCGTTTTCAATTTGACGATCGCATCCTGGCTATTGGAGACAAGTTCGCGCAGGAAAATATCCCGCTCTGAATAGAGCCATTTTTTGATGATGGGTAGGATGTTTTCACTATGGATCGAAAGGGTCCGTTTTGTCATGGTTTACCTCGTGATTAAATGTGTATAATACCTGCTTCTTGCAAAATGATCAAGATGACCACCAGGGGAGCGATGTAACGGATGATGAAAAACCAGGGGCCGGCGAGCCATTTTGCTTTAGAGCCGGCAAAAAGTTCTCTCGTGGCTTCGGCTTTGTTGTAAAACCAGCCGAGGAAAAGGGTAGTGAGAAGGCCTCCGACCGGCATAGCCCAGTTGGAGCACAGGTAATCAACGGTGGAGAGAAAATCTTTGCCGTAAATGAGCTTCCAGTTGGGAAAGAGTGTGTTTGAGCCGGTGAGTGCGCTCGGAATGCCCAAGAGGAAAATACAGCCGGTGCACGCCCATGCAGCGCGCGTGCGGGTGATTTTGAAATTTTCGATCAGGTTGGCTACCAGAACCTCAAGGAGAGAAATGGTGGAAGTGAGGGCGGCAAAGAGGACAAGGGTAAAAAAGAGGGTGGAAAGGAGTAGAGTGGCGGGAAGTTTGGCAAAGAGGACGGGGAGGGTCCTGAAAATGAGTCCCGGGCCTTGTTCGGGGGCAAAACCGAAGGTGAACACGATAGGGAAAATGGTCACCGCC
>MGLW01000024.1:3681-6151 GCA_001794905.1 Chlamydiae bacterium RIFCSPHIGHO2_12_FULL_49_11
CGAGAGCAAACTTTGCGCATTGAATTTCGAGAAGTCGGGGTAGAAGGTAAAGGCAACGGCTTTGGAAAAACCGCTCAGAGTGGTCACATAGCAGAAAAGTAGGATGAGAAATATGAACAGGGTCGGCATCAAAATTTTGGACCAGTGTTCAATCCCCTTTCTGATTCCACTCACGACGATGGTTAGATTGAGGAGAAGAAAGGCACCGAACCAGAAAACGGTAATGCCCGGAGAGGCGCACAAAAGGTCAAAAATACCCTGAATTTCGATGGACGACTTGCCAAAAGTGAAGTTGGCAAGAGACATGACGATGTAGCTGAGTGACCACCCCGAAATGACGCAGTAATACGATAAAATCACAAAACAGGTGACGAAGTTGAGCCACCCTACGGCACGCCAGTTTTCCGATCCGCAGAGTTTGGCATAGGCAAGGACAGCGCTTTTTTGTGCTCTCCGCCCGATGATCAGTTCCCCGTAAAAAACGGGAAGGCTGATGAGAAAGGTAAAAACGATGTAGAGAAGAACGAAGAGGCCTCCGCCCCTTTCCCCTGCGACATAAGGAAAACGCCAAAGAGAGCCGAGGCCGACGGCAGAACCGGCTGTAGCCATGATAAAGCCGAAGCGCGACGCCCAATGTTCGTGGAGTTTAGACATGCAGAAGAGGGTATCATATCGGAACATAAAAGGAAATGGTGAAAATCGATTGATAAAGTGAAAGATTTAATAGTAAGATGGAGGGCGATGCGCATCTATGTGGGGCAACTGAATCCGATCGTAGGGGACCTGGAGGGCAATACCGACAAAGTGCTCGAAACGATGGAAAAGGCCAGAGCCGAAAAGGCCGATCTTGTCGTTTTTCCGGAAATGACCCTGTGCGGATATATGCCCGAGGACCTTGTCCTGCACGGCTCGTTCATTCGGGCGATGGAAGACGAACTAGACCGTGTAGTGCGTGCCTCGAAAGGGCTGAGTGTCATTTGCGGCGTCATCCGGCAAAACCCGTTCCACGAAGAAAAAAACCTGCTCAATTCGGCGGCGATCATTGAAGACGGGCAGTTGATGGGGTTCCATAACAAGTGGCTCCTGCCTACATATGACGTGTTTGACGAAAGGCGTTACTTCGCGCGCGGCAAAGTGCTCCGGGCGTGGCATATCGCGGGAGTGAAAGTGGGCGTCCTCATCTGTGAAGACATGTGGCAAAATGCGGGAGAAAGCATTTCGGGCACTACTTATCCGTGGGATCCGGTAAAAGCCCTTGCCATTTATAAGCCTCAAATAGTTGTCAACCTTACCGCCTCGCCCTTCCAGGCCAAAAAAAAGGATGTACGCGTCGAAGTATGCAAAGCAGCCGTGCGTACTCTAAATTGTCCCGTTCTCTACGTCTGCCAGGTCGGAGCAAACGGTCCTATTGTGTTTGACGGTTATAGCCTCTATGTCGATGTGAAAGAGGAACTCCGCTTTGTTGCTGCCGGTTTCCGGGAAGATTTTTTTCTGTTGGATACGGAAAAAGAACCTCCCGCAGTCCGTTTTGAAAACGATCCCATCGATGAGATGATATCGGCGATCGTGCTGGGCATTCGTGACTATTTCGACAAGTCGGGGCAGGAGCGTGCCCTTATCGGCATATCGGGCGGGCTTGATTCTGCGCTCGTCGCGGCCTTTGCAGCAATGGCCCTCGGTAAAGACCGGGTAATGGGTCTATATATGCCGACACGTTATTCCACCGAGCAAGGGAAAATCGATGCGGAGGCGCTTGCAATCAATTTGGGGATCCGGTTTGAAATCGTGCCGATAGACGACACCCTCACCCATATGATCGAGCTCTTGCAGACCCAGTTTAGTACCGTACCCGACGGCATCGTAGAAGAAAACCTGCAAGCCCGCATCCGCGGCATGGTGCTTATGGCTTTTGCAAACCAGTATGCTTCCCTCGTCCTCTCGACCGGCAACAAAAGCGAATTTGCGATGGGCTACTGCACCCTGTACGGCGACATGGTCGGCGCTATCAGCCCGATCGGCGACGTGCTCAAAACAGACTGCTACGAACTCGCGCGCCGCCTCAATCGTGACAAAGAAATCATCCCTGACTCGATTCTCGAAAAGCCTCCGTCGGCAGAACTCAGGCACCATCAGCTTGACACCGACACTCTTCCTCCCTATAGCGTGATCGATCCGATCATCCGCGGCTATGTCGAGGAGGTTCTCCCCATCGACGAGATTGCGCGGAAAAGCGGGCTCGATTTGAAAGTGGTTCTTGCGACAGTGCAGCGCATTTATAAAGCGGAGCACAAAAGGCGCCAAGCTCCGGTGGCGCTGCGCATTTCGAAAAAAGCCTTTGCGATCGGTCACCGCATGCCCCTCCATTATTCCGGCTACGAAGAAAAGCTGTATTAGATATGGATGATGTCGGAGAGGAGAGGGGCGCCTTCCTTGATTTGGAAGAGGCGGTCGAAGCCGAGAGCCATGCCGA
>MGLW01000024.1:6166-13223 GCA_001794905.1 Chlamydiae bacterium RIFCSPHIGHO2_12_FULL_49_11
GCGCTTTGCCGTGAATGATGCGGGCCTTGTTTGCCTTCATTAGTCTTGCGCGCTGCTCTTTCATGTCAGAAAGTTCTTCGAAGCCGTTGCCGAGTTCCACCCCTTTGTAAAAAATTTCGTAGCGGGCGGCTCTTGTTTTCCCTTGTACGGTGTGAAGGCGGGCGAGAGCGGCCTCTTCGGGGGGAAAGGCATGAAGGATAGTAAGTCCGTTTTGTCCGAGATTTGGTTCGATTTGTGTGGCAAGTTGGTAGTGGCGCTTTTCGATCGGGGAAAAGCGGGAAATGTCTTCGTCAATATCGCGGGCGTAGCGAAGGAAAGCGTCGTCGTAAGTGAGCATTTCTACATGGCAGGCTGGCAGGAAGAGGGAGATGAGATCGACGGCTTCTTTTAGGAAGTCTTTCTCGGAGGTGCGAATTTTGTACCATTCGATCATGGTGAATTCGGGGCTGTGGCGTGGTGTCGGCGGTTCATTTCGGAAAACGTGGCCGAGGAAAAAGAGGTTTGCAGAAGTTGTGGTAAGAATGCGTTTCATCGGGTATTCGGGAGAGGTGAAGAGGAATTCTCCCGTTTCTTTAAGGGAAAAAGGGTCGATGAAAAGGTCCACGGACGCGCCACGGGAAAGAACGGGAGGGTCAACCTCGAAGTAGTCACGCTCGTAGAAGAAGGAACGGACACTCTGCAATGCTTTCGATCTAGATGCGACTAACGTATTCACCGGTGCGCGTATCAATTTTGATTTTTTCGCCCTGGTCGATGAAGATGGGCACTTGCACCTGGGCTCCCGTTTCGGTGGTGGCAGGCTTGAGGACGCGTCCCGATGCTGTGTTGCCGCGATCACCGGGGATTGTTTCGGCGATTTTCATTTCCATGAATGTGGGGGGCGCAAAATCGACCGGTTCGCCGTTATAAAAGAGGATATCGTACAAAATTTCTTCCATGAGCCACACTACCTTGTCTCCGATCATGGAAAGGGGAATCGTGATCTGTTCGAACGTCTGGTCGTCCATGAATACAACACTATCGGAATCGCGATAGAGCATGCGCATTTTCGTTTCTTCGACCGCCGCCTCTTTGAGTTTGTCGTTTGACTTGTAAGTTTTTTCCACGACGGCGCCCGTTTTCATGTTTTTCAGGCGGACGCGGGTAAAGGCTTGTCCCTTTCCGGGTTTTACGATGTCAGCGATGACGACAAGATAAGGAGCGCCATCCACTTCCAATTTCATCCCTTTGCGAATTTGTCCGCCATCGACTTCCGACATGGTTTTCTCCTAAAAAATTTCAGGCTGTAGGATACTCCACTCCCGATTCCTCTTCAAGCACTATTCAAGCGTGCCCGAAGGGGCTGTGGAATATATGCGTATTCGGGATTATCCAGGAGCGTTTCCATTGCCATTCGGAGCTGATTTGTCTGGACTTCGAGACTGTCTCTGACGTTTCTCAGCCCCTCGACCTCTCCTCCAAGCTCTTTGCTGCGACGCAGTATTTCCTGATTCAGGAGGCTAAGCTGATTTGTAAGCCCCTGATTTGTCCTTTGGAATACCGCCGTTTCTGCAGCAAGGCCATCTTTGACCGATTGCAGTTTTTGCACTTCCCGGGCAAAATCGAGCAGGAAGAAAAGAGCCTCATTGCCAAGCTTTTCGTTCGAGTGAAGGCCTTCTTCAATGAGTGTGATTGCCTTTGCAAGGCGGGCATTGTTTTGGGTGTAACGAGCATTTTCTTCTGCAAGGCGAGCATTGCTTTGGGTGTAACGGGCATTTTCCTCTGCGTATTTCAGCGCTGCCGATTTGAGGTCGGCAATGCATGAGGTCATAAATTCCCTCGAGCTCCTTTTTTCCGCTTGCATGCTCTCGTCGTAAGAGGCTCCAACGGCATAAAAGGTGATCGGGAGAGTGACTGTCAAAATCACGAGGCAAGCGATGTCGACCTTCACCGCAGACACCAGAATGCCGAAGGCATGGAGTCTCAGTTGCGTGGCGGCGACAAGTGAGACGCGATCGTTGATTTCCCGACTTCCGAAGTGGCTGCCGACAAGAACTCGGGGAGAAATTTCGATCCCCCTTGCGACACGCATGAGGGTTCGCCTAAAACCGATGCGGCCGATTTCCCGAATCGCTTCTACCGGTTGGGGAAATGGGGCGCTCTCGGCCCGAAAATCTTCCGTATCTTCGGGTCCCGGAGAAATAAGCGAAGCAAGACTTTTCGCCGCCGGCCTGAAATCGAAGAGGAACTTCAAGAGTTTTCCGGGCGCAGCCGCCACGGAATTAAGAGTATCTATCGGAAAATCGTTCACAAAATCGATTCTCATTTTCCCCTCCTTTTTAAAAAATTATCTCATAAATTAAATTTTTTTTGATAAAATTTTTTCGATTTGTTAAAGGTTGGATATGCAACAGAGTGAAGCTGTCATCCGGGCCCTGATCGCCCAGAAAATCGAGAGGCGCACGCTATCGAAACCGTTAAGAGACTTGGACAGCCTTGACTTTGTGGAACTTGCCCTTAGTGTGGAAGAAAGGTTTCAGATCAATTTTCGGGAGAATGATATCAAAGGGGTCAAAGATATCGAAGAATTTGTCCGCCGTGTACAAATCAAGCTGGGGGACATCTATGACCGATGAGGAAGGGGAATTCGATGATAAGGAATACCTGTTCTATCAAACCCCGCCCGGGATGCGCTTTGACGAGGCCGAATCGGAAGGGCTTTCCGAAAAAGAATATGCTTTGGAAACTCTTGAAAGATATTCCGGTTCAAAAGCTTCGGATTTCCAATCCAATTTGCTCCTGACCAATTTTCCCCACTACGTCGAGAAATTTGCCGAAAAAACCGGTTCGGAAATTTTTGAGGGGGCGATGTTTAAAGTGTGCCACTGGAAGGAGAAACGGATTTCAATGATCGACTTCAAAATCGGCTCGCCCGCGGCCGCCCTCGTAGTCGATTTATGTTCATTCCTCCCTACCAACGCTGCCCTTTTGCTCGGCATGTGCGGGGGGCTCCGCCGCCGTTATAAGGTGGGCGACTACCTGATTCCCGTGGCAGGAATCCGCGATGAAGGAACCTCCGACTACTATTTTCCCGGGGAAGTGCCTGCCCTCAGCAATTTTCTCGTCATCCGGTCGATCATCGAAACGCTCGAATCGCAAAAAATTCCCCACCACATCGGCATCACTTTTACCACAAATAAAAGGTTCTGGGAATTCAACGAAACGTTTAAAACCCGTCTCAAAGCCACGCGGGCTCAAGCGATCGAAATGGAGTGTGCGACCCTTTTCATGGCCAGCTACGCCCGCAAATTTTCCCTTGGCGCCCTCCTCCTCATTTCTGATCTTCCTCTGAACCGGACGGGGATCAAAACCAAAAAAATGTCGAAGCATGTGTTCGAAAATTTCATGGAGATGCATATCAATGCCGGTATCGACATCATCTTGCATGCTGAAATGCTCCTAAGGCATAGAGCCAAAGGGATCTATAACCGAGAGCGGTACGACAAAAAATAAGTTTTCTTATTTTCCGCTTTTTGTTACCCTATACTCCTATTTGTTTTCACTTGCCGGTTTTTCATGAATGAAATACGTGAACATTTTTCTTCAAAGGTTGGGTTTGTCCTGGCTTCCATCGGGTCGACGATCGGACTTGGCCTATTGTGGAAATTTCCGTATGTGGTAGGGCAAAACGGGGGCGGACTCTTTCTGTTTTTCTATTTTTTCTCGATTCTGGTGATCGGCGTCCCCCTATTTATGGGGGAAGTGATGATCGGGCGCTATGCGCAGAGAGCCTCTGTCAGCGCCTTTCAAGTGATTGAACCTTCGCGGAAATTTTGGAAAATCGGCGGGTTTTTGGGGGCGGCAGCGTCGTTTCTCATCATGACCTATTACAGCGTCATTGCAGGATGGGGCCTCAGCTACCTGCTTATGTCGCTGCTCGGCTTTTACGAAGGGAAATCAAACCTGGAAATTGCCGCCGTGTTCGATAGGCTTGCAAGCTCGGGAAGCATCACCACTTTTTGGCATTTTATTTTTACCGCCTTGACCACTGTGATTGTGATGGGTGGGGTGAGGAAAGGGATCGAATACTGGTCCCGCATCATGGTCAAGGTTCTTTTTGTGCTCCTTTTCATCCTCTTTTGTTACAGCGTCACCCTTCCCGGATTCGGGCAGGCGGTTGATTTCATATTCCGCCCCGACTTTTCCAAATTCAATGGGGGAGCCATGCTCGAAGCGCTCGGCCTTGCATTTCTCACCATGAGCCTTGGGCAAGGGATCATGATTTCATACGGCAGTTATTTGAAAAAGAAAGAGAATGTGGCGCGGATGGCCCTTGTGGTCGGCGCATCAGTCATGTTGGTAGCTGTTCTTGCAGCGCTCACCATCTTTCCCGTTGTCTTCACCTTCGGACTCGATCCGAAAAGCGGACCGACTTTGGTGTTCCAAACCTTGCCGTTTCTCTTCGCCAAACTCCCTTTTTCGATGCTCTTGTCGTCGATGTTTTTCATCCTTTTCGTATTTACGGCCCTCACCTCTGCCGTGCCCCTGATTGAAGTGGTAGCAGCCAATTTGATGGAGCACTTCCCGATCGGTCGCAAAGCGGCGGCACTCGCGGTCGGGACGGCTTCGTTTCTGCTCGGTATCCCGAGTGCGCTCAGCTACAGCCGAGGGATTTTTCCCAACTGGCAAGGAATTTTCCGTACCGACTTTCGCACTACCGTGGATGATTTGGTCTCGATCTGGATCATTCCGCTTGCCGGACTTTTTACGACCCTCTTTCTGGGCTATGTGTTTAAGAAAGAAATCATGCAAAACGAGTTCGGAGAAAATGTCTCTCCGGCCCTCTTTCCCATATGGGTTTTTTTACTCCGTTATGTATGCCCGTTCATCATCGTGCTCCTCCTGTTGGAAAAGAGCCAGATATTTAACCATTAGGAGAGTGGCCATGAGTACCGTACGCGAACATTTTTCCTCAAAAGTCGGTTTCCTTTTTGCCGCTCTCGGCTCGGCCATCGGTCTCGGGGTTCTCTGGAAGTTCCCTTACGTGGTAGGCAAAAACGGCGGCGGCGCCTTTTTGCTTTGCTACCTTGCCGCTATCCTGTTCATTGCCGTTCCCGTCTTTATCGGCGAGCTCATGATGGGGAGAAGGTCCGCTAGAGCGTCTGTCGGTGCCTTTCAAGTGCTCTCTCCCGCCCGTCCCGGTTTTGCGGTCGGCGGATATCTGGGGATGGCCGTTGCTTTTTTGATCATGTCGTTTTACAGCGTCATTGCAGGATGGGGTATCAGTTACCTCTGGATGAGCCTTATGGGCTCTTACGACCACATTCAAACCCCGCTCGAAATGCAAGCCCTTTTTAGAACCCTGATCCGCTCGCCCGACATTTGTCTTGTGTGGCATGTTGTCTTTACCGCCGTCACCACCTTGATCGTATATAGCGGGGTGAGGAAAGGGATTGAAAAATGGTCGCGTTACATGACCCAGGCACTTCTGATCATCCTGGCCGTGATCGTCGTTTACAATATGACCCTGCCTGGCTTTGGCCGCGCTGTCCGGTTTATTTTTTATCCCGACTGGGCCGGTTTTCACATCTCCTCCATTTTGGAAGCGATCGGCCTTGCCTTTTTTACCATGAGCCTGGGACAGGGGATCATGTTTTCTTACGGAAGCTATGTGCAGCGGGAAGAGGATTTGCTCGGCATGGGCGTGGTGGTCGGCGGAGCGGTGATGGCCGTCTCCCTCCTTGCGGCGCTTGCTATTTTTCCCGTCGTATTCTCTTTCGGTTTCGAACCGGATGCAGGCACCGGCCTTGTGTTCGAAACGCTTCCTTTCCTATTCAAGAAGCTTGCCGGAGGAAAAATCATCGCCACCGCTTTTTTTAGCCTCTTTGTGTTTACCGCGATGACCTCTGCCATTGCCTTTATCGAAGTCGTCGCTTCCAATTTGATGGAGATGTACGGGATCGTTCGTTCACGCGCTGTTCTTATCGCAGCGGCCTCAACATGCCTCTTTGGCATACCGTCGGTCTACGCCTTTTCCGGAGGGATTTTTCCCGTCTGGGACGGTGTGTACGGAATGAACTTTCTCGACACAGTCGATACTCTTGTTTCTACCTGGCTCATTCCTCTCGGGGGCCTCATCATTTCCGTCTTTATCGGATGGGAAATGAAGGCGGCGGTGAAGAAGGAGGAATTTGACATTTCAGGATCACGCTACCGCCTCTATTCAATCTGGCGCTTCTTGCTCCGCTACGTCATTCCCGTTAGCCTGTTCCTCATCCTGATCGGCAAGGTATACAAAGTTTAGATGATGAACACCACAACGAATATCAACGCAAAGACGCGCAAGACGCGGAGAAAAATAGACTTTTTTCGAAACTCAGTGGGTGCGAAGATTTAACGCAAAGACGCAAGAAGACGCGAAGATGCAATTTTCTCCGCGTCTTCGTGACTTTGTGTCTTTGCGTTGATATTCGTTGTAGTGTTCATCTCGATTGGCGAGTATGCTCGAAATTTTAGTTTCGAAAGAACTCTACTCTCTAACGAAAGATTTTGGCGATGAGGGAGGCGGTGAATTCTTCGACCTCGTGAGGCGCTTTTTTGGGGGGAAGCATGAACCCTTTTGTTTCGGTTTTCTTCCCTTGCATCACTTCGATTTCGAGGGTATGCGCGCCGTAGCGGAGCGTCTTGATGTGGTGCCGGTTCGCAATGATACGAATGCGGGTCATGTGATAAAGCCACAAGACAGGAAGGGGAGGCCGGCCGAAACGGTCTTTGATTTCATAGAAAACGGTGTCGATCTGTTCGAGGGTGGTCACTTCACCCAGGCGATGGTAGAGTTCGAGTCTGAGGCTTTTGTCGTTGATATAGCTTTCGGGAAGCTCTGCCGGAAAGGGGAAGTCGATTTTGGTTTCGATGAACGAGATTTCTTTGCGATTTTGCAGCGCGTCGATCGTTTTTTTGAGCAGCTTGCAGTAGAGATGGAAGCCGATCGAACTGACATGTCCCGACTGTTTGGTGCCTA
The DNA here is from genome assembly GCA_001794905.1 of Chlamydiae bacterium RIFCSPHIGHO2_12_FULL_49_11. Classification (GTDB taxonomy): domain Bacteria; phylum Chlamydiota; class Chlamydiia; order Chlamydiales; family 2-12-FULL-49-11; genus 2-12-FULL-49-11. Next base: position 13,167 of record MGLW01000024.1, read on the forward strand.
GGATATCGCCGGCGCCGCGCAGCTCCAGGTCGCGCATGGCAAGGCGAGCACCGCCGC
>MGLW01000025.1 GCA_001794905.1 Chlamydiae bacterium RIFCSPHIGHO2_12_FULL_49_11
GACGTGGCAAAACGTCCTCCATCGAGGGGAACAAGAGGTCTGAGATCGGGCGGAATCACAGGGACCACTTCGAGCACCATCCATTCGGGTTTATTGGTCGAGTTTTGGAAGCCTTCGACAATTTTGAGCCGTTTGGCAATTTTCATCCGCGCCTGGAGCGATTTTGTTTTACGAAGCTTGTCTTTCAAATCGACCGACACCTGCTCCAAATTTTCGGTTTGGAGGAGCGTCTTGATCGCTTCGGCACCCATCATCACGGTGAAACTTTCTGGGCCCCATTTTTCTTTGGCCTCTCGGTATTCATTATCGTTCAGGAGCTGCTTTTTCTCGAGATTGGTCCTGCCGGGATCGACGACGACGTATTCTTCGTAATAAATAACCCGTTCCAGATCTCCTGCTGACATGCCAAGGAGATTCCCAATGCGCGACGGCTGGGTTTTAAAGAACCAGATATGGACAACAGGGACGGCAAGGTCGATATGTGCCATGCGCTCCCTGCGGACGCTGGCGAGGGTCACCTCGACGCCGCAGCGGTCGCACACGATTCCTTTGTGCTTGATCTTTTTATACTTCCCGCAAGCACACTCCCAGTCTTTTTGGGGACCGAAAATTTTCTCACAGAAAAGTCCCCCTTTTTCGGGTTTGAACGTACGGTAGTTAATCGTTTCGGGTTTTTTGATTTCCCCACGCGACCACTTATCGCGGATCACTTTGCCTGACGCAATTTTAATCCCGATATTGACAAAAGCCTCGTTTTCCAAACTAACTTCAGCGTGAAGTTGTCCTTCACTAAATACGTTATCACCCATGTTGTATAAGCTCCAAAATTAATTTTATCCTTCGATCGACTCGACATTAAGGCATAGCCCCATCATTTCTTTCACAAGTACGTTGAACGACTCAGGTGCGCCTGCAAGGCCCTGAAGAAGGTTTTCCCCCTTCACGATCTTTTCATACATGCTCATGCGTCCTTTGACGTCGTCCGATTTGACCGTTAGCATTTCCTGCAAGAGGTTGGCAGCTCCATATGCTTCTAACGCCCACACTTCCATCTCCCCGAAACGTTGGCCCCCCATTTGCGCCTTTCCGCCCAGCGGCTGCTGGGTGACGAGCGAGTAAGGTCCGATCGAACGCGCGTGAATTTTATCGGCAACGAGATGGCACAGTTTCATCATATAGATGTAGCCGACCATGATGCGGTTATCAAAACGCTCGCCGGTACGTCCATCATACAAGTACTCTTTTCCTTCGGGAGCAAGTCCCGCTTCTTCGACCATTTCCCAAATTTTGCTTTCGGGAAATCCCTGGAATACAGGACTCTTGACATAAATACCTAGCTTTTTCGCTGCATAGCCGAGATGCGTCTCGAGTACCTGGCCAAGGTTCATCCTGGACGGAATCCCCAGCGGATTGAGGATGATCTCGATCGGTCGACCGTCGGAGAGGTATGGCATATCACACTCAGGCACGATTTTGGATACGACGCCCTTATTCCCGTGACGCCCCGCCATCTTGTCGCCAACCTGCAACTTGCGTTTGGTGGCAATGTACACTTTGACTTGCTGGATTACACCCTGGTCGAGTTCAACATCGCCTTTCTTGACATATTCGGTCTGCGTTTTATATTCCGACTCTAGATTTTCGAGTGCACGCCGATGGTCGAGTAAGATTTCGCGCAGCGCATCGTACACGTCCCCTTTCGGGATTATCAGGTCTTCGAGATTTTCCGCTTCGATTTTCTCAATCACGTCTTGCGTTACCTCTTCCCCTTCCAACACAATCACGTCGCCGCGTTTGCGATGCAAAATGGAAGCGGGTGCCGGAGCATCCATGAGAAGAGCGGCCATTTTTTCGTGGAATTCAAGAGAGAGATCGGTCTGCCTGTCCTTGTACTCTTTCATCAAATCTTGCATCTTGCTCTTTTCTTCTACGAGTTCGTCATCGGTCTTGGAAAGTCTGTCACGGCGGGAAAAAATCTTCACGTCGATCACGTCCCCTTCCGTTCCGGGAGGTGCAATGAGCGAAGCATCCTTCACATCGGCTGCTTTCTCACCAAAAATAGCGCGGAGAAGCCTCTCTTCGGGAGAGAGTTCGGTTTCGGTTCTTGGAGTAATTTTTCCAACAAGAATATCGCCCGGGCGTACAGTTGAGCCTACGATAATGATTCCGTCTTCGCCCAAATTGCGCAGCGCTTCTTCCGATACATTCGGAATATCACGCGTAATTTCTTCACGTCCGATCTTTGTCATACCGCGCGCTGTCTGTTCAAACTCCTGCAAGTAAATGGAAGTGTAGTCGTCATCACGGAGCGATTTCTCCGATACGATAATCGCATCTTCGTAGTTGTATCCGCACCACGGCATGAACGCGACGAGCATGTTCTTCCCAAGGGCAAGCTCCCCCTTGTCGGTAGCGGCGCCATCTGCAATGACGTCTCCCGCTTTGATCTTATCTCCCACATCCACGATCGGGATCTGGTTAATGCAAGAACCCGTATTAGAACGGAGATATTTTTTGAGTACGTACGTCTTTTTTGCCATCACGTTTGCGGTAGGACTGATCACGATTTTAAATCCGTCGACGTAATCGACGACGCCGTTTTCTTCAGCAACGATAACGGTTCCCGAGTCTTTCGCAGAACGAAGCTCTATACCCGTGCCGACGATCGGCGCCTCGGTTTTGATGAGAGGAACCGCCTGGCGCTGCATGTTCGAACCCATGAGGGCGCGGTTTGCATCGTCATGTTCGAGAAACGGAATGAGCCCTGTTGTGATCGAAACAAGCTGCTTGGGAGAAACGTCCATGTGGGTCACTTCTCGCGTTGCAATTTTGAGAGATTCGCCGCGGTGGCGAGCCCAGCAAATGTCTTCCACGAACATTTTGTGGTTGTCAACAACGGTCGATGCTTGCGCGATCACGCATTTTTCTTCCTGGTCGGCCGTCATGTATTCGATTTCATCGGTCACTACGCCTTCCCGCACAATGCGATAAGGAGTTTCGATGAACCCGAATTCATTGATTTTCGCAAACGAAGAAAGGGATGTGATAAGTCCGATGTTCGGTCCTTCGGGAGTTTCCACCGGACAAATACGCCCGTAGTGGCTTGAATGAACGTCGCGAACTTCAAAACCGGCTCTATCACGGTTGAGTCCGCCCGGCCCGAGAGAGGAAAGACGTCTTTTGTGCGTCAGTTCGGAGATGGGGTTATTCTGGTCCATGAACTGCGACAATTGCGAACGTCCGAAAAAGTCTTTGATGACCGACTGGAATCCTTTGGCCGAAATAATTTTTCCCGGGGTGAGGGTGTCTGAGGTGAAGTCAAAGAGGTTCAGTCGCTCGCGGATGATTTTCTCCATCCGGACAAAACCAATACGGCACTGGTTTTGCACTAGTTCTCCCACCGAGCGGACGCGGCGGTTGGCAAGGTGGTCGATATCGTCGACGATTGCCGTTTCGTCTCCCCGTCGGAGGCGCAGCAAATATTTGATCGCTTCAACCACATCTTCTTTTTTCAGAATGACCTGGCTCATCGTCTCGTCAGTCACCGGCCTTCCCAGTTTCATGTTCATTTTGTAGCGGCCGACCTTACCCAAATTATACCGTTTCGGATCGAAGAAGAGGCGCATGATGAGGGAGCGTGCATTGGAAAGAGTAGCAGGCTCGCCCGGTCTGATTTTGCGGTAAAATTCCTTCAGAGCGCTTTCGTACGAATCGGTCGTGTCTTTGGTGAGCATCTTGATGATCGGACTCGTTTCGTCGGCATCTTCTGCAATCCGTACCGATTCGATCTTTGCGTCAAAAATCCGCTTGAGCATCGCAGTAGTGAGCTTCTCTCCCGCTTTTCCGAACATAACCCCATTGGCTTCATCGATCACATCTTCTGCCAAAATCTTTCCGATCACCTTTGGGAAATCTTTTTCCGATTTGAGCTTGACTTTGTGGGTCACGAAAAACTCTTCAATGATATCGCTGTCGGAAGAGAATCCGAGGGTGCGGATGAAAGAGGTGGCCAGTACCTTTTTACGCCGCTTTTTTTTGTCGATGTAAACGTAAATCTGGTCGTTGATGTCAAAGGATGCTTCAAGCCAGCTGCCGCGATATGGAATGACACGGAAAGAGTACAGGATGTTGCCTTTCGGGTGGCGCGAGCTTTCAAAACAGATGCCGGGCGAGCGGTGGAGTTGGGAGACGATTACCCTTTCGGCTCCGTTGATCACGAATGTACCGCGCTCAGTCATGAGGGGAAGGGTTCCGAGGTATACTTCTTCTTCCTTGATTCCGGTATCATCGGTGAGGCGAAACCTTACCTTGAGCGGCGAAGAATAAGTAACTCCCCTCCGGATGCAATCTTCCGGTGCGTATTTGGAAGCACCCAAGCTGTAAGAGATATATTCGACAAGGACTTTCTCATCAAAACTTTTGATAGGAAAAATCTCTTGGAATACCTCTTCAAGACCGATCGACTCGCGCTGGTTCGGCAGCTTGTCGCTTTGCAAAAATTCACGATACGATTTCACTTGAATCTCAATGAGGTTCGGCAAATCGATAATCTCTTCTTGCTCTTGGAAACTCACCCTCTTAGGTGGCAGCTTTGTCATGGAATCCTCTCCGGAATGTAAAACGCTTTAGACAACAATAGGACAGCATCCATCTATTAAGAGGATGCATGTCCCAGAAATTACTCAGTGAAGTTATATTAAACTCCCTTGACTTCAACCTTGGCTCCGGCTGCTTCAAGCTTCTTCTTGATCTCTTCGGCTTCAGACTTGCTGACACCCTTTTTCAATTCTCTCGGGGTTCCTTCAACAATCTCTTTCGCTTCTTTTAATCCGAGACCGGTCACGCTGCGCACTTCTTTGATGATGGCAATTTTCTTGCTCTCATCGCTCCCGGCAAGAATAATATTGAATTCGGTTGCTTCAGCTGCAGCTTCTTCAGCGGCAGGTGCTGCGTTGCCTGCAGGTGCGGCAAAAGCCACAGCGGCAGCTTGCGCTTTCACATCCCATTTTTCTTCCAATATTTGCTTGAGTTTGGAAAGGTCAAGAACGGTTAGTTTGCTTAGTTCTTCGACCAGATTATTCAATTTTGTTTCACTCACGGTTAAACCTCTGTTTTATTTTTCTTTAGAAATTTTATTTTCAATGCAATGCATCAGACTTGTCAAAATTGCCTCTACGGTTGCAAGCATACTTCCCATGGGCGCTTCAAATACACCGAGGAACTGAGAGCGCATTACTTCGAGTGACGGCAACTTCGCAATCGCTTCAATATCGGCACCCGAACACTTACTTCCCTCAAAATGACCGCCGATGACTTTGATAAAATCGGCATTTTCCTTCTGGAAATTGCAAAGTGCTTTTGTTGTCGGCACAAAACCTGCCTTGGAAGAGGCGTACACGATTCCCAAATGACCCTTGATGGTCTCCGTATCGTATTTGGCCCCCTTTTCACTCGCCGCTTTAGCAAAGAGCCGTTTTTTAATCACAAAATATTCCCCGCCCGCCGACACGACAGTATCGCGAAATCGGGCTTCGGTATTGGCAGTCATTGCACTGTAACTGATGAGAACAAACCCCAGGTTGGGATCAATCCTATTTTTCAGCTCGGCGAGTAGATTTTCTTTTTCTTTCATCATAACGGTTCAATGCCTTTTATGTTGCTATTGATGCATATTGGTTTTCAATGGATACCCCGACTCCCATGGTGGAAGAAACGTGGATCCCTTTCACGTACGTGCCCTTGTGGGAGCTTGGCCGGAGCTTCAAAATAGAGGCCAGGAGCGCTTCATAATTTTCTTGCAGCTCCTTTTCTCCGAAAGAAAGTTTTCCGAAAACGGTATTCACATTCCCAAATTTATCGGCCTTTACTTCGATTTTTCCCGCCTTGATCTCTTTGACGGCACGTCCCACATCCTGCGTTACGGTACCGGCTTTCGGCGAAGGCATCAGCCCGCGCGGACCGAGGACTTTCCCCAGTTTCCCTAAAACACGCATCATATCGGGAGTTGCCACGACAGCGTCAAAATCAACCCACCCTTCCATGATTTTTTCGGCGAGATCGTCGCTTCCGACAAAATCAGCGCCGGCTCGCGTCGCATCAGCTGCCTTGTCTCCACTTGCAAAGACTACCACACGGGCCGTCTTTCCGGTACCGTGCGGCAAATTTACAGTACCGCGCACCTGCTGGTCGGCTTTTTTGGTATCAATGCCGAGCGAAAGCGAGAGTTCCATCGTTTGGTCAAATTTGAGCGGTGCCACATCTTTCAATATTGCAATCGCATCCTGTATCGAATACGTGCGTGTCAGATCGTGCTTTTTTTCCGCATTTTGCAGTCGTTTACTTAGTTTTACCATAATACCACACCCTTCCTAATCCTTACATTTCCACATCAATGCCCATGGAACGCGCTGTTCCGGCAACGAGATTCAGAGCCGCTTCAAGGCCGCCCGCTTTCAGCCGTAAATCGGGCCTTTTTCGCTCTACGATGCGCTCAAGCTGCTCTCTATTCAACTTTCCAACCTTGTTACGGTTGGGAATTGCCGACCCTTTCTGCACGTTTGCTTCTTTTTTGATGAGCTCCGACATCGGGGGTTGTTTCATGATGAACGAGAAACTCTTGTCCTGATAGACGGTGATCACGACCGGAAGCACTTCGGTGCCGCCTTGCGTCTTCGCGTTAAATTCCTTGCAGAACGCCATGATGTTCACACCTACCGAACCGAGAGCCGGGCCGACAGGCGGCGCAGGATTCGCTTTTCCGGCGGGGATTTGTAATTTAATTTCTTTAAGAACTTTCTTCTTTGCCATCGTTATAAATCCTTATTAATCAGATTGCATCTTTTCAACTTGCCAAAATTCGAGATCATCAACCCGCGTATCACGTCCGAAAATGGAAACGAGTACGCTAAGCCGCCCCTTGTCTTTATACATTTCGGTAACGGTACCCTGAAAATTGATAAACACGCCGTCGGTGATTTTCACCGTATCGCCCACATCAAGGTTATATTTATGAACCACTTCATCTTTTTTTGACCGAAGTTCGCTCAGAATTTCATCGACTTCGCGCTGGGTCAGGGGTGCGGGGTTATCGCCACCCAAAAAATCGACGACACCGTTTGAATCTTTAATAAAATGCCACACGTCATCGGTT
>MGLW01000026.1:0-9594 GCA_001794905.1 Chlamydiae bacterium RIFCSPHIGHO2_12_FULL_49_11
GGAATTTGATATGAACGTCCAAATAAAAAAGACCTACTTTCATCTATGGGTTTTAATAAAGATCCTGAAAAAGGGGCAAGGTCATCTGTTAGAAAATGACTTTAACAGTCTCACAAAATTTTTTCTGGCATAAAAAAAGTACTTGCATTAGTATGCAAAAGAAAATAAAACGTTTAGAAATGGAAAAATTTATGAATACAAAACCTAAAATCAACAAATACAAAAACATATTTTTGCTGTGCACATTCTGCGCACTTGTACAAATTAAGTGTTACGGATATTGGGATCCGATAGAAACGTTCCTCGACGAAAATGTAACTGTTCTCAATGACAGTAATTATAGTGAATTAAAAACCAAAACAGTCGATTTCCTTAAGGGTTCGTGGTGTAGTGAGGAAAAGACGAATCTTTTGATGGATCTTGTGGCCATTTTCAGGCCAAACGTCTGTGTTGAAATCGGTGCGTGGGAAGGAGGGTCAGTGATTCCCATAGCGCAAACATTAAAATATTTGGGATCAGGTAAAGTATTTGCAGTTGATGCGTGGTCAAATGAATGGGCTGTTAAATATTTAGTTCAAGATGAGCCCAATAAAAATTGGTGGAAAACGGTCAATATGAAAGCCGTACATGACTTATTTTCTTCGAGGATTTCTCATCTTGACTTATCTAAGTTCTGTATTGAAATACACAAGCCTTCGGTCGAAGCGGCGGATCTCTTAACTGAAATTGATTTTCTGCATCTCGACGGTGATTTTTCCGAAACAGGATCAAAGCATGATATAGAGCTTTTCTTGCCTAAAGTCAAACAAGGAGGATACATTTTGATATCTAATGTACAAATGTGTATTGAAGGCCAGTTTCCCAAATCAGAAGCTTTCAATGATTTACTTCGTAGTTGCGAAATGATTGCCGCTATCGATCATGATAATGCCATCTTATTTCAGAAAAATTAACCATGTTATTGACCTTGCCCCTTTTTTAGGTCCAACTCTATGAGGTTAGATGAAAATTATGTTTGTAAAAATTATTTTTTTTGGCAAAATATTGCTTTGTTTCTAAAACAAACTTTGAAGCCAAATTTTAGACAAAGAAATAACAGAAAAAAAAGCTTGAGTAAATCTAAAAGGAGTTCTGAAATGCGAGTTGTGTTTGTCCTATTTTGTATTTTGATCACTAATTTCTGTTTTTGTGATCAACAGCCTCATAAATTTGAAGGGCTTTCAGAGATTTATAACATTCGCAATTTAAGAGTATTGGCAAAATTTCTTCCTCAAAATCCTGTAATTATTGAGGCGGGTGCATATCAAGGCCGTGATACTCTTAAAATAGCTCAAAAGTTTACTTCAGGAACAATTTATGCCTTTGAGCCTCTTCAAACAGCTTTTCCAAAATTATGCGAAGCTGTCACACAGCATGAAAACGTTATCTGTTTGAACCAAGCTTTAGATAATACTTCTGGGATGAAAAAATTTTATATCTGCCATGGAACCTATGGTCAATCTCCTGTCTTTGAATTTCACAGTTCGCTTTTGCCTCCAACTAAAGGGATGGAAGTTCATCTTCTTGGCCCCATAGAAAAAGTATCTTGTGTTTCTCTTTCAGACATTTGTGAAAAAGAAAAAATTCAGAGGATCGATTTGCTTTGGCTATCAACCGAAGGCAATGAGAAACAAATCCTAGTAGGGGCCCGTCATTTACTGAGTAATATTTCTTTAGTTTATGTCCGTACCCAGCTTTTCCAATCTCGATTATCCATGACACACTTTCGAGACCTGAAAAAGTTCATGGAAAAAAATGGGTTTGTTTTGCTATCTCACTTTTTTTTACCAAACATTCACGGCGATGCCATATTTATTAAAAAGGACCTACTTAATGAATCTGCTTTATAGTCTGCTCTTTGTTTTAATCAGTTCCTTTTGTTTTGGCGAATTCCACGATCATTTACGTCTCCTTAATGATAAAACAGAAGTCAGGACAATCCGCAATATTGACTATATGTATGTCATTAATCTTGATCATCGAGAGGAAAAATACCAACTTACCTTAGAGCAATTTGCTCCATATGGCATCCTCCCTTATAGATTTTCGGCTGTCAATGGCTGGAAATTGCCTATAGAAACGCTTTGGGATGTAACTCTTAAATTTCAAAAAGGGATGCGTTCTGGAGGAATGGGAACTGTTTACCGTATAGATCCAGTGAATGGTAAAGAATATGTAAGTCATGAAATCGTGGGAGTAGAAGGAACCCCTTACCTAACCCATTGTTCATCGCGTGGGATGATTGGATGCATTTTGAGCCATTTAACAGTGATTAAAGATGCCTTGAACTCAGGTTATGAAGTTGTTTGGATTTGTGAGGATGACGTTGAAGTGGTAAAAAATCCCCATATTTTGTCTGATTATATCGATCAATTAGATCAATTGGAAGGTCGAGAAAATTGGGACCTGCTTTTTACATTTCGTGATTACCGTGATGCCGGAGGACAATATTGTATGTCATATGGAGTGAATTACCGCCCCAATGTTGAAACTCGTTGCCAAGAAAAATTTATCATTAATAGACCGATATCTTCAGATTTAAGGCAAGTAGGCTCGCGATTTGGTACTCAGTCAATGATATGGACAAAACGAGGCATGGAAAAAATACTGCGTTATTATGAAAATTACAAAATTTTTATGCCTTATGATATTGATATTGTCTTAATTCCAGATATCCACATTTATTCCGTAATGGAAGATGTGGTAACCAACAAGCTCAATGCTCAGTCTGATTTAGGTAGTACGAATGGTGGTATATAAATAATTGTGAGTAAACAATGAAATTTGTGAAATGGATTGCGATTTCGTGCATTTGGATTCATTCCGCTTATGCTGTTAAAATTAGGAAAGAGGGACTTATTCCCAGTTATAGGCCTGATAAATTGAAGATCATATTATGTTTTGTTCCCTATAATACTACTGTTATAATTGTTGGTGATCGCATAGCGGATTTTGCTTCTGCATTTGCCCGTAAGAAAGAATGCGCAAACGTATATGGATTTACAGCTGGCGATCACGATTTTAAAAGATTAGATGATTTTGGACGTCAATTCCCTAATATTAAACCACGGTTCGGCCAGTTAAATAACATTAGAGATGGATCTCAACTTTTTTATTCCACATTAGCGCATGACATTCCCGAAGAATTTTATTACCACTTTTCTGGATCTTTGTTAAAGCCAAAGGATGTAAGAAGGCCTTTTTTATTTGGCCCGTCTTATCAGATTCCTACATTTAATTTTTTGGCTTTTTGCAAGCAGCAGAAGCTTAGTAAAATTCATGTGATTCGTCTTGATTGCGGCGGTAATGAATTAAGAATATTAAAAAGCATTCAGAAATATTTAAGAGACGCGGTTGTTGTGCTTTTAAAGACATACCATCAAGAAATCCGCGAAGGAATAAATCAATTTCCGCAGGTTCATGAATTTATGACAAAACAAGGATATGAACTCCTTTCACATTATATTTATGACAATGTCATTGGGGACGCTCTTTATGTGAAAAGCAAATATGTAAGTGCCGTTTTTCGAAGTAAAGAACTTTAGGAGAGTTTATGAACAATTACACAAAATTTAGATTTTTAAGGGGCATTTTATTGTCCTTAATTATGCCTTTGAGCGCATCGGAATCTTATTATGTATCCCCTCATGGCTATTTTATAGGTGATTCTGAACATGTCACCGATTGGAAACTTGCGGATGGTATTGTTGATTTCCTAAGAAAAGAAAAAGCAGAAACTTTAGTAGATTTTGGATGTGGTGATGGGGATTATGTAAATCATTTTATCAAAAATGGCATTCGTGCTGTAGGCTATGATGGCAATCCAGTGACACAAGATGCTAGCGGCGGTACCTGTTTTACTTTAGATCTCAGCAATCCAGTGAATTTTAATAAATGTTATGACTGGGTGATGAGCCTTGAAGTGGGAGAACATCTTCCAAAACAATATGAGGCAATCTTTATCGCAAATCTTGTACGTCATGTGAAAGATGGGTTGATCCTTAGCTGGGCAGTAAAAGGGCAAGGCGGTACCGGTCATTTTAATGAACAAAACAATGATTACATCAAAAAAATTTTTGCTGACATGGGCTGGTATAATGATCTTGAGGCAGAAAATCACTTAAGGGAATCGGCATCTGTACATTGGTTTAAAAATACGGTGATGGTATTTCGTCCCGCTAAATTTTAATCTTTGTGATTATATTGAATAGATGATGATACGCAATGTGCTTGGAGGGGTTGTTATGAATTTTTTACTGTGCGGCTGTGCTATTGCAATGAGTATCTTTTGCTTTGCCGATATTCCTCTTAATGATGGGAGGGTTGAAAGAGCTAAATATGTTTCATCTCTTATAAGTCCCGGGGATATTGGAGTGGAAATTGGTGTATGGCAAGGTGCATTTGCCTACCATGTCCTTTTACAAAAAGAACCCTCAAAACTGTATCTTGTTGATCCATGGGAAAAATATAGTCAATCAGGGAAAACGCAACTGGAAATGGATAAAATGTATGAACAAGTTTGTGGCTATTTTATGCCTTATGAAAATGTTGAAATCGTAAGGCTTAAATCAGAAGATGCAGTCACCATGTTTCCAGATGATTATTTCGATTATGTATACATTGACGGGGTACACTCATATGCTGCAGTCACACGTGATTTAGCAAACTATTTACCTAAGGTGAAAGTTGGGGGACATTTAATTGGAGACGACTACGGCTGGACTGGGATTAAGCCCGCAGTGCAAGACTTTCTTAAAGCTCATAAAAAAGATTGTCGGTTTCTCGTAGAATCCTATGTAGGGCGAGCTGGGGGGCAGTTTGCAATAAAGCGTATTAAGTAATACCAATCCCAAGAAAAACAGCTTCCCTTTTAAGCACTCTTTTGTAAGCTTCTCTAGAGCACATCGACACAACTGTTCCTTTATGCTCTTGCCAAAGATGGCGTCTATAAATTTTAATCTATTTGTCGCGCTTCCCTATTAAATGGGCCTGTCATAAAGTCGGGTCAATGAGGCAATATCTAAATGTTGAGGTGGGAAAAGAGGCGGAAGGAGAGCATGCGAGCTTTTTTGTGCTTGCGGAGGTAAAGGGCGTTACCCCTTTCCCAGACGGGCATGCCCTTCGGGAGGAGGCGGCGCATGAGAGAAGTCTTCATGATGGGGCTTTCGTCGAAATGAATCCAGATGTTGCCGCTGGTTTGCATGAAAAGTTCCATCGAGGTGATACCACTCGCTCGCGTGATGATCGCATGCGATTGCGCATAAAGAAGACTGAGACTTGCCGCATTTTGAAAGGGAACGGGAATCAGCTTGATCGAAGCTCCCGGAGACTTGTCAATCGTGTCGTGAAGAAAAGGAAATAGGTAGCGGCAGTTTTTGGCATGCCCATAGAGAAGAAGCAAATAGAGAGGCTTATCAAGGTAGTGCTTTATGAAAAGGTCGATGTACCCCTTTAAAATGGGAACGTTGGCATGCGTGCCGAGCGTCAGAGTGATTATCTTGGCGCCCTGCGGCGCGGGGATGATGATTTCTCGTTCCGAAAGGGTAAAGGGGATGTGCTGCTTTTTCAGAATGGGAAGAGTTTCTTCATGACCCGGGGGCATTTCCAGAGAGATCCGGTCCTGCACGGGGATGCCTTGCTTTTGAAAGACGCTCCGGATCGGAAGTTCTAGATATGAGATGTGCGAAAGGGGAAGCTTCCACCTTTTTTCCCAAAAATCTTGCTCTGTTTCACTCAGTACCGTGAAAGGTTTCGTCGTGATCAGAGTGAGATAATTTTTTTGTCCCTTGGATAAACTCCGGATCGGACTCAAAAAGTGGGTCGAAACGGGGGTCGGGAAGTCGGTCAGAATTTTGTAATAGGCAATTTTACGCCCATGCGTCGTATGAAAGAGTTTGAGCGCCCAAATGATCGATCGGGTTGCAAGGATTTGTGTGTCGTAAATGGCCTCTGGCCGATGTCGGTAAATAAGAAAAGCGGCGTGGACAAAAAAGAAGGGGAGGGTGACCCTTTCGAGCACGGGCCGGCAAAGAACGCAAATGGCTAGCCATAGCGGCTTGGCGCAGCGCTGCGCCGAGTTCCAAGATTGGGTGAAGCCGTTGCCGATCCAGCCTAGCCACTCCTTAAGGGGGTCGCATTCCACAATGGTGGCGGAGGGAAAGGTTTCGAGGATTTTTTGCCGGTACGCCGCTGCCGCTTGTAGGTGGCCACTCCCCGCATGCAACGTGAGAATAACGAAGGTGGGAGCGGCCCGTTTCTTTTTCAACGACGAAACCTTTAATCTTTTAAGCTCAGCAAAAACTCGGTGTTGTTATTGGTTTTCTTGAGCCTTGTCAATAAAAGGTTCATCGCATCGATCGGCGAAAGATCGGCAATGGCTTGCCTGAAGCGATAAATGATCTCAAGTTCCTGCGGATCGTAGAGAAGCTCTTCCTTACGCGTTCCGCTGGCCATGAGGTCGATAGCGGGGAAAACGCGCCGGTTGGCAAGCCTGCGATCGAGCACGATTTCACTGTTGCCTGTGCCTTTGAATTCTTCGAAAATCACCTCGTCCATCTTGGATCCGGTTTCGATCAGGGCTGATGCGATGATCGTCAACGAGCCGCCGTTTTCGATGTTGCGGGCCGCACCGAAAAACCGTTTGGGCTTGTGCAAAGAGTTCGCATCGACACCACCGGTCAAGATGCGTCCGGAGTGGGGTTGAACTGTGTTATACGCACGGGCAAGGCGCGTAAGCGAGTCGAGGATGATGACCACATCTTCTCCAAGTTCCACGATCCGTTTTGCTTTTTCAATCGCCATTTCAGCTACCTGGCAATGCCTTTCCGGAGGTTCATCAAACGTGGAAGAGAGCACTTCCCCTTTGATGATTTTTTGCATTTCGGTCACCTCTTCGGGTCGCTCGTCGATAAGAAGCATCATGAGGTGAACTTTTTTATTGTTGGTTGCGATGGAATTTGCGATGTTTTGAAGGAGCATCGTTTTTCCCGTTTTCGGGGGAGCGACGATGAGAGCCCGTTGCCCTTTCCCGATTGGCGCAATCAGGTCAAGGGTGCGCGAAGAGTAATTTTCTTTCGTGGTTTCCATGAGGAATCGTTTATCGGGGTGGATGGGAGTGAGGTTTTCAAAAGAAATACGTTCTGCAAGCGCATCAGAAGGAAGCCCATTCACTTTTTCTACTTTAAAGAGAGCAAAATATTTTTCCTTCTCCTTGGGGGAGCGGATTTCTCCGTACACGTCGTCGCCCCGTTTTAGCCCGAAACGGCGGATCTGGGCGGGAGAGACATAAATGTCCTCGGCGGACGGGAGATAGTTGTAGTTGGGAGAGCGCAAGAAGCCGAAGCCGTCGGGGAGGATTTCGAGGGTGCCTTCTCCGACAAGCACTTCGTCGGGAGATTCCGATTTGCTTTTCACGACTTCAAAGACGATTTGCGATTTTGTCATGGTGCCGATGTTTTTGAGACCCATGTTGTGGGCATACTTGACGAGGCCTTCGATGTTCATCCGTTGCAATTCGCCAATTTTTGTCACATGGCGATTGCGTGGTGCGGTCGCCGCTACATTGACGAGAGGAGGGGGAGTCAAATGATTTTTTGCAGGTTTGGGTGCCGTTTCCGGCATTTCCACTTCCGTTTCGAAAGCCTCTTCTGATGTTTCGGGGGGCATAAATTTCTCTTTGTTGTTGTGTTTATTTGAATGATTTTCTGTCATAATGATAATTCCTTTGCTACGCGCAGGGCTTGCTTTTGCAATTGTTGGGGATTAGAACCGTTTTCTATCACAAATTCGCATTTGTCGATTTTGGCATGATCGGGGATAAAACGTTTTTCCCGCAGGGCAAAGTCACTTTCGGAAAAACCGCGGGCAATACAGCGCCGGCGACGTATGGATAAAGGCGCAGTGAGAAGAATTACGGTATCGAACCAATCCTCAAATCCCCCTTCGAAAAGGAGAGGAATCTCAACGACAAAAGCTTTATGCTCGGCCGGTGAAAGGTGTTTATAAATCTTTTGGAGTTCTTTCATAACATGTGGATGGAGGAGGCCTTCCAATACTTTAATTTTGCGGATATCCTGAAAAACCTTCTCCGCTAAAGCTAACTTGTTCATTGTGTTATCCGGATTCAATACATCCTTTCCGAAAGTTTCCCCGATTTTCTTTTGGATGAGCCTATTTTCGTTCAACGCCTGATGAACCAAATCATCTGATGAAACAGCATAACATCCGAGATTTTCTAGGGAATGGAGGAAAGTACTTTTACCGGCGCCAATATTGCCAGTAATTGCAATTTTCCTCAAAGGGCACGAACCCTTAGTCATTGCGTCCCCAATGTTAACATTCTCCCCAATTTTTTCCAACTGAAACGTCAACTTTCAAAGGAACGGAAACGGAAGCGACCTCTTGCATCTCATGTTGGATCATTTTCTTATAACGATCTAATTCTGAGTCTTTTATACAAAAAACGAGTTCGTCATGGATTTGGAGGAGCAGCACAGCTTCTTCCGGCTTCAATTTTTTACTGACACCCACCATGGCAATTTTGATCAGGTCGGATTGGGCTCCCTGCATTGGGCTATTGATGGCAAGGCGTTCGGCGGCAGCCCGAAGCGGCCCGTTTTTGGAAAGGATATCGGGGATGTACCTTTTCCGCCCGAACATGGAGATGGCATATCCGTGCTGCCTGGCCTCGTCTTTCAATTTCTCGAGATACACTTTCACTTTCTCATATTTTTTGAAATAGGTGTCGATGAAATTTTTGGCTTCGTGTGTTGTGATGCCGAGCATATTGGAAAGTCCAAAGGCACCCTGGCCGTACATGAGGCCGAAATTGACCGCTTTTGCTTTTGCGCGCATGTCATGCGTCACTTTTTCGAGAGGTACTTCGAAAATTTTAGAAGCGACCGAAGCGTGGATGTCTTCATCATGTACGAAAGCGGCAATCAAATGGGGATCTTGAGAGAGGTGGGCGAGAATGCGCAGTTCAATTTGAGAATAATCAAACGCGGCAAAGCTCCATCCCCGTTTATCCGGCATGAAACAACTGCGGATTTTTTTCCCCTCCTCGGAACGGATCGGGATATTTTGCAAATTGGGATTGTTGGAAGAAAGGCGGCCCGTGGCGGTAACGGACTGGTTGTATGAAGTGTGAATCCGATGAGTTTTCGGATTGATTTGTTCAATGAGGGTGTCGACATAAGTGGAACGGAGTTTTTCCAGTTGGCGATAGGTAAGGATAAACTCGACAATCGGATGCTTATCTCGTATCTTTTGCAGCGCATCTTGGTCCGTCGAGAAGCCGTGAGTGGTTTTCTTGCCGAGGGGAGCAATGTTGAGCGTTTGGTATAACACGGTTGAGAGCTGTTTTGTCGAGTTGATATTGAATTTATGGCCCGCTTCTTTGTAAATCCGCTTTTCCTGTTCGGCAAGTTTTGCATGGAGCTCTTTGCCGATCTTTTGCAATTTTTCCGGATCGAGGTAGATTCCGGTGTGTTCCATGTCGACAAGGATCGGAATGAGGGGCATTTCTAAATTATAAAAGAGCGCATCGAGCTTTTC
>MGLW01000026.1:9638-10219 GCA_001794905.1 Chlamydiae bacterium RIFCSPHIGHO2_12_FULL_49_11
AATCGGCGTCTTCACAGCAGTAGGCGGCAATTTTTTCCAGTGGGACGCGGCTCATATCGATTTCTTTAGTCCCCTTAGGCTGCAGATCAGTGATGGGAATTTTTTTGTGATTGAAGTGGGTGTACGCGAGGGTGTCGAGATTATGCCGGTTTTCTTCTGAGTGGAGGAGGTAAGAAGCGATCATTGTATCGAAGAAAATGTTTTTGAGCCGGACGCTTGCACTTTGGAGCACATGGATGTCGTATTTGAGATTATGTCCGATCCACCGTATCGTATCGGAAGCAAAGAGGGGCTTGAGAAGGGAAAGTACTTTGCTAAGGCTCAATTTGTGGTTGCACGGAATGTAAAATGCTTCTTCCTGCGCATAAGAAAACCCGATGCCGACAATTTCGGCATCGATGAAATTGAGGGAGGTCGTTTCGGTATCAATGGCAATGTGGGGTTTTTCGAGCGCTTTTACGACAAAGTGTTCAATCGCACTTTCCGTCTCTAGGGTGATGTACTCCCGCGTCGTTTCGTGGACCGTTTCTCTTGCACCCAGCTCTTTGAGAAGGGAAACAAAATTCATTTCTTCGAAAAGC
>MGLW01000026.1:10265-25127 GCA_001794905.1 Chlamydiae bacterium RIFCSPHIGHO2_12_FULL_49_11
GGGTTTCGGGAATTTTGATGTGTGTGTTGATTGTTGCAAGCTCGTAACTCATCAGGGCATTATCATAGTCGCCAAGAAGGCGCTCCTTGAGTCCGCCGCTTTCCAATGTATCGATGTTTTCGTAAAGGCTCTTGAGGCTCTTGTATTCGGAGAGGAGGCGTGCTGCAGTTTTAGGACCGATGCCTTTCACGCCCGGGATATTGTCGGAAGCGTCGCCTATCAGGGCAAGATAGTCGATGATCTGCGAGGGAGTGACTCCGTAAATTTCTTCGACTTTTCCGGGATCTACTTCGAGATTGTCTTTGTGAGTCTGGATAATGTGCACGTTGTCGCTGACGAGCTGGCACAAATCTTTGTCGCTCGAGCACAGATATACATTCATTTTGTGTTTTTCCGCCCAACGGGCGATCGATCCGATGGCGTCGTCGGCTTCGATGCCGCTGATTTCTTCGGTTTGAATTCCCTGGCATTTACAATATTCTTTGGCAAGGTCCAGCTGCGCGAACAAGTCTTCGGGCATACCGGTGCGGTGGCTTTTATATTCTTTGTAGATGTCGGTACGGGATTTTTTGTTTTCGGGACCGTCAAAGACACACACGAAATATTCGGGTGCAAAATCTTTGATGATTTTTTGTATGCTACGAATGAAGCCGAAAAGAGCGCCGGTAGAAACCCCTTTTTTATTGCTCATATTCCGGATGGCAAAATAGCTCCGGAACAGGTAGTTAGCCGCGTCGACGATGAACAGCTTTTTATGGTCTTCTTTCATTCCAAAATATAGAAAAACTTGTCGTTGCAACCGAGGTAGCGCGCCTGACTGCCGAATGTCACCATCTCAAGCCACGTCATGAGCCGCATGGAAAGAAAAGAGCGGAGCGTCCAAGCGTTTTCGTTGAAAGTGATGATCTGGAAATTGGCATCGTCGGCAAGATCGCTTTTTTTCACAAGGGCACTGACACAGTCGAAATAGGTCGCGTTTCCGTTATCGATGTAGCCATATTTATGGGCTAAGTCGGGAGGAAATATTTGGGCGCCGTATTCACCCGTAAGTTTTTCTTTGGTGATTCCTTGCGCGGTGCGGGCAGCAACGACGATATCGACAAAAATGGCGTACATCGCCCCCATGCATGTTTTCCACCCGTTCAAGCTGGGCAGGTTTTCGTAATTGTCAGGAAGCTTTTCAAGGAAGGGGAAGGCTTCCTTATCTTTTCCCATGGAGAGGGTCACCGCTTTGACGCCGTACTTGCTTGCTAAGCCTTCCACGTTAAAGAACGGTCCTGTTAGAACGCCAACCGATCCGATGATCGAGATGGGGGAGGTAAAAATCTGTTCTGCAGCGCACGCGATATAATAGGCTCCCGACGCACATATTCCGTTTACGTAAGCAAAAACGGGGACGTTCTGCTTTTGTCGGAATGCTTTCAGGGCGCGGTAGATGGAATCGCTATCGGTAACGGTGCCCCCGGGAGAATTGATGTTGAGAATGATTCCTTTCAGGTTATTGACATTGAGCGGCGCTTTGATGGCATAGCGCAGCATCCGGTCGACATCTTCGGAAGCGATCCCATTTTGCATTCCGATCACGTCATCGATCGAGATTTGTAAAAAGTAGGGCAGAGTTGGGTCGTACATCGTGTTGCTATTGCGCTCGGTGGGGACTACGGCCATCTTGAGTCCGTACGCGGCAAAGCGCGAAGTATCGGAATTGAAGACGGCGGAAATCGCAATCAGTCCGATTAAGATTCCGAACATGGAGACAATGGCTTTTAGGAAGGATCGGAGTGCCGATTTCCAGATTGATTCGTGGCCGTTCATTTGGGGATAACCTCGGGTTTAAAGGATTTGGGAGTTTTTTTAAGACGGACAATGAGTTCGATCAAGATCGCAATGTCGAGCACAAAAAAACTCAGATAAATGAAATTATAGACGGGAAGATGGAGAGAAAGCAAAATCAAAACGCCAAATTGCAGGGCGGTTGTGATTTTACCCGATACAAGAGAGGTATAGGGAAAATCGCGCCACCGACCTAGTGCAAGGACAAGAAAAGCAAAGAGAAATAGGACGCCGTCACGCGATAAAAAAGCGACAAACTGCCAGGGGGATAAAATCTTTTCATAAAACAGGACGCCGATGACAAAACACATGAAAAACTTGTCCATCAGCGGATCGAGAACGGCTCCAAATTTCGTCGTATGCTTGTAGCGCCTTGCAAAGTAGCCATCGGTCACATCGGTGATGATGGCAAGAGCGACAACAACCCATCGAAATTGGTAGGAACTGAGTAAGAAGAGCAAGGCAAGGGGCGCCCTGAGAATAGACAATCCGTTCGAAAGGGTAAACATGTTAAGTTGAGCATACCACAAACTGATTTAGACAGTCGAAACTTTTTCTTTAAGTGGAGCGGCAGGGGCGCTTGGAGTTCCTTCGTCTTCCGAAAGCTCTCGAAACTGTTTGCCTAGCGCGCGCACGGCGGCAATCCAGGCTGCGACAACTCCGCACAGGATCAGAGCGATAAAAGGAGCACTGAAGGCAAGGGTGGAGAAAGAGACGAGGAGTACGTTATGGATGACCGAACCGCCCGTTTTGCCGAGGCGCGAGCCGATGCCGTCGATCGCAGCTTTTCCTTTGAGCTTGGCTTCGGCGGGGAGCGGGATGAAGGCCATTTCTTTGGTCACGTCGAAGAAAGTGAATTTGGAAGCGCGCGAGAATGTGTTATTGAGGGTTCCCCAGAAGACGGCGATTGCCAGTGGTGTTGTGCCGAGGAAGGTAGCAACGGTAAGAACGAGGTTCGTGTGTTCGAAGAGAAGGAAAAAGAAGAAAAGCAACCCTGTGACACCGATGATGATAGGGGTAAAATACGCCCCCGCGCTCCATCCAAAGAGACGGATGGTTTGCCGGCAGAAGAATAGGGAAAAGACGGTGGCGGTCAGTCCGATGTAAAGGGCGACCTGTTCGTTATAATTGCTGAAGTCGGTAGGGTTGGGGAAGAGCTTATGGATTTGATCTTTCCAGATCACTTCGATCATAGTAAGAGAAATATTAAAACCGAGGACGAGGATTGCGATATATATGAGGTATTTGGATTTCATGAGATAAGCAAAATTTGTTCTGAGGCTCATCTTCTCTTTTTTCGAATGGGTTTCGTCAAAGGGGCGGCTCTCGACAATTTCTTTCCGGAAGATATGATGTGTGAGCCAGTGGTACAGGCCGATCACAATCACTCCGACGATGGCGATCACGATCGAGATAAACATTAATTTTGCCCCCCAATCGTCGTGGGAGTAGCTTGCAAGTTTTTTGTACATGGTGCTCGAGAGCCAGTACCCGGGCAAAATTCCGACCAGGGTGGTGGCTATGTTAGCACCGAGTCCGTAAATACCGTAGAAGCGGCGTGCATCTTTGACGGAGGTGACCTCATTGGCAAAGGCCCAAAAGAGGACCGTCATCACAATGGCGCCCCACAACTCAGCCATGACATAGAAGAGGGAGAAAGACCAATTTTGAAAAACGGCGATCATGCCCCAGAGCCCTTTAGGGGAATGAGCGCGCAAAGAATTTCCCAAAGCGGTTGGATGCAAGACGTCGCGGAAAGGGTAGAGAACAAAGGCAAACACCACGAAAAAAACGAGGAATATGCTGATCATGATGTAAAATACTTTTTCACGGGAATAACGGTTGGAAAGGCGGGTAAAAAGGAATGTTCCCGCAAAGGCCATGGGGAGGATAAACCAAATTTTGAGGAAAGGGAGGGCGATCGCGCCCGAATCGGGGGCGGTGATGACAAGAGGATCTTTCACAGTGCGTAATAGGCTGTAGACGAAAGCGATGAGAGAATAGATGAAAAACATGGGCATGAATTTTTTTAATTCAAAACCGTAGATGGGCCACAGAAAGGCACGGAGTTTTGAAAGTATCGATGAAGGGGGGGTCATGAAAGATACCCCACGGCAGGCCACGGCCGCTCACTCACCAGTTCGCGCTCCAGGTGGTATAAAGAACATTGATTCAATGTTTCTTTCCTGTCTTGTTAGGTTCATATTATCTCCGATTCCGACATATTTTACAATATTAGAATGCGTAGATAACCTGGACTTGGTATTTCTTATAGAAAAATTTTGTGGGGAGGAAGTCCATGGAGCGGGCCCACGAAAAATTTTGAGAGATGGTAAAATTATCTGTGATCAGATACAAAAAGTCGGCGCGCCATCCCCAATAATTATTTTTGCCGGCGGCATTGGCATAAGTGGTCGCAGTGCCCGTACCGTCATATTTCGTATTGTAGAGGCCGACAGCCGCGGCGTTTCCGATCCCGATGCCGGTAAGGTCAAAGTCGGGGACGGCTTGAGGTTGCACTACCTGGAAGTTGAATGAGGTGGACCAGTCGCCTTTTTTCCGGACGGTGCCGATCGAAAAGCCGGCGTACCATCCGAGGTTGGCTTTGACGTAATTGGTCACGTCGCGCCCTTTTGCGGCGCTATTGACCAGAAATGCGGCGAAGACAGTCGTTGTCTGATGGATATAAGGCATCACAAACTTGTATCCGAGGATAAATTGGCTATTGCAATACCCGAACCGCTCTTCCAGGAACTGGGTAGAAAATGACTTTGTGTCCCAATCAATGATTGAATACTTTCCGTAAAGTCCGGTGTTCATGACGTTCAAAATAGCTGTCTCGATTATCCAGGCAAACTGATTCCGTACCTGATTGACGACAAACGGCCCGCCGCGAATATAAAAGTCGCCGTAACGTTCCGAGAATTGGTCGTATTTGATGAGAATCCCGTCGAAGGTGGCGGCAAATTCGATTTTCGAGTCGAACGAATACCAGAGAGGGCGGCGCCCGAATTCGATATCCAGGGTGAAAAAGCTTGTCCGGGCAAGGCGGCACCCTAAAAAAGCGCGCGTGAGGGCGATGTTGTCATTGGTGCCATCGGTGGCGCCCATTACGTTATTGTAATCGAGCTTTGCCGAGAGCCATGCGTGAGGCAAGCGGTAATCGAAGTTCAGGTTGAGTTGGATGTAGAACGTATCATTTGCTTTTGTCGGGTTGAGAGAATTCGAGCCGACGTTTTTGAAGCCGTCTTTAATTTCGCTGATGGTTCCGTAAATCGTGCGCACATCGCCGGCCAGGGAAAAATTCCCTCCCGTCTGTTGTATCGTGACTTGACGTTTGGTTGCGATCCATTCTTTGAGCTGCGAAATTTCGTTGTCGGAAAGAGGAGAAACGTTATCGGCAAACCCATGTACGACGAGAAGAAGAAAGAGCAGCCTGACTATTTTCATACACCACAGGAAGCGTACCATTTTTCCATTTAAAAGCCAAAGGTCAAAGTAAGGGCAAGGGCTGTTTCAGTGATCATTCGGACTTGAAACGAGAGGGCAAACAGGTCGTGCGGGGAGATGTCGGCACCGATCACAAGGCCCATGCGCGGAGTGTTGATGAAACTCACACTGGAAGCGGAATCAAAGTCCGAGAGAGTGTAATAAGAGGCGGGGAGGCGGCTCAAAGCGGCGCTTACGTTTTCGTAATAAAATCCGATAAAAGGGGTTAAAAGAGCGGTTGTATATCCGACAAGAACTCCGATCTGGTAATCGGTAAGGGAAAATTTCGGGGCCTGGACGAACGAGGCTAGCATTCCGTCTGTAAGGAGGGTCTTCATTTTGAAATTCTGCTGCAAATATTTTCCATCGAGAGAAAGGAGGAAGTTGTGCCAATCTAAGATTATCGCTTTCCCTCCGACCACCCATGGAATGGCCCAATTCGAAAAGAGTTCCAGATAATTGTTGCCCGGGCTCTGCAAGCTCAGGTCCGTTTTCGCACCTCCCGTCATTACGTAGGCCGAGAAGCGGTGTAAGAAAGTGAAGGCGATATCGGCCATCTCGCTTGTTTCATGAAAGGAAACGGTGCTATTACCGCCTCCCGCTTGCAATTTACGGTTGAATACGGTATCGAACACAAATGCCGGTTGTACGGTAAAGAAGGTGTTGAAATCGGACCAGACTCCTTTTTGAATCAGAGCGGGCCCGTAAGGAGATTCAACGTAAAAACAAAAAAGGCTCGCGTGCAAGAGCAGAGAGAAAAGCCCTTTTCTCATCGTTACTTGACACGTTTTGCAAGACGCGACTTGAGTCGGGACGCTTTATTTGGCTTAATGACGCCCGATTTTGCCGCTTTATCCAAAATGCTAAAGAGAGTACCAAGACCGTCTCTGGTGGTTTCTTTTTCAAATTTGACACGCTGGGTATGAAGTTTCGATTTTTTCATCCGGTTGTTCAAACTTTTTTTTGCATCTTGTTTTTGACGCTTGAGCGCAGTAGGGGCTTTTTTCTTGCCTGGTGCTTTTTCTTCTGCCATAGTAGACCTTGAGTTAATTGTAAAACAATGTAACATAGTTCATATTATACTGCAAGGGATTCCATGGTGCAGATCGAGCGGATCAAAACTTTTTTACGAGATCGCCCTTTTCTTTTTCTTAAAATGATCACCTTAACGGTTGCGCTTTTCTATTCGGGAAAAATTTTTCATGAAATGGCTTTTTTTTTGATTTGTGACCGCCCTACTCATTTCCGGCACGTGGAATATGAAGTGACCGATTCGGGGGAAAAGGCTGCCGTCACTCTCCGTTTTGAGGCCGGCGGCAAGCGAAAATCCCTTACCCTGCCCAAAAAATTTTATAACCGGGAAGTGGCAGCCGAGGCGGTTTTAAAGATGGAGAAGGAGGGGGCGCACATCATGCAAGGAAAATTTTTAGGATGGCAGCTCTATGCGATTGATCCGAAAATTCCCGTGAAATATGGCTGTTACCTCCTGATTACAGTGATTGTCCTTGTCTATTTCAGGGTTTTGGAAAAGCGGCTCTCCAAATAACGGGTGAGAAACCTATCGACTTTGCTGAGGAGAGAAGGCTTTTTTATCGGCTCGTCGTGCCGGTCTCCCGGGCAGCGTAGCGTGCCATGCTTTTTCTCAAGAAGGTTGAGATCGAGCAGCAAAGGGGGAGAACGATAGGTCCGAAGCCTTCCTCGAAATTGTTCCGATTGGTCAAAGACATGGACATCGGCGGCGGTGGGGAGGATAAAATACGAGCTTGCAAAACGGAGCGCTCCCTCTTCCGGTTTTAAAAATTTTTGATTGTAGCGGCGCGGATGAAGCAGCCACAGCGTGTCATAGCCGTATGAGGCAAAACAAAGGGTGCGATCCTTCACCTCTTCTTTGGTGATGGGGGATATCTGGATTTCGATCACAAGCCGTTTTTCCGGCCACAGAAGATCGGCCCTGTGGGCGCCGAGAGAAATTTCTTTTTTAAGGTGATATTTTTTTTGAAGCCGGGCCTGGATCTCGGTGTGGTTCATTTAATGATGTGGGCAAGGTGCAAGAGCCATAAAAAAAGTCCCATCGAAGTGAGAAGGGAACCGAACCCGATTCCGAATCCGACGGCCGAGCCCCAGCCGTACCACTTCATCGATTCTTTCGCATATTCATACTCTTTATCGAAGTGTGGTTTTTCCATGTCTAGCCTCCGTGTTATTTTCTAGACAGGATAGCCCATTTGCTGTTATCTTGGAAAATGTTTTTGGGTTGGAGTATGTCAAGTTTGAAAGAAAGCGGGAAATCGTTCGATCCCCAGTATCAACAAAAAATTGAAGAAATCGTCGCGGTTTCCAAAGACCAAGGGTATATCACCTACGAAGAAATCAACGATATTTTGCCGATGACGTTCGACTCGGCCGATGAGATCGATCAGATTTTGATTTTCCTCAGCGGCATGGATGTGCAGCTTTTCAGCCAGGCGGAAATCGAGAAGCAGAAAGAGCGTAAAAAAGAGGCGAAAGAGGCTGAGACGTCCATCCGCCGCAGTGATACTCCCGCCGATGATCCGGTCCGCATGTACCTCAAAGAGATGGGGTCGGTTCCTCTCCTTTCCCGTGAGGAAGAGGTCGAAATTTCTAAGCGGATCGAAAAAGCGCAAATGCAGATCGAGAAAATCATCATGCGTTTCCGTTTTGCAAGCCGAGAGACGATCTCCATCATCGTGGGACTGATTGCCGGAAAAGACCGTTACGATAAAATCGTTTCCGAAAAAGAGATCGAAGATAAAAGTAATTTTTTCCACCTGATGCCAAAGTTGCAAATGCTCCTCAAAAAAGAAGACGACCATTTTGCCCAAATTCTCCAGGACTATCGGCGCGAAGAGATTTCCAAAGTGCAGAAATTGAAGCTGGCCGAAGAGATCGAGAAGAGCCGCATCCGGACGCAGGCGTACCTGCGGCGAATGCACTTTCGTTACACCCTTATCGAAGACTTCGGAGAAGTGATCTTGATGAGCTACGACCGCTTCCTCGATCTTGAAAAAGACATCAAAGAACTCACGCCGCGTGCGGAAAAAAACCGGTTTGCCCTTGCCAAACTCCGCTCTGCCCAGCGCAAGCTCTACAAGCGCGAACTTGCTGCCGGCAGAACCCTGGACGAATTCAAAAAAGACGTGCGCATGCTGCAACGTTGGATGGATAAAAGCCTCGAAGCAAAACGGGAGATGGTCGAATCAAACCTCAGGCTGGTCATTTCCATTGCAAAGAAGTACACCAATCGTGGCCTTTCCTTCCTCGATCTCATCCAAGAAGGGAACATGGGGCTCATGAAAGCGGTCGAAAAATTCGAATACCGGCGCGGCTACAAATTTTCCACGTATGCCACCTGGTGGATTCGGCAAGCGGTCACTCGGGCCATTGCCGACCAGGCGCGCACGATCCGTATTCCCGTGCACATGATCGAGACGATCAACAAAGTGCTCCGCGGCGCAAAAAAACTGATGATGGAGACGGGGAAAGAACCTTCGCCCGAACAGCTTGCCATCGAACTCGGCATGACGCCGGACCGGATACGGGAAATTTACAAGATTGCCCAGCATCCCATTTCGCTTCAAGCCGAAGTGGGCGATAGCGGCGAATCTCAATTCGGCGATTTTCTGGAAGACACCAATACCGAATCTCCCGCCGATGCGACCGGATACTCGATTCTTAAAGACAAAATGGGCGAAGTGCTCGAAAGTCTCACCGATCGGGAAAAGACGGTATTGATCGAGCGGTTTGGCCTCGTCGACGGTAAGCCAAAGACACTCGAAGAAGTGGGCGTTCGTTTCAACGTCACGCGCGAGCGCGTCCGGCAGATCGAAGCCAAAGCCCTGCGCAAGATGCGCCATCCTACCCGG
The DNA here is from genome assembly GCA_001794905.1 of Chlamydiae bacterium RIFCSPHIGHO2_12_FULL_49_11. Classification (GTDB taxonomy): domain Bacteria; phylum Chlamydiota; class Chlamydiia; order Chlamydiales; family 2-12-FULL-49-11; genus 2-12-FULL-49-11. The sequence goes on from MGLW01000026.1 coordinate 19,472, forward strand.
GCAAAACAGCTCCAGGCCTTTCTAGAAGCCATGGAAGAGTCCGAACACTAACCGAGCTTCACAATAATTAGCTAGCGGCCGGATTTTTCGAGTTCGGAAGGGCCGATGAGGAGGGCGAGCTTTTTGAGTTCATTCAGCACCTCGGGCGGCGTTCCTACGATCTGCATCTGTGAAAAGGCCTGATGTACTTCGGGAGCATTAGGAATGCCAACCGTGAAAGCATACAATAGATGCGACATCCTCTTTTTGACATTGCCTGAAAATGCCTGGAATAACTCAAAGGCCCGGTGCTTGAATTCGGTCAGAGGGTCTTTTTGCGCTACCGATGCAAGCGATACCTCAGCTTGCAAATAATCAATCTTACGTAGATGTTTCTGCCACTCGTTATCTAGTGCCTGGATAAGCATGGAGCGGATCAGCTCCTGAATGACGCTGATCGGATTGATCTCCTGGCGCGAGAGCTTTTGCATGAAGCCGATTGTGCGCGCCTCATGGAGCATTTTTGTCTTGAAACTGCGGAGCACCTCTTCAACGACCAGGGTTTCAACTTCTTCCTCGGTGACGGCACTTTCATGGATTTTATCGGTGTCGATCGTAATCGGGAAATGCTCTTGGATGTCGCTGCGGATGAGGTCAAGAGAGACGATGCCGCTCGCGGTATGATTTTCAAAGTGCGGAGCGATGAGATTGAGCGCAGTGCTTTCCAGTACTTCGGTGGCGAGGATGATGATGTCTCCCCTCTCCAAAAGCTCGTTGCGGAACTGGTATACCTCTTCGCGGTGCTTGTTCATCACGTCATCGTACTCGAGGGTGTGTTTACGGATCATCCGGTTGCGCCCCTCAATCCGCTTTTGGGCCGTCTCAATGGATTTATCAATGATTTTGGCGGAAACCGCTTCCCCCTCGGGCGGGCGGAAACGCTTGATCATCTCGGTGACCCGCTGTGAGGCAAAAAGGCGCACGAGTTTATCCTCAAAAGAGAGGAAGAATTTCGAGGAGCCGGGGTCCCCCTGGCGTGCTGCCCGTCCGCGGAGCTGGCGGTCGATGCGGCGCGATTCGTGGCGCGACGTGCCGATGATGTGGAGTCCTCCGAGTGCAGGAACGTCAGGGCCGAGCTTGATGTCGGTTCCGCGTCCGGCCATATTGGTTGCAACGGTGATCGCCCCCCTTTTGCCGGCGCCGGCGATGATCTCGGCTTCTTTGGCGTGATTTTTTGCGTTCAATACTTCATGGACAAGGCTTTTGGATCGGAGGATGCGCGACAGTTTTTCCGAAATTTCAACCGACTCGGTTCCGATTAAGATCGGCCTTCCGAGGGTGTGCATTTCGTCAATCTCTCTGAGGATCGCCGTGAATTTTTCCCGTTCGGTGATGTACACTTCATCATTGGAATCTTTTCGGACGCACAGTTTGTGTGTCGGTACGACGAGAACGTCGAGCCGGTAAATTTCCTTGAATTCTTGCGCTTCGGTAATCGCCGTTCCCGTCATCCCGGCGAGTTTGTCGTACATGCGGAAATAGTTTTGCAAAGTAATGGTCGCATACGTCTGCGTCTCCCTTTGAATCGACACATTTTCTTTCGCTTCGATGGCTTGGTGCAGTCCGTCGGAAAAGCGGCGTCCCGGTTGCGGCCGGCCCGTATTTTCGTCGATGATGATCACCTCGCCGTCCTGAACGATATAGTCGACATCTTTTTCCATGAGAAGGAACGCTTTGAAGAGCTGCCGGATGTTGTGCGCTTTTTCTTTTCGGCTTGCGTCCAGAGCTCGGACTGCCGTTTTCTTTTCTAAAACGGCGTCTTCGGAAAGGGAGGAATCCTTTTCAATTTTTGTATATTCCTCGCCGAGGTCGAGCATGACAAAGTCGTTTTCATCACTCGACCAGCTCGACATTCCTCTGTCGGTCAGCTCATAATCGTTGGACCGTTCATCGATCACGATGTAAAGCTCTTTGAGGAGCGTGTTTTTTTCTTCTTTATTCTGGTCGGAGAAAAAGTAGGTTTGCACCGTTTCCAGGAGGTAGCGCAAATCGGCATTTTCCCGGATTTTGCGCACCAGTTTGTTGTGCGGCATCCCTTTTGAAACGACCCACAATTTTTTCATGATTTCAAAGAGTTCTTTGCGCTGATCTTTCTCCAGCGAATCGATGGAAGCAAATTCCTCTTCGAAGATGCCCAAGTTTTCGAGCGAGCGCTTGGCTTCACTGGCCAGCTTGTTGCAAATGTCGCGCTGCATTTTCACAAGAGAACGTACCGGCGCTTCAAGCGAGTCGTACATTTGTCTCGACTCGGTTGACGGCCCCGAAATGATGAGAGGCGTGCGCGCCTCATCGATCAAGATCGAGTCGATTTCGTCGATGACGGCAAAATAGTGCCCTCTCTGGCACCGCTGCTCTTTTGACATTGTCATCGAATTGTCGCGTAGGTAGTCAAATCCGAATTGGGATGAAGTGCCGTAGACGATATCGGCGGCATAGACGCTCTTTCTCATGTCATGCGGCGTGTCATTCACAAGAGAAGTGACGGTAAGACCGAGGAAACGGAAAATTTCTCCGATCCATTCGTTATCACGCCGAACCAGATAGTCATTGACGGTAACAAGGTGTACCGGTTTTCCGGTGAGGGCATGCAAATAAAGGGGCATGGCGGCGGTGAGGGTTTTCCCTTCCCCCGTCTGCATTTCGGCGATGGAACCTTTATGCAGAGCGATAGCGCCGACGAGTTGCACATCGTAAGGGATCATGTCCCATTTCTGCTCATAGCCGGAAACATGGATGCCGGTGCCGATCAGTCTGCGGCACGCATTTTTTACGACGGCAAAAGCCTCCACGAGGAGGTCGTCCACCGTTTCGCCCGCTTTGAGCCTTTCGCGGAATTCTCCGGTTTTCTTTTTCAAATCCTCATCGGAAAGATTTTGAAGCGCTATTTCGACTTCATTGATTTTTTTGACCGTCTTAAAATATTTCTTTACCGTCCGCGTTTGTTGTGTGCCGAAGATTTTCTGTAAAAGTCCCACTGATTTTCCTTTTTGCTTCCTTCCATTTTAATCTATTTCTAAATTTTCGTGAAAAGATATACTCTGCATAATATGAAAAAAATTTATGTATACCTTCCGGGAGAGAAGAGGCTCATCGAAGAAAAAGTGTGGGGAGAGGGGCTCCTTCGCTATCTCTACCTGGAGCGCACCGATTCGCGGCTTCTCCTTTTTTTCGCCAAAAGCCGTGCTCTTTCCCGTCTGTGCGGCTGGTATTACCGGATGCCATGGACAAGGCGGAAAGTGGCCCACTTCGTTCAAAAATTTGATATCGTGATAGCCGATTTTGAAAATAAAAAATATCGTCACTTCAATGATTTTTTTACACGCCGCCTCCATCCCCGGGCCCGGCCCATTGCCTCATCTTCCCTCGTCTCTCCCGCCGACGGGAGACTCCTTGCCTTTGAGACCTTTCCCGAACAAGGGATTTGGATCAAAGGGTGCACTTTTTCCCAGGATGCCTTTTTCGCCAAGAAGAGCGCCCTTTACTCCAGGTTTAAAGACGGGCCGATGATCATCATCCGCCTGGCTCCTCCCGACTACCATAGGTTTCATGCCCCTCTTAGCGGCATCATCACTCAAGTTGCGAAGGTCCGGGGCAGTCTCTTCTCAGTTAATCCTCTCGCGCTGGCAACAAAACCGGCCTATCTTTGTGCCAATTATCGTATCCATATCGTGATTGAAGGAAAAATCTGCGTTTGCATGACCCTTGTCGGCGCTACCAATGTCGGAAGCATTGCCTTTACCGGCAAAGTAGGGGATACCGTGCTTTGCGGAGACGATTTGGGTTGTTTCAATCTGGGCGGCTCCATGATCGTCCTCTCCATCACCGAAGGAAAACCGGACACCGAACTTGTGACGCGCAGCTTATCGGGAATTGAAACCCTCGTCCGGGTAGGCACCCCGCTCATCATTTAGTCAAAGATCACTAGCGGGAATGGGGGCTATCCCGTTCCTGCCGGAAGGAAAAAAAGGGAGAGGCAGGAGGAGTGGAAGGTACTGAACGGGGAGAAGAAGGGATGAGGGGCATAAGTGCGCATGTAACGTTGCAACGCGTTTCCATGACAGTAATGGAATGGTTTTTTTCATCGTGTTCCGAAGGAAGGGGGTTTTGTGACGGGAGGAAAGCCAGTTGGAAAATGTAGGCGATGCGGACCGCTGCATCGCTTTGTTTAACCTCGACTCCGGAAAGGCGGCGAACATAGTGGGTGTAGGGAATGCGGGATTTTTCGTTCATCCATTCTGCAAAAGGTTTTGATACGAGTGCGGGGCGAAAGTCGAACCACTTCGGCTTTAATCGATCAAGTTCGGCAAGCTGCCACTGCTGGATATCTTTGAAAAGCGCGATAACCGAAAGAGGTAAAGAAACATCGAGAAGAGTGTCTTCTTGCAGGGCATTACAAAACCCGCTGACGAATTCGTCGCGCATAGTGCGAGCTTCAAATGAGGCATCCTCGTTTTGGAAATTAAAGCTCGATACTTCTCGGATCGCTCGTTCCATGTAAGTTTCGCGGATTTGGTAAAATGTAGACATCAGCCCTCCTAATTTGGGGAATCATTTTAGGTCAACCGGTGCATTTTTTGCAAATAATGCAGTCGGCGGTGGCATGTTTTTTTGCAGGGCAAAAAGTACGCCCGTACAAGATCATTTGCAAGTGAAGTTTATTCCAGCTTGATTTTGGAAAAATGCGGCACAGATCTCGTTCCACGACGGCGGGGCTCGTGCTTCTTGAAAGGCCCCACCGAGCGCTGAGACGTAAAATATGCGTATCTACCGGAAATGCGGGGGTATTGAAAGCTTGGGAAAGGATCACATTTGCGGTTTTGCGTCCCACACCCGGAAAAGAAAGGAGCGATTCTATGTCTCGCGGAACTTTTCCCCCATATTTTTTTATGATCTCGTTTGCAGCGGTCCAAATCGCGTGGGATTTTTGAGAAGAAAGCCCGCACGGGCGGATGATGTCTTGCAAGGTAGCAAGGTCAAGAGCACATATTTCTTCGGGAGTTTTCGCTACGGCAAAAAGATGCGGCGTGACGGCATTCACTTTGAGGTCGGTGCACCGCTGCGATAAAATCACGGCAACAAGAAGGGTGAACGGATCGGTGTGGGATAAAAAAGGGGCAGGGGAGGGAAAAAGACGGTCCAGCGTTTCCATGATCAACCGGGCTTTTTTCATTTTCCTACGCAAAATTTGGAGAAGATCGCCGATAAAAGCTCTTCAGTGATGTTCATGCCGATGATGGATGACAAGGCATTTGCCCCTGCGCGCATTTCAATCGCGATAAGATCGTAATCGGAAGAGCAAGAGAGCAGTTCGAGCGCATGAGAGAGATCGACTTTTGCTCTTTGAACCGCATGAAAATGTCGCTCTTTCGTCAGCACCACCTCATCATACCCGCCGCTGCCAGTGGTGAGCCGGTTTGTGATTGCCTTTTTCAACGAATCCATTCCGGTCTTATTGCGCGCCGATACCGTTACGGTTTCCGTTTCGAATTCGAACGGAGGAGGAGGGGGTGCTGCATCGATTTTGTTGATGACGACGAGAGTTTTTTCAGAATCGCACCGTTCGAGGAGTATTTTTTCTTCCGCGGAAAAAGGGGTCGTCGCATCGAGGACGAGCAAG
>MGLW01000027.1 GCA_001794905.1 Chlamydiae bacterium RIFCSPHIGHO2_12_FULL_49_11
GGAATGCCCAAAAGAAAGAGAGTTCTTTGGTAAATTGAAACAAAATTTCCTCAGTTCGGTTACTCACAACATATTCGACGATTTACGCAACAATGCCAACACAAACTATAAATCTATGATGGACTTCATGAGAGATCTTTCCATTCTCATTGCGCAAATTCCCGACTCTCCTCCTACAACACCACGTCATGTGGCTCCTCCGCAAAAAAAGATCGATCCAACCGTCCAAGTTACTGTGGGAGAAAGAGGAGATAGTGTATTGCAGGAGCTGGACAGAGCGACTTTGCAGGCTTTGCGTGAAATGCAGATATCGAAGAAGCGATTAGATGAGGCCACCGCAGAGAAGTTGAGTGTCTTGATGAGCAATCCTTCAAGTAACAATGTGCCGCAAAATTTACAACAAATTATCACAACTACAGAGTCCGACTATGCGATGAAAAAATCCGCTTATGAAGATATGCAACGTCAACTCAATACCTATCGAACAACTCTACATAAGGTACCTGAAACAAGCTCTTCATAACTTTATACCGAACGCGAGAAACAATGTCATAAATTCGAGTCAGATAACGAGGCAGATTTGAACGATCATTTCAAAACCCATATTTTTAAATATGAGTGAGAAAGGATCGTTCAAAGGTGAACGTTAGATGATTCCGAATTTGTGAAAGTATTTCTTGCGTTTGGTATTATTAGGCGTATGGGAAAAATTTCCTGACGCGTGAACTAATAAAAAGGCGAACGTGGGTTAACGAAGGGCGGCGGTGAGGGCGGTAACCTGCGCGGCAAGAAGTGTCCGGTTGACGCGCAGGTTGGCAAGCCCCGCGGCGTTGAGGGGAAATCCCGTATTGTTGCCGGCAAGGCTCATGTCAATCTGGGCAATGAGGTCACTCCGGATGGCAATTTGAGAGTCGATGTAGCTATTTTGCTGGGCGCTCGTCATAGCCGCGTAATTGTCCTGGAAAAGGGTGCCGGCAAAATAATAGCTGCCAGCACCGAGGGCTTCTATCTGCTCTTTCTTGAATCGCCACGTGTAAGTGATCGAATCGACCTTTCCGGTTGTGCTCACGATCGAAAAGAGGGTCGAATAGGAATGGCTCACGAGCGTTCCCCCTTCGATTTCAAACCAGAACTTGGCCGGATCGGAACCATAAAGCCACTGCCAAAAAAAGAGAGTGTACTGCGCAAGGCCAAGGGATTGCCAGTTCTGATAGTAAGCGCTCGAAACGGTAATGTTTTGCCTCTGCGGAAGCATGAGGACATAGACTTCATAGCCTCCCGAAACGTTTTTATTTCTAGATGAAATCACAGTGAAACTGATATCGGTATTGCCCGCCAGGGTTGTCAGCGTTTTTACAAGCGTCATCTCGGTCACACTCACACTCGCCAAGGTGCCGGCTTTGATCATCGCCTGCGTACTTGCAGCAATCGCCTGGTTTGTCAAAAGAAACGTGATGGTGGAACTTGTCTTCGTCACAAGAAGGGAAAAGGGGCGGCGCACGAAGTTGGAAGCGGTATCAAAAGAGGAAAGGCCGTCGGTGATGAGGGTCGCACAGAGCGGCCCCGCAAGAAAAAGCAGCCATTTAACCACGGAGGACTCTTGCCACCACTTTGATGGGAGTGAGGCCGAAAAAGTCCATTACTTCGGCAATAGGTGCCGATCTGCCAAAGGTGTCGACGGTAATCTTAATTCCTTCACGCCCCACATACCTGTCCCAGCCGAAGGAGGAGCCGGCTTCGACGGCCACACGTAGGCCCAGGCTGCCTCCCGCGACTTTATCCTTGTAAAGAGCGTCTTGCTCTTCGAAAAGGTGGAAGCTGGGCAGGGAAACGACACGCACATTTTTACCGTGCTGTTTGATGAGAATTTTCGCGCTTTCCACCGCGACATGAAGCTCGGAACCGGTCGAAAAAAAAGTGATGTCGATGGGGCGCGTTTTGTCTTCGGAAAGGACGATGTAGCCGCCCCGTCCGACGCTTTCTTCATACGGCTTTTTCGTCTCTTCGAGCGTGGGCAAATCCTGGCGCGTGAGCACGAAAACGACCGGATTGTGGGTGTGTGAAAGAGCAAACCGCCAGGCGCCTTTCACCTCGTTCGCGTCGCCGGGGCGGAAAAGGTGCATGCCCGGCATCGCCCGAAAGGAGGCGAGATGCTCTACCGGCTGGTGAGTCGGACCGTCTTCCCCCAGCCCGATGGAGTCGTGGGTGTAGATGAAAATAGTGGGATGCTTGGAGAGGCACGAGAGGCGGACAGCGTTTCGGCCGTAGTCGGAAAAACAAAAAAATGTGCCGACAAAGGGGCGGAGTAGAGTGGTCGAAATGCCGTTTGCCATCCCCGACATGGCGAACTCGCGGACGCCGAACTTGACGTTGCGACCTGAAAAATTTGAGGGGGTGACGAGAGGAGAATCTTTGATCATGGTGCAATCGGAGCCGGAAAGGTCGGCCGAACCGCCGACAAGATGAGGAAGATGCTTTGCCGCTACCTGGATGCATGCCGCTGAAGCTTTCCTTCCCGATATTTTGGGACCCATGTCAAGAGCCTCGATTTCGGAGAGAAGTTCCTTCGTAACTGTCCCCTCGTGCATTGTATCGAAAAGAGACGACAAGTCGGCATGCTTTTTTTTCCACTCGGAATAAACCGAATTCCATGCTTCTTCAATTTCCCTGCATTCTTTCCGCTTCCCTTCAAAAAATAGCTTCACTTCCTTCGGCACATAAAACGGGGTCTGGGGAAGGCCCAGCACTTTTTTGGCTTCCTCCAGTTCTTCTTTTCCGAGAGGAGAGCCGTGTGCGTGGTGGGTTCCTTGCTTGTGCGGCGCTCCCTTACCAATTACAGTATGGCAGATCACGAGTGTCGGCTTCCACTGCTCCTCACGCAAGGAGGAGAGTTTATCACTCACTTCTTCCAGGTTATTGGCATCCTTGATTTCGATCACATCAAACCCGTAAGCTTCAAACCGCTTTACCTGATCATCGGAGCAGCTTTCTTTCCACATGCCGTCGAGGGTGACCATGTTCATGTCGTAGAGCAATATAAAATTATTGAGCTGCAGATGCCCCGCCAGAGAGCATGCTTCTTGCGATACCCCTTCCATGAGACAGCCGTCGCCGGCCAGGCACACGATTTTATTGGTAACGATATTGTCCCCGTCTTTGTTAAAACGGGCGGCGAGCATTTTGTAGCTTAAGGCCATGCCAACGGCGTTGGCTACCCCCTGTCCAAGCGGACCGGTCGTCACTTCTACTCCGTCGGTATCAAGCTTTTCGGGGTGGCCCGGCGTGCGGGAATTAAGGCGACGGAAATGCTGCAGGTCGTCCATCGTGACATCGTAGCCGGTAAGGTGCAGGATCGAATAGAGCCAGGCGCTACCATGTCCGGCAGAGAGGACGAACCGGTCACGGTTGAACCAGTCGGAGTTTTTAGGATTGTAGCGCAAAAATTCGCCCCACAAAACGGCGCCGAGTTCGGCACACCCCATGGGGAGCCCAGGATGTCCCGATTTGGCATTTTCAACCATATCCATCGAAAGGCCGCGAATCGTGCTTGCAATTTCGTGATAGATTTTTTTCCTGTCTTGATTCATGATATTACTTGATTCTTTCCTGTTATTGTACGGGGTATGAAAAAGTTATCAAGGAAAAAATGTGATGGATACAAATGAATTGAGAAAAAAATTCCTCGAATTTTTCGAAGAAAAAGGACACACGGCCGTTCATTCCTCGCCCACCGTCCCTTTTGACGATCCGACCCTTCTTTTTGCCAATGCGGGAATGAACCAGTTTAAAGACTATTTTTTAGCAAAGGCAAATCCTCCCTATACGCGCGCCACGACCTCCCAAAAATGTGTACGCGTCGGAGGCAAACATAACGACCTCGATAACGTCGGCCACACAAAGCGCCACCTCACTTTTTTCGAAATGCTCGGCAATTTTTCTTTCGGCGATTACTTCAAGGAAGACGCTATCGGCTTCGCTGTCGAACTGTCTCAAAAACTCGGCATTGATTTTGATCGTGTCGTAGCCACCGTTTTCCGCGAAGATGAGGAAAGTTTCGCATTGTGGAAAGAGTACCTTCCCGAAAACCGGATTGTCAGGATGGGAGAGAAAGACAACTTTTGGTCGATGGGGGAAGCGGGACCGTGCGGCCCTTGCACGGAACTCTACTACGACCTCAATCCCAAGCCGATTACGAGGCCCATCGAAGAAGCCGAAATGGAGAGCGGCCGCTTTTTCGAATACTGGAACGTGGTGTTCATGCAATACTCGCGCTCGCCCGGAGAGAGCGACGTGCCCCTTCTGAAACCTTGCGTTGATACGGGAATGGGGCTGGAGCGGATGCTCCTCATTTCCCAAAATGTCGGAAGCGTCTTTGAAACCGATGTTCTCCGCTCCCTCATCGGTGTGATCGAAAAGCTGTCGCATAAAAGGTACGATCCGGAAGAGGAGCTTGCTCCCTCGTTCCATGTGATCGCCGACCATCTCCGCTCCCTTGCTTTTACAATATCCGACGGGGCCGCTCCGGCAAGCACCGACCGGGGCTACGTACTGCGCAAACTGGTGCGGCGTGCAGTGCGCTATGGGCGCAATCTCGGCTTTGACGCGCCGTTTTTACACCACCTCGTCGATCCCCTCCGAAACCTCATGGGGGACCATTACCAGGAGCTCAGCGATTCCAGCGAGAGGATCAAAGAGATTCTCACTGCCGAAGAAGACGCTTTTTTCCGCACATTAAATCGTGGTCAGGGTCTCTTCCAAAGAGTTCTCGATACGGCAAAAACTACAGAGATGCACCAAATTTCCGGAGAAGATGCGTTCAAATTAAAAGACACCTACGGCTTCCCCCTCGACGAAATTTTGCTCCTGGCCAAAGATCACCATTTGACGGTGAACCTGGAACAGTTCGAAATTTTGGAAGAAGAAGCAAAAATCCTTTCCAAAAAAGCCCATAAAAAAACCCATCAGGAAGTCGAAAATCACGTATGGCACGATTATAAAAAGAAGCATGAACCTTCCCGATTTTCCGGCTATGTTTCCATGCAAGGGGAAGGCGCCTGCACCGGTATCTTGACCGGAGAGAAATGGATGGAAAAGCTAGAAGCCGGAGAAGAAGCAGTGCTCATTTTTAATGAAACCCCCTTCTACCCCGAAATGGGAGGCCAGCTGGGCGATACCGGTGTGATCACCCACGAGAATATGCATTTTGTTGTCTATGGTTCGAGCAAATATGACGGCTTCATTGCCCATACGGGAAAACTGGAAAAAGGCACTTTAATTTTGGGCGAGCCGTGTTTTCTCGAGGTAAATCGCGAGCGGCGCCGAAAAATTGCCTGCAACCACAGCGCCACGCACCTTCTCCACTGGGCTCTTTTCGAAGTGCTCGGAAGTCACGTGATGCAGCGAGGGTCGCTCGTGGCTCCCGACCGGCTTCGCTTCGATTTTTCCCACCACAAAGGCATGACGCCCCAAGAAATCGAAATGGTGGAAAGGCTCGTCAACGGAAAAATCCGCGAAAATTTCGCCCCCGTAACTTACGAATCCGACTACGAAGAGATCAAAGGGCGTAAAGATATCAAACAATTTTTCGGCGATAAATATCACGGCCGCGTGCGGCTCGTCGATATCGGACAGTTTTCCAAGGAACTGTGCGGCGGTACCCACGTCGAACAGTTGGCCGAAATCGGCCTCTTCCGCATTGCGAAAGAAGGAAGCATCGGCGGCGGTATCCGTCGTATCGAAGCGGTCACTTCTCTGGAAGCCGAAAATTTCATGTACCACAAAGAAGCGCTGATTGCAGATATGGCAAAAGAACTGAATACGACCGAAGCAAAACTGCTGGAGGCCATACGCGCCCGCACGGGGGAAATCGACAAACTCAAAGAAGAGGTGCGTAAGCTGAAAACGGCCCATATCCGCGCTCTCAAGGAAGAGCTGGTCCAAAAGAAAGG
>MGLW01000028.1 GCA_001794905.1 Chlamydiae bacterium RIFCSPHIGHO2_12_FULL_49_11
ACCGTATCCTTATCCGTGACCGATGGGGAAGCTTCCGATGTAGGAGCACAACAGAGAGCTTTCCTTGCGGCCTGGGAGGCGCAACCCTTAGCTCCCCCTTATATCCCCAGCTTCTCAGCAGGAGGTGTAGAAATACGACAACAAGCGGCCCAGCCAGCAGATCCCCTTGCAGAGTGGAAGGCCTCGTTGGAAAACCAAATCATACCCGAAAATCTCTACCCCGGTTCCCCTACAGAAGATGTACCTACAATAAAGCAACAGATCGCAGAAATAACAGACAAAATAACCCATCTTGGAAAACTATATAGTAGAACACCTGCCGATCTAGCTAGCATCTCTAAGAAGAATTTCTTCTCAAAATATAAAATGCAACTAAGAGCCTCTTTAGAAAAAAGACGCCTCTCTCTTCTTACTCGCATTCATCAAAATGCCCTTCAAAGAGTCTGTAACCTGCAAATACCACCTTTACCCGTTCTTATGGCTCATGAGCCTCTTAATCCGCTTTCGCCGGAGTCAAAGCAGCTACTTAAAAGAATTCGTACCACTGCTTTTCCATCACCCCTTCCGCCGGAAGAAAGAGTAACGGTACCGGTTATTAGTGACACCGAACAGTTCATACGAGAGCGAAATTTCAACAAGGAGCTTATTCGAATTGAACGGAAGATTGCGGAGTATAACCAAAATCTCGCTAACGCTAATTTGGCCCTTAAGAAGAATCCCAACCTTCTCAAGTTGAAAGAAAAAATTGCACATTGTCTTAAACTACACCAAGAAAAGGAATTGCGAGAGTTACAAGTCGAGTTCGAACAGCAAATCCAAAAATTGCGTGCAGTCCATCATATCGACGAAATTGAGCAAACGATCCTCCAGTCAGTGATTGAAAAAATGGTTCTTCGGGTATCGTATGGGACTCAAGGCGATCTTGAAATCCCCCGTCCACAAATAACATCGTCCCAATTGCAAATACAACAGCCCGAAACGGCAGAATCGAGCACGGAAGAACCTACTCCCCAACCTGCCCTTATCCCCGTAGAACAAGCTGATCCGCCACAGGCCCCACCCGTAACTTTCGCTGAAATGCTCGAGAGAGTTATTCAGCCGCAGAACGCCGCACCGGAAACTGCAGCACAGACTACTGCTCCCTCAAAAAAACAAGCTGGCCCAGTTCGACGGGTCGGAGGGGCCCGAACTCCTCCTGCAAAACAAAGATTGCGCCGCACAGGACCAAAAAGTACCCGTTAATCATTGAATAATTAAAATAATTATGTTATAATTAAGGAAATATTAAGGATAGCTATGTCCGGAACGGTTCCGATTCAGTCCAGTGTTCTCATCACATTAAATCAACAGCTTTATAGAGTTACGACAACGCAAGGCAATACTGTGGTCGATCTTACGAAGATGCCCCCTGCACAAAAAGATAATTTACAAAAGAAAATACAATCCATTGTTACATCGATACTTGCTGGGCAGCAGGCAGCTCAAAACCAGGAACTTGCTTACGAATATACCTTTACGGCATCCCAAATCCATCTCAAGCAAAAGGAAACCGATGCCGCCGCTAGTCCTTTAAATCAGGTGCCCGCAACCTACGCAACAACATGGGAAGAAATCGCCCAAGTCATAAGCGGTATCGCAAGACCTGAGCCACCCGAACCGTTACAGCTTCATGTCCAGGCGATGCCACTTTCACAAGCTGGGGCAACCCCTCCTAGCTCCTCGACTCCTGCTCGAACACCGACACCCCCCAAAGAACCACCCCCGGTACTACCCCCCGTCGTAAGCAGAGCTGTTCATAGGCTTACAGGCAGCGACAACCCTAGCAATACGCCTCCTCAAGCAGAACGTCTTCAACACTCTACAGGAAGGTTCACAGCATGGTTCGCCGGGGGGAGATTTGCAGAAAAAAAGCCACAACAACCTGAGAATCAGCCACCAAAACGAGTTGAAGGCGGTAATACAAGACTTCGTCAAAGAAACCGATCACCGGTAACCCCGCCACCTGCAGCGCCGGCTGCCGGAGCAGAAAACCAGGACCCTCCGGCAAACTGAGTGTGAATATAACTTTTTGTTAATCAATTTGTTATAGATTCAATCACATTCTTGACTCCAAATCAAAGAATGTGTTATAATTAAGGAAATTTAAAAAAAGAGTAATGATTATGAGTACTACATCTACCGATTCCATCACCGTCCAAGTAGGCGCGCACTCGTATAAGGTAGAAGCTTTTCGTGGAACTACAAAGATCGCTAATTTAAGTTTGATCAATGCCAACTGTTTCATAGAATTGATCAGGACGGCCATCAACGGACACAACGATGCGACCCAATTCACGTTGACAGAGAGGACAATTACCATCCCCCAACAAAACCCCATTGTTACCGACAGCATTCAGAATTACGCCACTCATTGGGAAAGAGTTGCAAATGCAGTTAACCAACTTCCTCGCGTACAAGCACTCCGTGCCCCTTCCCAATCTCCCGGAACGGACGATCTCACTTTTCATATGGAACAAGTAATGGAACAATCAAGTGCACGGCCTCAGCAACGTCCATCGGGATCACCAACTGCAGCACCTCGACTGGCTTCGCAACAAGCATCGGGATCATCAAGTGCACAACGGCAACCGCCTCCGCAACCTGCACCGAGATCATCAACTGCACAACCTCGACAGGCTCAGTTAGTGTCAATCCCCACTGATGTTCAAGATCAGGATGATGCCGTTACAACTCGACTTACAGAATATAAAGAGTGTAATAATAATCTTTTTAGGAATAATCAAAAAATTGCTGAATTGGAATCCCAGATCCAACCGATGGAATCTGGACCTGAGAAGGAGGTAAAAAGTACTGCACTTGAGACGCTCAAGAAAGAAAGAGCCTCTAATATTCGGATTCTTTCCACCAACATCGCTAATCTCTTAACGAGTTTAAGAACGCTATTGAACCTCTTGAAAACAAAGATTTCCGAAATGGCCCAAGCACTAGCACCCGAGCAGGAAATCCGGTTATTGGTAGAAAGGAAAGGACTCTGCGAAGAGCAACTCAGAACATTCGAAGCCGAGCTCGCTCAATACAGAGCCCCTGCTGCTTCATCATCGGCGGGTTCAAGTTAGGCACAACTTAATAGCTTTGGGAGTTGCCGCAGCCGCAGGAGGAGCGCGCGTTGGGGTTGGAAACCTTGAAGCCGGCGCCGCGAAGGCCGTCGGTGTAATCAATCTCCGTCCCACGAAGGCGCTCAAGCGAGCCCCGGTCTACATGTATCTCTACCCCATGCGACTCGAAAACCTCATCCCGCTCCGTCTTGCCTTCTGAAAAATCCAGAACATACTCAAAGCCGGAACAGCCCCCGGGTTGATCTCCAAAACGAAGCATCGGTTTCTCTAAGCCCTCTTCCTTCCCGATTTCGATAAACTTCTCGGCCGCCCTGGGAGTAAGCATTATCTTCGAAAGATCCTGCTCCTCCGCTAAGATGTCGTTTAAACGCCCTATCAAGGCCTCCAGCTGGCCCTCCGTCATCCCATGGCCCAATGTGCCCGCTTCCAGGGTCTCGTACGTCGCCGCACCACAGCCCACACACTGCAAACCAAACGAGGTCATCATTGCAGCAATCTTCTGGCTCTTATGCGGAAATGTTTCGAATATCTTACTGATTGTCATATATTTATGGATTGTCATAGTTCCTCCTAGAATCGTATTTTAACACAGCCTTTTTGGATTTTACATTGGCACGCAAGCCGCTCAGTCCCGGGATCTCCCAGAAAGTCATACTCCTCACGGGTCGGCAGAGAGAGGTTTTCACCGCCCTCTTCCACCTCAATGATGCAAGTACCGCAAATCCCTTCCTCACAGGCAAAAGGAATCCCCGCCTCTTCACAAAAGGGCTGGATGCGTTCCCCGTCAGGGACTTCTACGTCATCATCGCCATTGAAAACCAACTTTCCCATGGCTACGAAGCATATCAAATCAGTATATTTTTAGGAAGCATCATCCCTGTCTATCTCATGCAAGAGATCGGCCATGGTTGACTTAAGTGTCTCAATACCATTGGAAAAGCCACAAGCGCGAAGCAGGGCATCTAGATTGCCCATCTCGGTTTCAAGATAGTCAAGGCGCGATTCGAGCACCGCTGCCCATTTTTTGATATCACTCTTGGACTGTTCCATAACATTACCCCATTGAGGTTTCCACTATTATTATATCAAAATTATTAATTATTAACAATTATTACTTTTTATATGCAATTAATAGATCTATTTGTCATAATTGATGTTATGGAATCAGTCTCTCCCGATGCGATATTCTATAAAAATCCGCCCCAAGAACTTTCCCCTCATCAATTCGGCATGATTAGAAAAGAGAACCGGATCGGAGAATATACCCCCCCCTTCTGGGGAATCATTGCTCCTATTTGGAACATTTTTTGCGAGGCTCTGCACTATCTTGGGGTTCAGCTCGCCCTCCTTTTTTATCCCCCGAAAGAAAAAGTAAGAGAGCCAGTGTTTCATAAAGAAGTAAAAGCGAAATCGGGAACATTTCATTTTGTTGATATCTCCGGAAGACCTTTACAGGCTGTCCTGGCAGCAAACGGGAATCATCGGGATCCGGACCAGAGGATTTACGTTTTTGTTCGATTTACAAGTGAATAAAATTCGAATCGATTCCAAGCGCTGCTTCGAAAAAGGCCTCACTGAAGGTGGGATGGGCATGGATGGTGTGGGCAATAGCTTGTGCCGTGATGTTGTTTTGCATGGCAAGAACAGCTTCCATGATGATGTCGGATGCATGCGGGGCAATCACGTGGGCACCGAGGATACGGCCTGTCTTAGATTCTGCAAGAATCTTTACAAAACAGGGGTCGGTTCCAAGGATCGCTCCGTAACGTGAGTTGCCGAGGAAGGGAAATTCCGAAACGCGATAAGCCACCCCTTTTTCTCGGAGCGCACTTTCGGTAAAGCCGCAGGTCGCAATTTCAGGATCAGTATAGACGACATTCGGAATCGTAGCATAGTGAAGCGGGACGGGACGTCCTGCAAGAAGCGCAATCAGCGCTTTGGCTTCAAAGGAGCCTTTGTGCGCAAGCATGGGGCCTCCGATCACATCGCCAATTGCGAAGATGTACGGCTCGCTCGTACGGAAATTGGCATCAACGGGAATGAATCCGCGAGAGTCCGGGACTATGCCGGCCGTTTCAAGGCCAAGCCCCTCGATGAAGGGACGGCGGCCGATCGCGATAAGACAGATGTCGCCCGTGAAGGTTTTGCCCCCTTCGGCTTCGATCCTGATCCCCTCTCCGTTTCGCCCTCCCCCCGTCACTTTGGTGGAAAGGTGCATCTTGATGCCGCTTTTTTGGAGTATTTTTAGGTAGGTAGAAGAAATGGAAGCATCAAATTCTGGAAGTATCCGGTCTTGGAATTCGATGATTTCCACCTCGCTTCCCAGACGACGGTAGACGGTGCCGAGCTCAAGGCCGATCACACCTGCTCCAATGACGATCAGTTTTTTCGGAACTTCCCTGAGGCTGAGGGCGCCGGTCGATGAAACAATTTTTTCTTCGTCAAGCGGAAGAAACGGGAGGGGCACCGGCTTGGAGCCCGTGGCGATGATGAAGTGGCGCGCAGAATAGGTCTCCTTCCCCACAACAAGGGTCGTTTTGGAAGTGAATGTCGCAGTGCCCGAAATTTTGGTGATTTTGTTTTTCCGCATCAGGAAATCGATCCCCTGCACGAGCTTTTGGACAGCGCGCGATTTATGCTGCTGCATCGCATTAAAATCGAGAAGGAGGTGATCTGCGGAAATACCGAACTCGCGGGAGTGGTTCATTGTATCATAGAGGGAGGAGAAGTG
>MGLW01000029.1 GCA_001794905.1 Chlamydiae bacterium RIFCSPHIGHO2_12_FULL_49_11
TGGTCTGCCACACAGCCTCATAGGTGAGCGTTCCGGAACGGGATACGATGCCGATCTTCCCTCTTTTGTGAATGTAGCCGGGCATAATGCCGATTTTACACTCCCCGGGGGTGATGATGCCGGGACAATTGGGGCCGATGAGCCTCGATTTGCTGGAGCGCATTCTCTCTTTCACTTCGAACATGTCAAATAAAGGGATTCCCTCGGTGATGGCAACGATAAGTTCTATCCCTGCCTCTTCGGCTTCCAAAATGGCCCCTTTGGCAAAAGCTGGCGGCACAAAAATCATCGTGGCCGTCGCACCCGTTTTCTCGCGCGCCTCTCGGACCGTATTAAAAATAGGGAGACCTTCTTCGGTTACTTGCCCTCCCTTTTTGGGAGTTACGCCGCCGACCATTTTCGTTCCATAAGCGTAGCACTGCCCTGTGTGGAAGCTGCCCGCCGCACCTGTGATTCCCTGACAAATTACTTTGGTTTCCCGGTTGACAAGAACGGCCATTACACCACCGCCCTTACCACTTTTTCGGCAGCTTCGGTCAAATCGTCGGCTGCAATGATCGCAAGTCCGGAGGCCCTGAGAAGTCCTTTTCCCTCTTCCACGTTGGTTCCTTCCAGCCGCACGACAACCGGCACACGGATTTCCATTTCACGGGCTGCCAAAATGATACCTTCGGCAATAATATCGCATTTCATAATGCCGCCGAAAATGTTGACCAGAATGGCTTTGACTTTCGGATCTGAAAGGATGAGGGCAAAACTTGCCTTCACCTTGTCTTTGGAAGCGCTGCCGCCCACATCCAAAAAATTTGCGGGAGCGCCGCCGTGATATTTGATCAGGTCCATCGTTGCCATCGCAAGGCCCGCTCCGTTCACCATGCAGCCGATGTTGCCGTCGAGTCCGATGTAGGCAATGTCAAGCTCATGCGCGATCGCTTCCTGCTCGGTCTCCTGGGTTGGATCGTACATCTCTTTCAGATTGGGATGACGGAACAGGGCGTTATCGTCGATGGTCATCTTTGCATCAAGCGCCCACAGATGGCCCTCTCCGTCTTCGATGAGAGGGTTGATTTCGAGGAGGGTACATTCATTTTGCACAAAAGCGCAGGCTAAGTTACGAAAGAGTTCTTTTCCTTCTTCTTTTTGCACCTCGTCAATCCATCCCATGAATTCGGCCAGTCTTTCCAGGTCGCCCTCTTTGACGGTGCCACGAATAGAGGTGTGTACTTTAAAAATCTTCTCGGGATGCAGGGCTGCCACTTCTTCGATTTCGACTCCCCCCTCAGGGGATATCATAAACATAGGCTTGCCTTCTCTCCTGTCGACCACCATGGAAACGTAATACTCACGGCGGATATCGGCCAGCTCGCTGATCATCACACGGTGGACAATGACCCCTTCAGACCCGGTCTGCTTGGTGACAATTTTCATGCCCATCATTTCGCGCACTAGTTGCAAGACGCTCTCGCGGCTTGTCCCGATTTTGACACCGCCCGCCTTTCCCCGTCCTCCCGCGTGGATTTGTACTTTGACGACAGCCTCCGTTATCCCTAAATCTTCGAGGAGCGCAGGCGCATCTTCGACTTTTTCGACAATGCGAAAATCGTGCACGGCGATGCCGGCCCGGCTGAGGAGGCCTTTAGCCTGATATTCGTGAATATGCATTTCTATCTCTTAGGTCTTAAAATTCCTTATGTGGTAGACTCTTCTTAATTTCAACAAAAATGCTGCAGTTTTTTAAGTCCACTTTTTCCAAAGTTTCGAGCGCCCTCAAGCGTACCAAAGATGCATTTCTCAATAAACTGCAAAATCTGTTTGCAAAACCTCTTGACGATGAAACGATTGAAGAGCTCGAATCGATTTTATACGGGGCCGATTTGGGAAGCGAAGTAACTCGAAAAATGATCGACGCAGTACGAAAAAGCGCGCCGGGTAGCGACCTCCTCCATCTTCTCACCGAAACCGCGACCCGGATTTTAGAGGAGCCTTCCCAGGTGGTTTCCAAAGAAGCAAAAACGCTTCCCTACCTCGTTCTTCTCGTCGGCATCAACGGGAGCGGCAAGACGACCACGTGTGCAAAACTGGCCTACAAATGGAAGAGCGCCGGCAAGAAGGTGCTTGTCGCTGCACTCGACACGTACCGTGCAGCCGCACTCGAACAGCTTGAAGTGTGGACTGAGCGGCTCGGGCTTGACCTTGTCAAATCCCAGCATGGCTCCGCCCCGTCGGGGGTCCTTTTCGATGCACTCGCAAAAGCGCGTGCAAAAGGATATGACATCGTCATTGCCGACACGGCGGGCCGGCTCGAATCGAAATCGGACCTGATGAAAGAGCTTGGAAAACTTGTGTCTGTTGCACAAAAATTTGATCCCGATGCTCCCCATGATATTTTTTTTGTGCTCGATGCCACGACGGGGCAAAGTGCCGAACATCAAATTCAGGTATTTAGGGAATACGTCCCCCTTTCCGGTATCATTGTCACCAAACTGGACGGCTCAGCGCGCGGCGGCGTGATTCTGCCCGTCTATGCCGCTACCCGCATCCCAATCCGTTTTATCGGTCTGGGAGAAGGAAAGGACGATCTGGAGGTGTTCGATGCAAAAAACTATACAAAAGCTCTCTTTTCCCGTTAAAATGGCGCCATGAATCCGATTGCCCTCAGTCTCCTCTTTCATCTCACCGAAACATATACAGGCAAGATCGGTACCCTTGCACAAGAGATGCCTCCTCCTCCGAGGTCCACCCTCAAAAAAACCCCGCTGCAGGAAAAGCCGAAAAAAACTACTCCTCGCCCTTCTCCTCCTCCGCAACCAGCTGCACCGAAACGGGCAAAACTGCTCCTTGCCCAATTCCCGAAAGAAGTTTCCCTGTATAAAAAGTTTGCCCCCCACCTCACTCTCCATGAAATTGATCCGATATTGGAAGCAGTGCATCTGGAAAAACCGCTTTTCATCCAGGATGTCACTTTCTTTGCCTCGACCTCTTACATAAAGCTGCACGGCCCTTTTTTCCACAGCCTCAAAATCGCAGTCGAAATGTGCGGACATAAAACGGCAGTGACTGCCCTCGATGAGATGAATCCGGGACATGAATCCCTCTCCCACCTTCAGACGGCGATCGGCATTAAAGAGATGATCATTCAGTCCAAACACCGCTTGCACTTCAAGGAAAATCCCGCCATGCAGACATGCACCTTTTACGGGCGCCCCTTTCTCCTCATGGAACCGGTCGAAGAGTATATCAAACACCCGCAAAAGAAAGCCGACCTTTGGAAGAAGCTATGTTCGCTGAAGTAGTCCTGGATCGGCGTCTCCATTTCCCCCTGGTGTACCGGATTCCCGAAAAATTTTTAGCCCGCGTCACTCCCGGCATGCGTGTCAGAGTGCCGCTCAAATCGTCCGAAATCACCGGTACCGTCATCCAAATTCTTGCGGAGAGCCGGGAAAAAGGGATTCGAGAGCTTTCCGACGTGATGGAAGGAGATACGCTCCTTTCACCCGACCTCTTCGAACTTGCACATTGGATGGCGCGCTATTACCATACCGACATCGCGCGCGTCTATCACACCATGCTTCCCGCATCGGTAAAAAAAGAGGTGGAAGAGCGTCCTCACGATTATTGGGTCACATGCACCCTCTCCCACCCCAAACTCATCGAGGCAATCGAAATACTCCGCGCCAAAGCGTCGAAACAAGCCGCTTTGCTTGAACTTGTGCTAGAGAAAGCCCCTCCCCTCTTTCTGTCTGACATGAAAAAGGATTCACGTTTTACCTCAAGCGCCGCCTCCGCGCTTCGAAAAAAGGGAATCTTGGAGATGCGCGCTCTCTATGACGAGAATCTTTTTGAAGCGGAATTTTTTGCCGAAGAGAAAAAAGTGTTGAGCGGGGAGCAGGAAATTGCCAAAAGTGCGATTGTAGAGGGGATTCGGAAAGGCGCTTTTGCCCCTTTTTTGCTGCATGGAATCACCGGCTCGGGAAAAACGGAAGTGTACCTGCAGGCAATCGAATATACTCTCTCCCTCGGCAAGCAAACCATTTTCCTGGTTCCGGAAGTTGCTTTGACGGGACAGACCATCGAGCGGTTTCGCAAACGTTTCCAAGACAAAGTGGCTATTTTGCATTATAAATTATCGCACGGAGAAAAAATCACCATGTGGCGCGACATGAAGGCGGGGCGCCGCAACGTTGTGATCGGAGCCCGTTCTGCCATTTTCAGTCCTTTGACCAACATCGGCCTTTTCATCATCGACGAAGAGCACGAAGGGTCATACAAGCAGCAGGGGTCCATGCCTTGCTTCCATGCGCGCGACGTGGCGCTCGTGCGGGCCAAACTGTCCGGTGCTGCCGTGATTTTGGGCAGCGCCACCCCCAGCGTTGAATCGTACCACAACGCTTTAGAAGGAAAATACACCTTGCTGCGCCTTACCGAGAGAGCCGGTAAGGCGCAGCAGCCGAAAACAAAAATCGTTGACATGAAGCAGGAGCGTGAAAAAAGCGAGACGGTTTCGATGTTTTCTTCCATGCTCACGTGCAAAATACGGGAGCGGATTGACAGGGGGGAGCAAACCCTCCTTTTTCTGAACAAGCGGGGCTTTTTTCAATACCGGGTTTGCAAACTGTGTAATGAAACAATCAAATGCCGCCACTGTGATATTTCGCTTACCTACCACAAAGCGGAAGATGAGATGCGATGCCACATGTGCAGCTATCATATCCGGAAAGAAGATTCCGCCTGTCCCAAATGCAAGGCATGCGACACTCTCGCTTTCAAAACCCCCGGCACCGAGCAAGTGCAGCGTGCGCTGCACAAAATCATTCCCGATATCCGCACGCTTCGGATGGATCGGGATACGACGCAAGAGAAGCATGCCCACGATGAAATCATCAAACAGTTTCTTTCGAACAAAGCCGATGTGCTCATCGGCACGCAAATGATTGCCAAAGGGCTTCACTTTCCGATGGTGACTCTCGTCGGCATCCTTTCCCTCGACAGCCAGCTTTTCATTCCCGACTTTCGTGCCCCTGAGCATGCCTTCAGCCTCCTCTCCCAAATCCGCGGACGCTCGGGCCGCGAACTCCTTGAAGGCGAAGTGGTCATCCAAACCTACCATCCCGACCACCCGATGATCACCCTCGCCGCAAGCGAAGATTACCTCCGCTTTTACGAAAGCGAGGTGGGAGAAAGGAAGCGTTTCAAGTATCCCCCTTTTTGCCGTCTGATCAAATTCACTTTCAAAGGAAAAGAGCCGGATGCCACCTGCAGCTTTGCAAACAAGTACCGTGATACTCTCTTGCAGTATCTTCCCAACGATGTGGTATTGCCAGTCACACCCGCCCTCCACAAGAAAATCATGGACCGGTACTATTACCAATGCCTGATAAAAACAGAACGCATCACAGAGACCCTCTCACGCATGAACAAGATGCCGGTTATGAAAAGCCGCGCCATTACGGTCGTCATCGATGTTGATCCCATTAATACCCTTAATTAGGGCGCATCATGGGGAAGAAGATGACGTCGCGGATGGAGGTAGCACCGGTGAAGACCATCGTGAGGCGGTCGAGGCCGATGCCGACGCCAGCGGCGGGGGGCATTCCCTGTACGACCGCTTCGATGAATTCTTCGTCGAGGGGCGAGGCCCCTTCCGTTCCCTCTT
>MGLW01000030.1:0-1571 GCA_001794905.1 Chlamydiae bacterium RIFCSPHIGHO2_12_FULL_49_11
CAAAAAACATAGAATCTTTTTTAGCAGCCGTTCAAATCAGATGTATTGCTCTCTGGGCAGAGGTCTTGTGACTACACTATCTAGGGTGTGTTCAACATATTATAGAGGAAGTTCGGGTGTTTCTGCTCCGTTTCGTGCTGCTTGCTGCAGAACAACACACTCGTCAACCGATCTTGCAATGAGTGCCCTTCCTGAAATTTCTAAAGCTAAGACAAGACCTGTGTATACCCCACAGAGTATAACATATGTTCTTGAAGCATCAAATAGAGGTTCCCATTGATCTCTAGCGAGCGGGTAATCCGGGCCCCAATACGACCGATTTCCTGATCGGCAGATGCCGTCCGGGATCTGCAAAGCACTGAGTATTGTCCGGCCAATGCCGTTGATTACCGTGAGGAGTAACAAAGGACTTAACGAATAGCAAAGAGATAGCCGACTCTTTAGTCTTTGCCAAGCACTTCGGTACGCCCGACATTCAGGCGTACTTTCTTTTCGCAAATTCTGCGGGTCTGTATTCAGATGCTGAAATCCTGATGTCGAATAGAAAAAAGACCCTAAAAATCGCACTATTCCGGGGATTGACGGAGAGAGTACGCAACTTCTTGCGTTGCAATCTGATCGAGGATTGCGCCGCGCAAAACCTTCATCAATTTTACCTTCCTTTACAAATGTCCTGGACATGGAACCAAGCTTCAGCCTTTCCCATATGCTGGCAAGACATAGGGGAATCGATAGGAAACCGATCACATCCAATGGAGTCAGTTGCGGCCCATCTACTAAAGGCGTAAGAAACAAGTTCCAAGACCCATCAGGATTATTATGTCTAAAATGACAATAGGAAACACCCTCCCAAACGGACGGAGCTCTTACGGTTAAAATTAACATGGGAATGTATGACAACGTAGCCGGAATAGACAAAAAAGGATACCGGATTCTTCTTCTTAAATGCTGACCTGCTTTTTTTCTTTCATCGGATGGTTGAATCGGCATTGATTCCGTATTCTCATCGTTCTGTTCAACAAATTTTGTCATTGCAGCAAGTGCGCTCGGTGCAACAACGCTCAAAAGATAAGTGACGGCACACTGTGCTACACGCTCAGATAAACCGGTCTGACTGCCCTTTTGCGTTAAATAGTGCGAAGCATTAATAGCGGCACACCAATGCCAGGCACTTTTGAGACACTCCATATTAATCCATTAAGAAATTTTTGATAAATATAAATGAAAAATACGTTTGGATACAAGAAAAAAAATTTAAATAGATTGATAAAAACTTTTCCGAACAGGTACAATTGGGGCTTTGGATAGAGGTTGCATATGATTTATGTAGGAGAGTTTGAATCGCCGCTCGGGGTGCTTTTGCTGGTTGCGGATGAGAAGGTGTTACACCGACTTTCTTTTACGTCGGAAAGTACGCAAATGAGGAGGCGAAAAGAGGTTATCCCGATCGTATCGATTCGCGAGGAACTGCAGCAGTACTTTGCAGGGCGTCTTACCCGGTTTCAAACGCCGATCGCTCCCGTCGGCACCCCTTTTCAACAAGAGGTGTGGCGTGCGCTGCAACAGATTCC
>MGLW01000030.1:1583-5593 GCA_001794905.1 Chlamydiae bacterium RIFCSPHIGHO2_12_FULL_49_11
GGTCTCTTATCGCGACATTGCGAGAAGAATCAATAGACCAAAAGCGGCGCGGGCCGTTGGGAGGGCAAACGGTGCCAATCCTCTTCCGATTATTATCCCATGCCATCGGGTAGTCCAAGCCGATACCACACTCGGAGGATATAGCGCGGGCCGAGAAAAGAAAGAGCGGCTCCTTCTTCATGAGGCAGGCGTAGCCGCCGCTTCTCCTGCGATCCACGCCGTTGTCCACGCATTTTGAAAGTTAAACCCTCCCGTGACGCCGTCGATGTCGAGAATTTCGCCGGCGAAAAAAAGGTTGGGTGTGATGCGGCTTTCCATTCTTTTGAAATCGATTTCCCGAAGATCCACTCCACCGGCAGTGACAAATTCGTGTTTGTAGGTAGTCTTGCCCTCTATGATGTACCTGTCGCTCGTCAGTTTCGAAGCGACTTTCCCGAGATCGGCGTGAGAAAGGGAGCCAAAGGGCGTTTTCGGATCGATTCGGACGGCTGTCAATAAGCGTGTCTGGAGATTGTGTGGAAGAAGCGGGGGGAAGGTCTCTTCCGGCCGCCTTTTTTTCCTTTCTAACAGGTTGTTGTAGAACCCTTCCCGATTCTCGCCCTCGATCCAATTGATTACGACCGTCGCTTGGTAATTGCACTCATGGAGGGTCCGGGCGGCGAGCGCGGAGAGTTTCAATACGGAAGGGCCGCTAAATCCCCAATGGGTGAGGAGGAGCGGGCCCTGCACACGGAAGGGGGTGTTTTCGAGGGTAACAACCGCTTTGGGGACAGAGATGCCGGCAAGGTCCAACAAGGAGGAAGAGGGGACGTTGAAAGTGAATAGAGAGGGGACAGGAGGAATGATATTGTGGCCGAACATTTGGGCGATCTTGTGGCCCCAGGGGGCCGATCCGGTGGCGAGAAGTAACGATCGTGCGTAGAGTCTGTCATCGTGCAGAGTGATGAGAAAGGAAGGGCCTACCCGCTCGACGGCCTGGATATGCTGCACCGTTCGAATTTCGACTCCTGCGGAGGATGCTGCATTGAGAAGGCACTGAGTGACCGTTGCGGAAGAATCTGTTGTGGGGAACATCCGGCCGTCGTCTTCCTTTTTCAAGGGGACGCCGCGCTCTTCAAACCAGGTGATCGTATCTTTCGGTTGGAATCGGTGGAAGGGGCTGAGCAATTCTTTTGAGCCCCGGGGGTAGTTTTGCGCTAGCTTTTTCGGATCAAAACAGGCGTGGGTGACGTTGCACCTTCCTCCGCCGGAAATTTTTACCTTGGTCAGGAGTTGGTTGGTTTTTTCGAGGAGAATCACTTTCGCAGCGCAATTAGCGCTCTTACACCGGACGGCCCCGAAAATTCCCGCCGCGCCCCCTCCGATCACCACGATTACAGTTTGTTTGGACACCCTCTAGAGTATAGGAGACAAAAAGATGTTCCGAAACACTTTTTTCATACCCATTTCAAGCTCTAATAGGAAATATTAAGTGTGTATCAACATTTTGCGTGGGTCCAAAGTGTGATCGAAGAATTTGCAAAGTGGTGATAAATTTTTTTATTTCCGGGTTCTCACTAATATCGATCAATGTCAGTGTTTGCAAGTCACGTAAGGCGTCAAACGGAAGTAAATGCAATCGGTTGCCATACATTATTAACGATTCCAAGCCTTCACATTTAGCTATGTCAGGGTGAATAAAAGAAATGTCACACCACCTTAGCGTTAATTTTGGAATATCATCGAACAAAAGCTGGATATCGGAAGGGACAACAGGGAATATTCCCATCCGAGAATAAACATGAAAGAGATCATTAGTCATCCGTTCTTTACGTATTTCGGTAAATTTTTCCTTTTCCCTGCTTAGCCAAACCTTGATATTTTGGACTTGCGCATCGAGCGTAGTGGCACCGTTGATAACGCCATTATATGATATATATGTGCTGGGTAGTTGCGCTGATCGATCATCCCATCGGTTTGTCATGATATACCGGAAAAGATGTAAGAATGTGATGTGGTCAAAATTTTGGACTAGGCGTTCCAGTTGTTCAGGGGATAATGAAGAAACTTTAAGAGCTATTTCATTACCAAGAGGATTACAGGTTTTTTTAAGCTCTTTAGTTAAAGAATCAAAAGTGTCCTGAATCCATTCAAGAAGGCGCTTATCCGCAAGAGCGGGGTCTTTAATATCCGAGTACCTACTCACTTGATCTGCCCAATGAAATGCGAAAGGGTACCGCGGTACCCCTTGGTCGGTTGTGAGAAGAGTGTCTACCAAAGTCGTTTGCTCTGCCGATGGCAACTCTTCCGCTGCCAAAGAAGCAGAAGCAGTTGCGGCGGCTATTTTGACCGGTACCAAAAGAGCCTCCTCTTCTGCACGAAGGAGATCTATTGGCATATCTGAGAAAGTAGAGTACGAATGATTGATTTTGACTTTGTCTGGAAAAGAGTTTGGAACAAGGCCTATCGTTACAAGGGGGGTATTATAAAAATTGACTTGCCGTAAATGCCTGAGCTGCCTGAAACAGCCGCGAGATAGATAAGATACCCCGGTATTCTTAAAACACAATTCCGTCAGGTCCGTGCATTTTTGAATATCGGGATGAATAAATCCTAAACAATCGGTGGTTATCCTAAGCGTCGAAAGCTTTGGAACCAAGAGGTGGATTCCTTCAGGAATGGTAGGTACAGGGTCGACTACCAGATTTAGGCGAGTTACATCCTTGAAAAGATCTCTGTGTAGCTGGATGAGTCTGTCTAAATTTCCACGAACCGAGAGCCATTTTTTGATATTGCTTACTTTTTCGGTTAGCGTGGTAGCACTGTTTACCGCTTCTTTGTATATAGGAAATGTCGAAGGGTTTCCATTCTCTTCTAGGGGAAGGGGGTTACCGACAGTGATATAATGAAATAACCATAGGAAGGAGAAAGAATCGAAGTTGTAAAGGAGGGCTTCAAGCTTATCGGGATCTAACTTTGCAACTTCCAAATCACCCACATCGCATTCTAAGGGATTCACAATCCTTTGCGAATTGACAGAGAGTTTATCATAGACATTTTGCACCCACTCGTTGAGGCGCTTTCTTCCATCTTCAGCAGTTTCCCCCTTGATAGAAACAATCGTTTGCACCTGCAAGACCCATTCGGAGGCAAAGGGATATCTTAGCCGGGTTCCCTCCGGTCCATCTACCTGTTGCAAGAATACATTGAACACATTGCAGCTCTCTACTTGTGCTGTAGGGGGTCTATGTCCGACCTCTACCTCCTCCTCAACTCTTTGCGGACCCGGGACGTCGTCACGACCCTCTGTTTGTTGTGGGCTAGTATTTGCGGGCAAAGACGTGCCGGATCGTGATGAAACAGGGAAAGGCGCTTCTTCCATAGAGGGAGAAGATGGTCCGGCTTGTGATGAAACAGGGTCGAACTGTGTCCCAGAGGCAGTTTGTACCGGGTTGGAATGAAGTTTGCTTTGAAGTTCGGACCAGAGTGATTGCATTTGTCGACCCGAAGAAAGGAAGATGAAAAGCTTGAGAAAGAATCGGAAAAAGCAGGAAGTACAGCTACGCACCTTACGGTCTACGGCATCATCGTATCCGGTTTTGATTTGTGTGACTCGGTCGAGTAATGTTCGTTTGTTACCGTCAGTCAAGGCCCGTAGGTCATCAAGATATTTTTTTACATCGGTAAGAATTTTAATTGCGCCTGATTTGCTTGGCGCTCGTTCGAACTGCCCATTTGAAAAACTAAAATATAGTTTCGATGTCATAAAAAGATAATTCCCCCACTAAAAACAAGTACTATTATAAATGTAAATACAAATTTCAGCAAGCAGAATATAAATACATTGTTAATAGGAGACAAAATGATGTTCCGAAACGCTTTTTGATTGAAAAGAAGATTTTTCTATAATGCGGAACCGGATCCGTCTTTTGATGGTTTTTTAATGATTTCTAGATAGTGTAGTCACAAGACCTCTGCCCAGAGAGCAATACATCTGATTTGAACGGCTGCTAAAAAAGATTCTATGTTTT
>MGLW01000031.1:0-6419 GCA_001794905.1 Chlamydiae bacterium RIFCSPHIGHO2_12_FULL_49_11
AAGCTCGGCTTTTGCCCCCTCGTCGTATTCAACAAAATCGACCGCCCTCACGCGAATCCCGAAGAGGCGCTCAATAAAACATTCGACCTTTTCGTCGAACTTGGCGCCACTGACGAGCAGCTCGATTTCCCTTACATCTATTCTTCCGGAATTGCCGGCTATGCGATGAAAGAGCTGTCAGACCCCCGCATCGACATGGGTCCCCTGTTTCAAGCTATCATCGACCACGTTCCCGCCCCCACCGGAGCTATTGATGCCCCCTTTCTCATGCAGGCAATGACACTCTCCTATAACGATTTCTTGGGTCGGCAAGCTACCGGCCGTATTTTGCAAGGCAAGGTAAAAAAAGGGCAAATCATCCATCGCATCTCATGCGACGGCCACCCGTCAAAGCATAAAGTAGCCAAGATTGAAGGATACCTCGGCCTCAAAACGGTCGAACTCGACACCGCTACCGTCGGTGATATCGTCAGCATTTCGGGAATCGAAGATGTAATGATCGGCGAGACTCTCTGCGATGAGCAGCACACGGAAATGCTTCCTCCGATCGCCCTCGGTGAGCCCACTCTTTCAATGGAATTTTCGGTCAACACCTCCCCCCTTTGCGGCAAGGACGGCAAATACGTCACCATGAACAAACTCCGAGAGCGCCTCCTCAAAGAAAAGAAAGCCAACATCACACTGAAAATCGAAGAGCTTTCCGGCAAAGATGATGTGATCCAAGTGGCGGGAAAGGGCGAGCTCCATCTCTCTATCCTCATCGAAGCGGTGCGGCGCGAAGGGTACGAATTCTCCGTGTCCAAACCAAAAGTCATATGGAAAGAAATTGACGGAACCATGTGCGAACCATACGAAAGCGTCCACATCGAAGTGAAGGAAGAGTTTTCGGGGACGGTGATTGCCGAGCTGCAGCGGCGCAAGGGGGAACTCAGGCGCCTCGATACGAACGAACACAAGATTTCAACCCTCGAATTCCTGATCCCTACTCGCGGTCTAATGGGCTACCGTTCCGAATTCATGACGGTGACAAAAGGAGAAGGGATTCTCACTTCCATCTTTGAAAAATTCGGACCCAAGAAAGAGGGCATTCCGCGCAGAAAACAGGGAGCGCTTGTTGCAAATGAACAAGGGAAAACAACACCTTACGCGCTCTTCAATTTACAAGACCGCGGGGCTTTTTTCATCGGTCCGACGGAAGAAGTTTATGAAGGGATGATTGTCGGCATCCATGCGCGGGGCAATGACCTTGTCATTAATGTGACGCGGGAAAAACATCTGACCAACGTCCGTGCTGCCGGCTCGGACGAAAATGTCATCCTCACTCCCCCTCTCAAGCTCACTCTCGAATCGGCGATGGATTTCATCGAAAGCGACGAACTGATGGAGGTCACTCCCAAAAATGTACGCCTCCGCAAAATCGCCCTCAAGGAAACCGACCGCCGCCGCAACCTTAGGTAGTGTTGCCCTTAGAGAGGTATTTCTCTCAGACAAGGTGGGCCGCTTCCACAGAAAGGAGCCGCGCTCTTCTCCGATATTCGAAGTCAATGCAAACCTCGGTGCAGAAAACGGTTCCGTAGAGTGGCAAAAGAAGCGCCTTGTTAATCAAGACAACATTGCCGACCATTCTTACAAACTCATTGCCGCTAGGGAATGAATAAACAAGGTATCGGAGATGGGGAATTTTTCCCGGAAGAAGAGAGGCAAGCTTTCCGCCTCTTTCTGCCAAAGAAATCCGCTCCAAACACGAAAGACCCGGTAATAGAGTTAAAAGCTCTTCCTCACCCGGAAGATCGTCGATCCGGACCAAATTGGGACAAGAACGAACGATGCACCGAAGTTGGGAAAGGGTTAGACCGGCAATTTGAATGACCCTGAGGGTGAGATTTTGAAAAGAGGCGGAAGAATACGGCGCGCCCGATTGTTTTTCGATTTTTAGACTCTTGAGGTTCAATTTGCACAGGAACAGTTCCGTTAATTTTGAAGGGACTTCCGATTTTACGATTTTCAGGTGCTGCAATCCATGCATCCCTAAAATAGGACTAAGATCTCCCTTATAATCTTCCAGCATGAGAAATTGAAGGTTCGGACACCCATCCAAAAGGTCGCTGCTGCCCCCGGTAAGGGTAAGCCGGGTCAGTTTTTCGAAGAAAGGTTTCACGTCCGCGATAAACTCGCAATCGGCATGTTTTAGATTCACCTCCAACCATATAATCTTATGACTGCAAAGAAGCCGGTACAAATCGCACCTTGACATTTTACTGTGCCTTGGGAGGGAGACTTTTCGGAGTGGCGCCGGCGTATGGGCAAGTAGGGAGAAGACCGGATCCCAAGAGTCCCCCTCGCACATATAAGCCGTACCTAAAAAAAGAGCCGTCAAATGCCGAAATTTTGCGAGCAGAGAGCACATTTCATTTTCACTTACTCGCATCGTATTCAGGTTGAGATGTGTCAAATTTTCATGCTGTAAAACGGGAGCAAGGGATGCTCTCACCGCACTGCTCAAATCGAGTTTTTTAACTGCACGAGCTGCATCTAAAAGCCTCGTGAGCTCAGGATCTTTCAAAAAGATGGCGCCGGCCAAGGAAAGCTTCCGTACTGACGGTGAGCGCAAAAGAAGATCGCAGACAGGAGCTGCTTTTGTCTCATCATTAAAAATGATTTTTACACGCCGTAGGTTGGGAAAATTGCCGGCGAGCGGGCTATTGGGGTAAATCCAGTACAGAGTTTCGATGGAACTATTTTCTTGGGGGATAGTAACTTGTTTTTCATGTACAACGAGTCCGGTGCACCTTTCGGAAACAGGAGTGGCAAAGATGTCCCCGATCTTTTTGGAAAAAAACCTTAAGTTATTTATATTGATAGCGTCACGAAAAAAACGGGAAGTGCGGGCAAGCGCATTTCGATCCCATGAATCGAGGTCCATCGCAATTTTTTGAACAATCTCCACGGGAAGGGTGTGGAGGGAAGTAGGCTCTATCATAAAGATATGATAAGCAAATGCGCATCAATTTGCAATACCGGTTTCTATTTGTGTGACTTCTAAAATATGACACCCATCTGGGATCGGAAGAGGGTCGGCCGTTTCTTCTACCGCACCGGGCAGCATTTCAGGGTCGGGAAGGTCTTCGGGATTTTTCGTGCAAAGATATTTTCTGCACGAGCGCACTACATGCAGCACTTGACTCACAGAAAAGAAACAGTATCCTTCTTTCCACCAGTTTTGAATCGAATTCTTGAGAAAGGCGGTAAAAAAATCCAGTAAGATAGAACGGACGTGCATTTCAGACAAAGTACGCACTCGAATCCGGCGAAAATAGTCGCGGAATATTTCCGGGCTGAGGTCCATGGTTTCCCCATCGTATCCGAATTGGGCAAGGAATGCCCAAATATCTGTCTCTTTCAACACTTTCCCCTCTTTGAACGCATGGGAAAAAAAAGGATAACTTTGCCCGATGGTTCTTTCTGCAAAGATATCCTCGGTTGTAGCAAATTCGAGATCGATGAATTTGATCTTCCCCAGGTCATCGATGAGCACATTCAATTGCTTCAAATCAGTGTGTACGACTCCTCTATAATGCAATTCCTCCAGTGCTTCCAGAAACTTTTCCGCATAATCAAGGATTTCCTGAAAATTTTTCATTCGGCGCATATCCGAAGAAGTCCCTCCGTATTCTTCGATATAAACTCCGTAAATGCGGCAATTGATCAGGGGGGACAGAATCGTGCATACCCGATGCGGAAGAAGGTTCATCAAATAAGTCTGCATTCGGTATTCGTTCAGAATATCAATCGGGAATTTTTTTGACCATAAAGGAACACGCTTCACAACACTTCGTATCCATCGATACTTCGCTATCTCAAAGACAAGCGCTCTATAAACACTTTTCTTCGATCGGGAAGAAGAGAAGAATGGAACCCTTTCGCACACTGTAAGAGTAATCCTCTCAGCCTCGGCAAGGATAATGAACGGGAGTGAATCTTTCACTCTTTCTCCGAGAGTCTGAAATTCCGCTTCGGTAAAAAACACCATTGTGCCGCGGGAAAAATCATCTGTTTTCTCACTGAGAACAGCAAGAGCAGAAGAGAGTCCGGTCAGGTTTTTTTCTTCAAAAGAGAGGTAGTCCCTCGGCATGGATCGAATGTGTGCATCAAGATAAAATCTCATGGACGAACATGGTATCACAAAAATAGATTTCAGTTGCGCCAATCATTAAAAATTGGTACAAATTGTCTCCATGATTGATCTACAAAAGTTTAAAAACCGCCAAACTATCCGTGAACTTTTTAATGCGATTGCAGACCGTTATGATTTTATTAATACGGTGCTCTCTTTCGGTCGTGATAAAGCGTGGCGGCGCTCCCTGCTCCGTTATTTACCGAAGAGGCGCGGTCTCAAAGTGGTCGACCTTGCAACCGGAACGGGGGAACAAATTCGCGCGCTGAAAAAAGACGGACGTATCGAAAACATGATCGGAATCGACATTTCAGAAAAAATGCTCGAACTGGCAAGAAAAAAACTGCAACATTCGATGCCTCCCGTTCACCTTCTTCTCGGCAATGCACTCCGCATCCCTTTGGAAGATGCCTCGTGTGATGTTGTGACGATGACGTTCGGCCTGCGCAATACGAGCGATGCAGCAAAGTGCCTTTCGGAAATGCGCCGCATTCTGAAACCGGGCGGAGTATCGCTCATCGTGGAATTTTCCCTTCCGGCACAGTGGCTGCGCCCTTTTCACCTTTTTTATTTACGCCACGCTTTGCCACAAGTCGGCGCCTTTCTTTCGAAAAATCGAGAAGCGTACCGCTATTTAAACCTCTCGATTGAAGAATTTTTCCAGCCGCGCGAACTATCCGACCTCCTCATGAAAGCCGGCTTTAAGGAAGTGCGCCTTCATTCCAAAACGGGCGGCATCGTCACCGTCTACGAGGCAATGACATGATTGAATCATGGCTCAAAGATTCGCACTATCCCAAAGCCGCTTTTGGAAAGCTGTTTTGTCTGGGAGAAACTCAAACCGGACCTTTCCAGATCGGCGGAATGCGTTTTGGCCCCCGTAAAAATGCGATGTGGGATTCTTTTCCGGCCTCGGGCTTCTTTTATCCACGTGAGGCGACAACCCTTGCCGCTCTTCCTCCCGAAACTCCTCTCCGTTTCACCGCGAAGACGAATCTTTCGTCGTCGTTCTTCGCCCTTTTTGACGCCTTCAAAGAGTCTAGCCAACTACAAAAAGCGGTTATCTCCCATGTAACTGTCCTCGAACCGGTTTTGGCAAAGGATCTTCTAGGGCATCTGTACCACAGAAACGGCCGATTTTTTGCATACATGCCCGATGAAAATCACATTTTTTGCGGTAATTCTCCTGAACTTCTGTTTGAGCGGGAAGGGACGCGCTATATCGTTGAAGCGGTAGCCGGAACGTGCCGGATCGGCAATGAACCTCTCCTTATGCAATCTCTCAAAGATCGGGAAGAATTCCAATACGTCCTCGATTTTCTCGTAGAACGCACGGGTGGAAAACCCGAGTTCCACACTCCACAAATAAAGCATGCCGGGAACGTTTCCCACTTGTACAATCGCGTTGTTTTCGAGGGGGCCGGCAGTGACGACGCCTGGATTTCCCGTCTTCATCCCACTCCCGCCCTCGCGGGAATTCCGCAAAAAGAAGCCACCGAATGGCTTTTCAGAAATGAACCTCATGACAGGGGCTGGTACGGAGCTCCGTTCGGCATCCGCTCCGATGCAAAAACAACGCTTGCCGTCGCCATCCGCTCCTTCCTCCTCACCCCCGATGCCCTCTATGCTTTTTCCGGCGCCGGATGCACCCAAAAAAGCACTCCGCAGCTCGAGTGGGAAGAGATCATGTTGAAAGTATTTCAAGGAGGCCTTCATGGAAATCCATGCCCTACAAGATAAAATCCTGAAAACGGTAGTCGATGAACTGGTGTTCAATAAAATCACCCATTTTTTCAGCGCTCCGGGCAGCCGCTCGGCTCCCCTCATCGTAAATGCGGCAAACCACCCTCTTCTTACACTGCACACCTATTTCGACGAACGGGGACTGGGATTTTTCGCTCTAGGAACGGCAAAAGGGGCGAGAGCTCCTGTATGCCTCATCACCACCTCGGGAAGCGCGCCCGCAAACCTTCTTCCTGCCGTTATCGAAGCCTATTATAGCGAAGTTCCCCTCTTTATCATCACCTGTGACAGGCCGGAGCCGCTCCATGAAATCGGAAGCAACCAGACCATCGAGCAAAAAGACATTTTCAAGCCTTTTACCGCACACTCATGCACCATCAGAACCACGGAACTTACCCTCTCCCCCACTGCCGTCGCCGGAAAAATTGCCTTCCTTGCCCATCTATGCCGCGGCAAAAATCTTCCTGTCCATGTGAACCTTTCCATCGAAGACCCGAATAGT
>MGLW01000031.1:6452-10857 GCA_001794905.1 Chlamydiae bacterium RIFCSPHIGHO2_12_FULL_49_11
TTTACCCGAGAGACAGAATGGACCGAGACCCGGCCTGAAATCGAAGAGGAAACGCTCGACATGCTTGTCTTTGAAATCGCCAAGGAAAAATCGGGCCTCATCGTCATCGGCAGCGGCACCGATCTCGTGGCAGATGAAATAAACGCCCTCTCGGATAGGCTGGGGTGGCCGGTCTTTGCCGACATAAGTTCGTGCCAACGCTGCCCGCGACTCAAACATGCTTTAAAATACGTTTCGTATTACGACGATGAAATGCTGTCCGACCTGGAAATCAATGCCGTGCTCCATTTTGGAAACCGGTGCGTCGAAAAAAACCTCTTTCTCTTTTTGCAACGGCAAAGCAAGGGGAAATACTTCCACGTCGACGTTTCTCATCACCGCTACGATCCTTATTTCCTAAACACCCATGAAATCCCGATTTCTCCCGCCCGCTTTTGTAAGGCCATAACACGGAGGATCGAGAAAAAAGAGCCCGCCTCATTTCCGGAGCTTTTCCATATCAAAACGACAGGAACCATTTCGGGACCTGAAATTCCTCTGGTTCTCAGCGAAATCGACCTTTCCAGGGCCAACCTTTTCATCGCAAACAGCCTGATCATCCGGTATTTCGACACCCTATTTTTTCCGAAAATAAAACCGATCGCCGTCTACACCCAACGGGGAGCGAGCGGCATCGACGGAAATATTGCTCACGCTATCGGGATCGCCCGCAGCACAAAATTGCCGCTTCTGGTATTCCTCGGCGATTACACATTCCTGCACGACCTGAGCAGCCTCTTTCTCCTCCATGACAAGCAGCTTCCCGTCACTTTTTTCATCATGAACAACTACGGCGGCTGCATTCATGAAAATGTGCTTAAAAAAGTCCCGTCCCCCACGTTGCATAAACATATCGTCCGGACACACAACTATCCCATAAAATCGACGTTACTCGGAATGGGCTTTCGCTGCGAAGAAATCACACTCTGGGACTCGCTGAAAGACCGTTTTGAAAAAGCACTCGCAGCCGACCGGCCCCAATTTTATGAAATCTGTAGCACATTACAGCAGGATACCGAATTTGAACGAAAAGCCAAATCTCACCTTCATCCCCGGCATGTTCGGCACGCCTGAGGAATTCCGGCCCTTTCTCGATGCATGGAAAGACAATTTCACGTGCCGTGTCATCAAAATCAACCCCCATGCGCATTTTCAAGAGTGGGTGGAAAGCGTCTCTTGGGAAGAGGGTCATTACATCGGCTATTCGATGGGCGGACGCATTCTTGCCTATCTCATGGAGAAAAAGAAAATTCTGAGCCGCAGCAGCATCTTTCTCTCTACCCATCCCGGCGGAGAAAGGCTTCAAACCGACCATGCCGAATGGATTAAGTTTGTGCAAAAAAATTCTCTAGAAATTTTTTGGAAAAAGTGGCATTCTCAAATTGTATTTCGCACTCCGCAGTGTGAAACGCAACCGAAGAAAAAGTGGAGTAAAAACGACATCATTGCGTTTTTCTCCCATTGGAATAAAACTGCCTGGGAGTGGGATTTGAAACGGCTTCATGAAAATTGTTTGTACTTATACGGAGAGTGGGACGCCATTTACGCCACTCATGCAAAAAACCTTCGCATGCAGAGCCGGTGCATTCCTGAGGCGGGCCACCGCGTCCATATCGATAATCCCCGGCAGTGCATTGAAACAATCGACTTATGGAGAACATGATGAGCCAATCTCTTCTTGCAGAAAAGATCAACTGGATGGAAGCGAAAACATTTGAAGACATCCTCTATGAAAAATGGAACGGGATTGCCAAGATCACGATCAACAGGCCTCATGTCCTCAACGCGTTTCGCCCGAAAACGGTAACGGAAATGCGCCATGCCTTTCAGGATGCGCGTCACGATACTTCCATCGGAGTCATCATCCTGACAGGCAGCGGCAACGTGGCATTTTGCTCGGGCGGCGATCAAAAAGTGCGCGGCCATGCCGGTTATCGTGATGACAACGGAATCGACGGACTCGACGTGCTTGACTTGCAGCGGGAAATCCGCTCCCTTCCCAAACCGGTGATCGCAATGGTGAACGGGTATGCCATTGGCGGCGGCCATGTGCTCCATGTCGTGTGTGATTTAACCATCGCTTCCTATACGGCCGTATTCGGCCAGGTGGGCCCGCGTGTCGGTTCTTTTGACGGGGGATTCGGCGCCTCTTACCTCGCCCGTATCGTCGGACAAAAAAAAGCGCGCGAAATTTGGTATCTGTGCCGCCGCTACAGCGCGGAAGAAATGCACTCCATTGGCCTTGTCAACAAAGTCGTACCACCGGAAAAGCTGGAAGAGGAGACGGTGATGTGGTGCCGCGAAATTTTGGGCCATTCTCCGCTTGCCCTTCGGTGCCTTAAATCGGCCTTCAATGCCGATTGCGATGGGGAGGCGGGAATCCAGGAACTTGCCGGCAACGCCACAATGCTCTATTATATGACCGAAGAAGCCAAGGAAGGACATAAAGCATTTCTCGAAAAACGCAAACCCGATTTCAACTCCTTTCCGAGGCGCGCATGATTACTCCCCTTGTACTGCTCGAATCGACCCGTCCGAAAACTCTCATCGCTTCCCTTTCCCCCATCCTTTTGGGATCGCTTTTTGCACTAAGCGAAGGGCGCGTTTCTTTTGGTCTTCTCCTCATGACCCTCATAAGTGGTGTGACGCTTCAAATTCTCGTCAACCTTCTCAATGATTACATCGATTTTTCGAAAGGAACCGACAACGAGATGCGTATCGGGCCCAGAAGGATGATGCAAAGCGGACTTGTCACGAAAACAGAAATGTACATTCTCATCGGCGCCTTTTTTTTGTTGTTCGCGTTATCGACGTGGGTGCTTGTCATGCGCGGCTCATGGGTGATTTTTGGAATGGCTTCTCTTGGCCTTGTCCTTGCCTTTATGTACACGGCAACGCCGTACGCTATCTCATACGTCGGCCTCGGCGAGCTCGTCGTTTTCATTTCCTTCGGACCGCTCGCAACCCTCCTCACCCATTACATCCAAACCCTCAACTGGGATATGCGCGCCTGCGTGATAGGCATCATCCCCGGCTCCCTTTCGGCGATCCTTCTCCTTGTCAACAACCTCCGTGACGAAGTGACCGACGCTTTGGCAAATAAAAAAACCGTCGTCGTCCGTTTTGGCTCTTCCTTTGCAAAAAAGTTGCTGCTCTCCCTTTACATCGCGGCATTCCTGGCTCCGCTGGGCATCTGGGCACTCGATAGCCAGCGCTTTCCCATCCTCATTACCTCTTTGTATCTTATCTTTCAAAGTCCCGTGATTCTGCGCCTTCTTAAAGCGACCCTCCCCACCGATTACCTGCCGCTCCTCTCGCGCTTCGCGTCCCTGATGCTTTTTACAACCGCGGTGACGATCTATGGCACCCTGTTATAATCTCACGAAGTACCATGGCGAATATGGCACGCTATACCGCATTGGGGATGCCGAATTCATGCTCCTGAAAGGGCGCTCTTTGGAAACCGAACAATCGATTCGCACCTCCTTCGAATGCGAGGGTGACAAAATTTTTCGGCGCGAGCTATTCCACACTTCCCTTGCCGCCAATTTTGCCTTGGAATCGTTATACAATCCGCCTTTGCATGCACACACGTATGAGGTGATGGAGCTTCTCCATAACCCGCTGAAAGAAACGCCCATGAAAGCCGTGGTCAAAATAAAAGCGGCCGGCCTTACCCCGCGGCAAATGGCGGTCATCCTGGAAAAATTCCGCGGGCGGAAATGGGTGCTCGACTGCAACCGAACATGGACGCTCGACATGTTTAAAAGCCTCGGCTATACCGATGAAATTTGGTACGTAGAGGACCCGGTGGCACGCTTTGAAGACCTGTCCCGCTTTTTTCAGGAAACGGGACTTCATTTCGGGATGGATGAAACTCTCGCCGAACATTCTTTCAAAACACTCTCACAGTTACAAGGCCTCACGCATTTTATCATCAAGCCTTCCCTGTTCGGTTCCTCTCTCCAGATTCGACCTTGGATAGATTTTGCCAAGAACCATAATATCGATGTTATCCTTTCGAGCAGCATGGAAGGAAAGTGCGGGATCGACCAAATCATTGCCTTGCACCAAAGGCTCGGCCTGACCACCCCTCTTGGAATCGACACCTTAAAATATGCAAATTATGAAAACGCCCGGTTTGAACCGGTTTTATCCGTTACGGAAACGATGGTTCAATCGCATTGCCCTTATTGAAGACGGCCGCAAAATCACCTATCGAGAGCTGGATGAACTCGTAAGCTGTACGCCCTATCTTCCTTCGGTCTTCCATGCACCGACTACTCTCGGCACCGTAGTGCGTATCCTCAAACACTGGAAAACACGGACCTCCTTCCTTCCCCTCTCTCCGAAGCGGCCCGGGCTG
>MGLW01000031.1:10893-17042 GCA_001794905.1 Chlamydiae bacterium RIFCSPHIGHO2_12_FULL_49_11
CCATTTTTCTTGCAGCCTCCCCTTCAACCACATTGCCGGCCTCATGATCCTCTACCGTTCTATGCTCGCAGGTGGCACTTTGGTTTTTGATCCGGAGGCACCGTGTCACCACTATTCTTTTGTCGTCTTTCAACTCCGGGAATTTCTCGCAAAGACACACCTTCATAGCGGCGTGCGATCGATTCTTCTCGGCGGCTCGCTCATTCCACAAGATTTGTGCGATGCCGCGCTCCGGCTTGGCCTCCCCCTTTTCATCACGTATGGCATGACCGAAGCCGGTTCCCAAATTGCCACATCCCGGTATACCGGCAGCCTCGCATTTGATGCGCCGCTTCCCGGCCGTGAAATCAAAATCGAAAAAGAAGAGTTGTGCCTCCGCGGAAAAACCCTGTTCAAGGGCTATTTGAACAATGCCTCCCCTTTCGTTCGCGGCTGGTTTCTGACAAAAGACCGCGCCTCATTCGAAAACGGCCGGCTCACCATACTCGGAAGAAGCGACAACCTGATCATCAGCGGAGGAGAAAATATCGATCCCAAACAGATCAGAACCGCTGCCCTTTCGATTCCCGGAATTTCCGAAGCACGTGTGACATCCCGTCCCGATAAACGTTACGGCCATCGCCCCCTTCTTCATGTAAAACTGACTCTTCCTCTTTCCCCGCTTGAAATCCGGAAAAAACTTCTTGCCCTTCTCACTCCGTATCATGTCCCGTTCGAAGAAGATATAAACTGTTCATGACGCCGCCGGTAGCCGCGTGTACGATCCGCAACTCTATGCACCGCTTTTCCCCTTTACTAAAGGTAGCACGGTACGAGCAACTTTTTTCTTTCACCTCAAGAAAATTCAGTTCGAGGGTGATCAGGTCTCCGTGACGCAAGGGGAGGACAAAGTCGGCCGCGGCATGGACCACGGGAAGCGCCCAATCCCGCCCGCCAGGACCTGCTCTTTCGAAAAGGTATTCCTCAAATAGCTGAACTGCAAGCATAAAAGCGCGTGGAAAGAAAATAGCCCCTGTCGCATCAGTATCGCCTAAAGTGAGGTGAAATGTTTTTGCGATCATAAATTTTCCTTGAATCGATTTCGGGCCACAGGCAGGCAATATACCAAAAAATAGAATTATCCCCTGCCGAAATTGTTTTTATAACCCATTCAAATGATTTGTTGGATTGAGGAAAATCGAAAATTTCCGCTATAATGGTTCCATTGATTCGGAAGGAAAAGATGCAAAAAAAACCCTCGCCTCATCTCGGTCAAAACCGTAAAAAAGGGCCCGAATCCCCCGTCGAAAAGAAAATTATCTTTGACCCCCTCTTTTTCAACACCGAAGACTTTGACCATGTCGACTATATCCAAAAAAATGCCGAAAAATATTTTGAGGACAGCCCTTCCCGAGCCATCAAATTATTTGAAAAAGCGGCCGGCCTCGCCCCCGCCAACGAAAAACTTTACCTGCGCCAGGCCTCTTTTCTCATGAGCTACGGCCGGGAAAAGCGGATCAAAAAATATTTGCTCCTGGCAAGTAAAAAATTTAAAACGGCGCTCCGTATTTCTCCGAACAATTTCGATAGCCTGTGCGATTGGGCCGACTGCCTCTTTTTTGCCGGCACGAGCTGGAACGATACGCACCTCCTCTACGAAGCCAAAAAAAAACTTGATCTTGCCCTGCAATTGAAAAACGGTGCGAGCGACCGCAAAATGGCCGAACTCTACCGTAAATACGGCAACTTGATGCGCTGCATTTACAATACTTCCAAAGAATTGTATGACCTGCACCAGGCGCTTACCGGCTTCGGTAAAGGCGCTTCCCTGGTCGATGGCATTACGGGCGCCTATTGGGAAGATTTTGCCGAGCCAGCCCTTCTGATGGCCGAGCAAACGAAAGACCTGCGCTTTTTCCACAAGGCGATCCAGTGCATTAAAAACGCCGTCAGCCAAGACTCTTCGTGCGCTTCATATTGGATCTCTTTCGGAACAATCCTGACGAAGATGTATGGCATTACCTTTGATGAAGACCACTTTACCCAGGCAAACGAGTGCTTTGTCAACGCCGTAAAACTGGCCCCCGAAACGACCGATGCATGGCGGCTTTGGGCAGAGCTCCTCTTTTCTTCCGGTTCCCACCTCGGCGATACGAAAAAACTCATCAGCGCCCTTGAAAAATGCAAAAAAGCGCGTCTCTTCGATAAGCGCAGCCGGGAGCTTTTGGTTTTGTGGACCCGCATTTTGATCGACCTCGGTCTTATCGTCGAAAAACACCAGTGGTTTTACGAAGCCGAAAACATCCTCTCCGAACTGAAAAAAATCGCTCCGCAGTCAGATATGGTATTTGAGCTTACCGGCCGCCTCTTTGCCGCTAAGGGAAAGTATTACAACGACCTCGACCTGTATTATCAAGCCATCGAAGCGTGGCAAGAAGGACTTTCGATCAATCGTACCTCTCATGTCCTGTGGTACCTGATCGGTTCTACATATGTGATCACATCCAACCTCGACGCCGATCCGGTCATCCCCGAACGAGCCGCCCACTTTTTGACAAAAGCGATCCGCCTCTTCACCGATCCGAATTATTACTACGCATATGCCGAACTGCTCTCCATGATCGCCGAAGAAAAGGGAGATCGGGAAACTCTCGAAAACGCCATCCTCCATTACGAGCAGGCTTTCGCTCTCGAAAAAAACCTCGTCGCTCCGCGCACCGACCGGCTTGCCGATTTTGCCCGCGCCCTCGATCTTTTGGGCGACTTGACGCACGACACGAACCATTACATTCGGGCATGCGAATGCTTGAAAAAAGCACTCGTCTTGCACCCGCAAAACACTTCGCTGCATCACAAAATGGCCTGCGTGCTCACCCACTTGGGAGAACATACCGACGAGCGGGAAATTTACTACCACGCCCTTTCGTATTTCAAGCTGGCGCAGCGCAGCGATCCTGAAAACGGAATCGTTGCTCTCGACTACGGCCTTGCCCTCATCTCCCTCTCCGAAATTTTGCCCCCGTCCGACGAGTGCCAGGACCTTATCAAGGAAGCCGAATACAAGCTGGTCCAATCCATCAAACTCGGCAACATTGAAGCGTACTACCACCTCGGCTGCCTCTATTCAATCATGAAACAGTTTGATAAGGCGGTCCACATGCTCGAAAAATCGATCCGCTTCCGCTCCATCCCTCCCCTCGAAGAAGTCCTCGAAGACGAATGGCTCGACAATTTGCGCATGAGCGAGTACTTCGAACAGCTCATCCAGACAATCGAAAGCTCCCAAAAATCCG
This sequence comes from Chlamydiae bacterium RIFCSPHIGHO2_12_FULL_49_11, assembly GCA_001794905.1. GTDB lineage: Bacteria > Chlamydiota > Chlamydiia > Chlamydiales > 2-12-FULL-49-11 > 2-12-FULL-49-11. Next base: position 14,166 of record MGLW01000031.1, read on the forward strand.
ACTAGTGATCTTTCCCATAAAGACACTAGCGTAAAAAGCTTTTTTCATGGTATATTCCTGCAGCGTGGATAAAAAAAGTTATATCCCTTTTCTGCTTCTATTTTTAGGCTTGTTTGCCTTGCAGTATTTCTTCTTTGGTCCGAAGGTGCAAGAGACGACGGATGCCCCTGAGCAAACGGTTCTCGAAACGGCAAAGGAAAAAACAGAGAAGGAATGGATTTTGGTTGCCGGGGAATCTTCCTTAAGCCGCTTTGTCCTCGAAAATGACCTTGTACAACTGGTGTTTTTGGAAGGCACCGGATCGATTTGTGAAATCAACCTGAAGCTGAAAGAGAACAAAAAAGACCCGAGTATCGTCCTTCCCGTCGCTATCGATAAAAATATCATCGCCCAATCTCCCGAAAATGACCTCTACCCTTTGTTCTCCGCTAAAGTGGTAACCGGAAGCGGCGAGAGTGCCACTCTTGCTCCGCAAAAGGGGGGCTATATGCCGCTTTTGCGCAGAAGTCTGAAGAAAGAGGGCGGAGGGTTGATGCAAATCCCCGACGAGTATGGAGCATTCAATTTGATGCACAACGGCACAGTGATAGGCGGCTTCAGGGTCGCTTCTTTCACCCACGACACCATTGTGTTCAAGTCAGGCAAGGGCATCATGAAATCCTTTACCCTCACCCCCGCCGGAGTGACTCCCTACATCCTCGACGTCGAAATCACTTCTTCCGAACCCCTTTCCGAAACCACCCTCACCTCCGGCATTTTGGAAGCCGAATTTGTCTCGAATAGTTATATGCCCCTTCTCCAATATCTTTCCAAAAATGGGTCGGGCACCAAGCTCCGTTCGCTCAAGCTCCCCACGCAAAAAAATAAAAAGACCTCTTCGGACGATATCAACCTCCTCTGGACCAACAACTCGAGCGGCTTTTTCGGCCTTATCCAAAATCCGGTCAAAGCAATCCCCTCAAAAATGGAATCGGAATGGATTCAGGGTGATAAAGTCCCTTCCCGTCTCACTTTGATTGATACGGCCCGCGATGAGTATCCGGCCGACAACTTTCCCGGATACATGACACGCCTTTCTCTGGACGGACTCTCTTCCATAAGGATGCACACTCTCTTAGGACCCCTCGACCGCTCTCTTCTCAAACAGCTCGATGCGGCCTTTGTAAACCAGGGTGAAACAAGTCCGCATCTCTCCGAAGCACGCACCGTCACCGGAATTTTCTCTTTTCTCTCCGAACCGTTTGCCAAGTTTTGTTTCTTCCTCATGCAGTTTTTCCACTTGATTACCCGCTCATGGGGTTTTTCGATCATTCTCCTCACCGTGGCCGTCCGCCTTCTTCTCTATCCGCTCAACAACTGGTCAGCTAAATCGATGGCAAAGATGCAGGAAATCAAGCCGAAGATCGACGCTCTCCAAGCCAAATTCAAAAACGACAAGCAACGGCTCATGATGGAGCAACACATGCTCTACAAGTCGGAAGGGATCAACCCTTTCAGCGGATGCCTCCCCCTCATCATCCAGCTCCCTTTCCTTATCGGGATGTACGAGCTGATCCGCTCTTCGTTTGAACTCCGAGGCGTTTCCTTTATTATCCCGAGCTGGATCGGCAACCTTGCCGCCCCAGACGTCCTCTTCTCGTGGAGCTATCCGATCCCCTTTATCGGCACCGGATTCCACCTTCTACCGATCCTCCTTGCCTTCTTCACCTACCTGCAGCAAAAAATGTCCCAATCCAAGCAAGACAAATCCACCATGAGCGACGAACAAAAGCAGATGCAAACCATGATGGTGTTTATGCCTTTTGTCATGCTCGTGCTTTTCTATAAAATGCCGTCGGGATTAAACATTTATTGGCTCTCTACTACCCTCTTGGGTATGCTGCAGCAAGAGCTCGTTCAACGAAAAATGCGGACGATGAAAAAAGCACGGAAATGAAAGATTGGGAGTCTTTTTTAAACTCACTCGAAGAGGTGTTCGGTGCAGGAAATATCGATCGGTGGGTGAGACCTCTCCGAATCGAAAAATTCGACGCCAAAAACCTCTACCTGAGAACAACCGACTCCTTCCAGGAAGAATGGGTTCGCGAGCACCTTCTCCCTTACGCAAGCGAGCACTTCCGTAACAACAACCACAGTAAAATCCGCATCCACCTCAATGCTGAAAAAGTCCATGAGGCCCTGCCCGCGCTAGAGCCCGAGGAAATGCGCTACGTCAGCGATTTCCTCTTTCCCTGGGCCATCTTCGACCAGTTCGTCCCCTCCCCCGAAAACGACCTTACCATCCGGTCGCTCGCCAAAATATTCGGTCTCGATCCGGGCACGTTCGAGCCGATCTTTGACTTCAATCCCCTTGTCGAAATGAGTCCGATTTTTCTCTACGGGGCCGCTGCTACGGGAAAAACGCACCTTCTGATGGCGATCGCACACCTGCTCCTCCAAAGAAGGAAAAAAGTCGTTATCGTCGACGCCAATACCTTCACCGACCATGTCGTTGCCGCTATCCGGAATAACGAAATGGACAAGTTCCGCAAAGCTTACCGCACCGTCGACGTTCTGATGGTCGACAACGTCGACAAGTTTTCCAAGCGGGCTGCAACGCAGGAGGAATTGTTCCACACCTTTAACGCCCTTTTCCAGGCGTCCCGCCTTCTCATATTCACAAGCCGCTCATTCCCGCGCACCCTGCAAAACATTGAAGAGCGCCTCATCAGCCGCTTTGAATGGGGGCTGACCCTCAAACTGGAAAAAATCACCCAACCCAAATTCCTCCAGAAAATGGCGGAAAAAAGACTCCGCCACTACAACCTCTATCTGAAAAAAAGCGCTTTCGACCACCTGGTCAAACACTTTCCTTCTCCCGAAGGGCTTCACTCCACG
>MGLW01000031.1:17057-17772 GCA_001794905.1 Chlamydiae bacterium RIFCSPHIGHO2_12_FULL_49_11
CACAGCGGCATCAGCAAAGACCGGTTTCTCGACCTCGAAGTGGTAGAGCCCTTCTTCCAAGAAAAATTTTCCGAAAGCCGCCGCCCTGTCGTAAACGAAGAATTCATCATCAAACTCATTGCCGACAGTTTCGGCATCGGCATAAAAGAAATCAAAGCCAAGTCGCAAAAAAAAGAGACTGTCTTCCCGAGGAAAATCGCAATGTACTTCATGCGCAAAGAGCTAAGGATGCCGTATATGAAAATTGCCGCTGTTTTCGACAAAGACCACTCGACCGTCATGTCGAGCATTAAGCAGGTACGTAAGCTTTTAGAATCAGGCTCGACCGACACCCTCTTCCATACGACCGCGGTCGAAAAAAAACTCCTGGAAACAAAATAATAGAATTTTAATTCTTTCTTTTGTATTACGGGACTGATGAAACTCCTAATTTCGTTATTTGCGATAGTAGCTTCCATGGCATCCATCCTCGAAGAGCCGTCGATAATAAGCCGTGTCAATTGCCTGGAAATGAAAGTGTTCGATGATTCTCCTTACGAAGACCTTTGGAGGGTGCGCGTTTGGGGTGAAGCTTTGTATTGGAAAACTTCCGTGGACGGCCTTCCCTTTGCCCACTCCTACGATACGACTGCCGTCGCCTTCCCCGGTGTCGGCACAATCAATTTGGATCATAATAGAGAACTTCACAACGTCAACCTTGGCTACGGCCCGGGTT
>MGLW01000031.1:17822-19433 GCA_001794905.1 Chlamydiae bacterium RIFCSPHIGHO2_12_FULL_49_11
CTCTATCAAAGTGCCGGCGCCGATACGGTGAGAATGCCCGGCACCGACCTCAACACCGTTTGGGACCAGCTCGGCCTCTTTGTAGCAACGACGGCGGATGCAACCCTCACCTCCCACTTTCAAACGATCGATCTCGATCTCGGCAAAATGATCCTCTGGAGCAAGCCCTTTTCTTTCCGGCCCTATTTCGGATTGCGCAGCGCCTCCCTTCACTTTGGAGAAGACATAGAATACGTAGGCGTACTTTCCAACATTGGCTTTCCGGCAGACATTGACTGCAATGCCGACATCACTCTCAAAAACAATTTTTCCGCTTTTGGACTCCTTACCGGACTCGACACTTTTTGGAAATTCGGCTGGGGGTTCGAACTTTTTGCTGCGGGAGAAGTAACGCTCCTGTACGGAAAATTCACTCTCACCCAAAATGAAACCGTGATTTCGGCTTCCCTTACGCCCAATGTCGTCCCTCTTTTCACAACCGAAACAGTTTTCGCCGTGAAATCGAATTTTGTCTTTGACGGAGGCTTGCAGTGGAGCTATGCGTATTGGAAAAACCGGGCAAAAATCATTCTTTCGGTCAGTTATGAGTTTAGTTACTGGCCGAATCAGATCCTCCTTGAAAGGACTATCGTCCAGGAACCGGTCACGAGTGCAAGTCCCGTTACCGTAATTCCGGCCATCGGCGATATCGCATTACAAGGGTTCAACTTCAGCCTCGCTCTAGACTTCTAATACTCCGGCACCCTCTAAACTTCTAACAACGTGGCACCCCTTTTTAAGAGAACCTGCTCGGCTTCCGTGTGCCCGTACCTACGTGCCAGCATCAGCGGCGTCATGTTATGGGCATCGACCGCATTCACATCAGCCCCGTCCCGAATGTACTCCTCGACTACTTTCCCTGTGGGAGACCCTCTTTGTGACAATAATCCCAAAAGCCGCCCCGCCTTTTGAAACATATGCTTTAAATACTCGGCCATCGTACCATGGATCCTGCGGACAATATCGATCACCTCTCCGTCAATCTCACATATTCGCTTTCTTTCCTCTCTAAATGCCTTTATAACGAGGTACTCGGCAGTGGAATAACTCTCATCGAGAGAGCTTGTTTCCAGCTCTCTAACAAGCCGAGATAACCTCTGCATCTTTCTGAGAATGGATGCCTTTTCTTCCAAAAGAGGACTATCTTCCCGCATTTGTGCCAATTGCTTTTCAACTGATCCGAGTCGATCATGAAGCGCCGCAAGAGGAGCGGCAATTTCGGGGTGATGTTGCAGATGCACATTACAGGCCGCATTCCAGCTATCGTACATACGGAGTATTGTCTCGATCTTTCTGTATTTCATATTTAGCGATGTTCGATATATATAGAAAAGGGAGGCACCCAGTCTGATTACCTTTTCGGCCAGTAGCACATCATTTTGAACCACCGCTCTATCTAAGGCTGCATTCAGATTCAGAGAGGCGTATGGCGCTCGATAGTGGTCCTCCATCGTCATTCCGTCGAAACGGTCGTGCCACTCGAGTATCCCACCGGGAAACACCTGCTCCGCGGTAGTGCCCTTGGAAACCGGAATATGAATGCAGCCTTAGATAGAGCGGTGGTTCAAAATG
>MGLW01000031.1:19480-39274 GCA_001794905.1 Chlamydiae bacterium RIFCSPHIGHO2_12_FULL_49_11
TCCCGCGGCGTTTGCATGTTATGATTGTGAATCACGAGCGACTCGTAGGCTCCGTTATACAGCAGCAGTTGAACTGTCTCCACAGTGCCTTTAAACTTCTCATTTTTATAAAGAGCATGATGGAGAGGCGTTCCGTATCGAAATCCGGTTGCATCGCAATTGATTTCACGAAAAGCACCCGCTTGCAAAAGAAGGGGCAAAACCGCATGATTGCAAACCACGGCACACACTTGTAAAGGAGAAAATCCGGAACGATCCAGGCAATGTACGTCAGCGCCATGTTCAAGCAATAATTGGATCACCCTGGGCGGGCTTCTCATAGAACAATACAAGGCGGTCCTACCCTCAGGATTCCTGCGCTCATTGATTTCCAGTCCTGCTCCATGTGCAAGAAGAAGCTCCACTTTTTCAGTGACGGTTGCTTTCATTTTCCTTTGCCATTCTTTCGAATTTTCTAAATCAGCATAACAAAGAAGCTGAAGAGGGGTAAGGTAATCGGGAGGTGCAGTATGGAGATGAACGAGAGCGTCTATTTCCTTACGTGTGAGAAGGAGCTTCACATTCGAAGCGCAGGCGTAACGCATAGCGTAATGGAGAGCATTCCACCCGTCGTTGCATGTGATATTTAAATCAGCGCCACGCTCTAAAAAGCGTGATATAAGACTACTGTCATCGTTTTTAATTACAGACAGAAAGGGGGTCATACCCTTTTCATCTTGAATATTAATGGAAGTTTCAGCCCCGCGATCAAGCAATATCTTTACGAGCATGAAATGATCCCAAGAGGACGCCGCAAAGCGCAAGAGAGTTTTTCCCTTTCCGCCCCTTTCTTTATTTATTCCGGAAGGCGGAACAAGGGGAAGTAGCTTCATAATATAGTTAAAAAGATTTTTTTCGGAGGCCTCTTGGATAACCCTATCTAAAACATCTTCTTCGATTTCCTCCGGCCCGATCGCCTCAAGCATCATCTTAACGAGTGGATCTGTAACGGATTGGATATAGGTTTCTCCCCTTTGATTTTGTAGGGAAGGATCAGCACCCCGTCTCAGGAGCAGCTGAACGATTTCAAAATTGCCTTGCTCGGCAGCCTCATGCAAAACAGTATTCTGTTCCCCATCCTCAAGAAGATGGTTCAGCTCCTCAAGATGGCAAAAGGGAATAAAAGACCGAAGCAATTCCACATTAGCCATCCGAATGATATATCTTAAAGTTTTTATTTTCCTTTCCGAGTCGAAACTAACGGGACTGTCTGCAAGCACGAGCAATTCTTTTAAAAGAAAACCTTCTGATAGTGTCAGTGCCACATCGACCAAAGTCCCCCTTCTTTGGGAATTAACGTCATTTACTTTTTCCGCTTCTGCCCTTGAGACATGTTTAATAAGCTGAGCACAAATGTCATATCTATCATGAAATGCAGCGAGGTGAAACGGTGTCATTCCTTGCGCATCTTCGATACTCTCATATTTGGCATAGTTTAAGAGAACTGACATCATCATGGTACTGCCTTGCCGGACAGCGTAATGAAAAGGGGTGTTTCCATCGGCATTGCGATGATTTACCGAACGATGACCTCCTGATGTCAATACGAGTTGTACCATTTTCCAATCGCAATAATAGGTAGCCAGGTGCAAGGGAGTCCAACCGAACCGATTGGAATAGCCTATTACGGAAGAGGCCCCGAGCCCGAGCAGATGGCGTGTAAGAAGACGCAACTGACACCTTATGGCCGTGAACAAAACCGGATCATGGGTATCGGATGCGAAAGTGAGAGCTGCCACGTCTCCATACCGGAGCACGAGATCGCAAATTTTTATTTGAGTCTCTTCACTCACCGATTTCGGGCAATTTCGGATGACAAAGAGCAGGGTTTTTACCGTTTCCTGCAAGGATAGCTTTCCTTGCTTTTCGAGATAGTTTTGAATATTTTCCGGATTGCCGAATAGAATTGCTATCTGCAGCCAAACCAGATTTGACGCATCGGGGCTCGGCAAGGTTTTTGCCACAAGCGCTCTTTCTGCAATACTATAAAAATCAATGAGGAGCATAGCGATGGGGAGTGCGCCTCTCCGAACAGCCATGCCCAGCGGAGATTCCCTTCCATTAACACATACAGGCACTGCTTTTGCCTCTCTCAAGAGACACTCGACCATTTCAGTCGATCCGGTCAATACGGCCGCATGAAAGGGAGTAAAGCCGGAATCGGAAGAAGCGAGGATCATTGTTTTTGCTCCCGCGGCAAGCATCGTTTTGACTAACCCGAGATTGCCGAGCCGGACTGCGTACAATAGGGCAAACTCGTTCCGTCCGTTCCGTGCATTGATATCGGCTCCATTTTCGAGGAGCAGCTGTACGCGCCGCTGCACTTCTTGCGGGGACTTTGCGAGTATCATATGAGAAACGAGGGCAATGAGTGGAGTTGCCCCATTTTTCCCACCCTGCGCATTGATCCCTTTCCCCGCCCCGTTTTTGAGGAGAAGCTCCATCATCTCGTAGGAAGAATAGAAAACGGCGTAATGGAGCGGTGTTTCCCCGTCCTCTTTCGCTCCGGCAGCAGTCGCCCCATGAGCAATCAGCAGCCTCACAATCTCGATATTATCCTGCTTTACCGCAACATGCACCAAGGACTCGCCCCTCGCATTTTTCATCTCTCCGACCGTCCCGGACCGCTTCAAGAGAAGCGCTACCATAGCAGCACCCCTTTTCTCGACCGCAATCCATAGCAGCGAACTACACTCCTCCTGTAACAGCGAAGCCGCTCCCTCTTGCAAGAGCTGTGCCGCTTTTTCTACCTGCCCCTCCCTGACTGCCTGAAACAACTCTTCCTTTTGATTATCAGTTACTTGATATAATCCCACACCCGATGAAGCAGCTCTATTGATTCTTTCCACAAAATTCTCCACGAACATTAGCAATTATTATAATTAAAAATTAGATTATTGTCAAATCTTGAGAGGATTGCCTGTGTTTCCTAAATCAAAATGACTACCCACGCCCGAATGTCCTTTCGGACATCGTGCGAAGCCAGTACAGGATCGAGTAGGAGGGGGTGATTAGCCCCCGTCCTCTCACACCACCGTACGTACGGGACCGTATACGGCGGTTCATGATCACTATGACCTAGTGTTTACCATAAGTTTATCGAAATCATCGAGCATGATATTCGATAGCAGGGGTGATAACGGTTCTCCTTGTGGAGTCCCTTCGTCTGTCGGTCTGATAAGTCCGTCTTCCATGACTCCTGCTTGGAGGTATCTCCTTATCAGAATATGATCGGGAAACATGAAAAAAATCTCTTTGCAAAAACATTACTTTTTTTTAATATGCCATTTTAAAGAGGTCGAAGATGAAAAAGGCGATTGTTTTTCTATTTGCAACCGCTTTGCATGCCGTGAGCTATAAAATGCCCATTTTTGAATATGATAACCGAAATAACATTATCGGTTATACGTTCCCAAGCATGATGCATGTTGCTGTCTTGCACGACATGGATAAAAACATTATCGGTTTTCAATCTTCAGACGGCACGATCCATTATGAATATCGCTACAAAAATGGCTTCATTGCCTATGCAATTGATCATGTGAATAATATACATATTCACCGCACACGCACTCTTGACGGTAAACTCGTGAGTGAAACAATCAAAAATCATTCCTATTTGCATTTGCATCGCAATGAGGACGGCCTCCTGATCTCTCTTTCCCCATACTTTCGCCTTCACTATACACAATCTGATCATCAGACCACCGTTCGGCTCCTTGACGCTCAGGGAAATGGTATTTGCACCGAATCATTTTCAAATTTTATTAAGCCCGAAATACCTAGAGAAAATAATTTAGACATTCTGTTCACTTCTGATGGAAATCCTAAAGAGTCTATCGTCAATGAGTACAATGAGCTTATCGAATTTAACGATATTCACTGTGATTATGATGTCAATGGCAATATTATCAAAAAAGAGTCACCTTCGGGGACATGGCAGTATAAATACGATGCATTGAATCGACTTATTGAGGCCGGAAAAGACGAATACAAAGTTACCTTTCTCTATGATCCATTTGGACGGCGTTTAAAAAAGAATGTGTACAAAAATGGCTGTTTACTAGCACAAGAAAACTACCTCTACTTGCAGAATCATGAAATTGGAGCATACGATCAGAATCAAAGACTTATTGAGATTCGTGTTCCGAAAGATCCTTTGCACCCAAATCAATTCATTCCCGCTTTTATGCGTCTCAAAGATGGGCATTGTTATCGATGTACGGTGGATCAACTTGCGAGGGTAATAAAACTTTCCGATATGCATTTTGATCAAAAATATGACTTTGAAATCACTCCATTTGGCAAAAAAAGCACAAGCAATCTGTTGAAATGCTCCTGGATGTTTTCAGGTAAGCGAGAAGATGTGGAAACCGGCCTTGTTTACTTTGGCACGAGATATTATGATCCCGAAATTCTACGTTGGACAACTATCGATCCAGCCGGCAAGCTTAATGGACCGAACCTTTACGCGTATGCCGGTTGCGACCCTTTGAAATACGTAGACCTAGATGGACGATTTGCACTCCCTCTTCTAACGCTTACATGGGGAGCCGGCGTAACAATCTCGTTACCTGTAACGGCGGCAATTGCAGGCGGACTTGCTGCGGGCTGGATATTGAAACAAGGTTATGACTGGTATCAAACTAATCACAATCACGCCAAAACTAAAAATCACAACTCTTCCCATGACTACGTGGAATTACACCATCCCATACCAGATTCTTTTATTTTTAGTCCTTTGGTAGATCAATTTATTGATCAGAGCCTAAACTCACTGAACGACCAATTTCGAATTGCATCCTATAGTTCCACCAATGTAAATCACACATATGAAAGAAGTAAAACAGGAAGCACCGACTCGGACTTGCCAAAAAATGTAAAAGAATTAGAAAGAAATCCTGAGTGGGAAAATATTACTCATCCCGAAGCAGAAAAAAAAGGTCGAAGTAAGTTCAAAAATAAAAGGACAGGAATTGTCTTGGAGCATGATGAAGCCAAGCCCAACGGGAAGGGGCACCAGGGACGCGATCATTTTCACAAACCAAACCCAAATAAAACAGGCAATCATGATGAATATTTAGATGGGAAAGGAAATCCTGTCTCAAAAAATAGCGATGCCTATCATGTGTATCCGGAATAATTCTTATGCAAATGGACATTAAAATAATCAAGAGATTAATTCACTATTTTCATGATGGTACGATTTTGGATGTTGCTCATGCAGAAGATCAGGCCATTTTTTCACTTGAAAGTTCGGAAATTACTGATTCAAGATTGCTTAAGAAATATTCTTTATCAAAATGCAATACAATACGAGGCAAACTACATGTCACTGGAATTTGCGAAATACTTCTTAATCAAAAACGATTCACGGGGACTTTACATAATTTAAGGGATGTCGGCAACATCTTCGATTTATGCTTTGAGAGAAGAAAAGTAATAATATTTGTCGATTGGTATAATCATCCTCCTAAGCAATCTGAGGAAACTGATATGTTTAAGTACGAAATCACCGCAAAAAAGATAGCATGGGAACACTTACCAAATTTAATAGATCCATTTGACCATTAAGCAAAGATAACCCCGTACGGCTGTGTTTCCTAAATCAAATTGACTGCCCACGCCCGAATGTCCTTTCGGACATCGTGCGAAGCCAGTACAGGGGCAGATGATCTTGATCATCAAAAATGTTTCTTGATCATAAATCCACCATAAATTATTTTGAAACCAATGTTTTTGAAAAGTATAGTTTTTTACTTGCATTCGCCATTCATTTGGATAGGGATGACCGCATTCTATGTGAGAGCATATCCCGAGACTATTTGTCGTTTTCAACAATGTCGAAGCCATTGACTTTCACAACCGTGCGAGAGGCAAGAATGGCTTTAGAATTTTTGCAAACACACACGCAAGAAGAGATTTTTAATGATCCAATTTTTAAGGAATTAGACGTATTATTTTTCAAAATCGTCCGGAAATTTCCGGAGAATTTGATCGTATATGTGAGTGAAAGCCAAGCAAGTCGAAGTGAAGCTGAACTTGAAAAAAGCATTAAAAATTTTGGATTAGGGTGCGTTTGCTTCATCAGGAGATGCACTAGGTACTGTCGGAGCCGGTATTGCAGCATATGGCGCTTTTAGTTCTGCTAAAGAGCATTTCGATAATGCTTGTCAAGAAGCACAAGCCGAGCGTAATCAAGATAGATAATCAAATCATGTAGAACAACATGCGAATTCAGAAAGGGAGTATTAACTATGCCATCAAGTCTTTTTTCGTTCGGAATTATGTGGTTATTAGTTACTTCTGCTGGCTGCCTATTAGGCTTTAGAAAAAGTTATTTGCGAAAAAAAATTGACCTTAAGAGTCTTGGTTGGGCTTTGATGATAGTTATTTTCTTGGGATATTTGGCATTGCATTCTTTACATATGCATGAGTCGATTGCCTGGTACGGTTCTTTTTCTTTGTATTTTAACTTGTTCGTATTTGCATACCAATGGTTGATCAACTATCTGGAATCGAGAAAAACGCAAGACATTATTTTGTCGATTTTCTGCTTTATTGCTTTTCTTTTCGCCTTTTACGTCCGCTTGTTGAAATATTAGCGAAAGGCCGGCTTATGTCTTGTTATCAATCAACCATTTTGTGTAAAACGAACTCAGGCTGCATTTCCTAAATCAAAGTGACTGACTTATCAATAGTTACTCAAAACGACGCCGGATAGGGTACTTTTGTGAGGAATCAGTTCATTAAAAAGCGAGGGGAGCCAACCGGCTGCCCCCCGCTTCGTTACAAAAGCACCATGTCATATTGATTATTAGCTACTTACAACTCTTTCCCGCTCAACCCATTGTATTTAATTAAAAATAATGTTATAATTAAAGAAATGCAATCATAATAAAAGGCACCATTATGGCATCCAACATACCATTGGGTGAAGGGTTACTAATCACCGACTCGAGCAATCGTGCATATCGAGTGACGGCGACGTTGAACAACAAACCGGTGAATCTGGGGACCTTCAAGGACAACGATCCTCGCATCAAGAAGCTGGTCGAAGCTGCTCTCCGTGCCGACCCCGGCGCTTCCACCTACACCCTAACCGCCCACACCATCACCGCCAACAATCATACCTCCACCCCGACAACCTCCGACTATTCCGAAACTTGGACAAAAGTAGAACATGAAATTCCAAAAGAAGATAAAACAACTTCTGACTCGCCCGAACCATCAACCGTCCCTACTCAAGACACAGTCTCCAAAGATCTGCTATTCAGCCGTCCACTCATTCCTGCAGATTCTGTATTACAGCAAATGAAACAAACTGAGAATGAAGTAAAAAAAACCAAAACTACCCAAGAAAAGAAACGAGGCTTTGACGAAATCGAAAGAGTCAGAAGAAACATACAACTGCCTAAAAAAAAGACAGAATAAAGTTTCTAATTACTTTGCTGATGCGCCTGATTTAATAAATCTATAATCTTCATCATAACTTGTCGATCTGAAAGCTTTACAATTTCCTGATATGCAAATTCTAGCGGCAATTTACCATCCGCATTTCTCTGACAGAGAACTTGATTCAAAACGCCCAACTGCGCTGCTGCTTGCAATAAAGCCCTAATAGCGTTAACATTTTTTCGTTCAATTGCAATGAATAACGGAGTCATGCCTTGATACAAGGTCCCCGCATAAATATGCAGCGGCAACCACATTTGTTCCGTTTTCATCAAAAGAAGAGATTCTAAAACCCCTACATTTTTAGATATCATTATCAATTTTTGCAATACATCGACTTCTTGGCTATTTTCTCGTATAGCTCCCATTAGCACATTCCAACCATTCAGCGAAGAATTTACACAGAATGAAATGAGATTCTTTTCGGGAAAATTGAGATATAATTGTATCACTTCCCATTTTTCTGCGTAAAGTGCACAAAACAAAGGATTGTTATGGAACGATTTGAATGCAAACAATTCAGGAAGCATTTTCAAATGTCGAGCTAGCGTGATCAATTCTTGAACAACATCAAAATAATCACCGCAACCGACAAAATAAGTTAAAATCCCTTCCTCTCCTGCGAAATGAATCGCTTCTCGCAATAGATTTTGTTCTTTTGCAAAATTGAGCACCTTCCGAAAAATTCCCAACTCTCCTCGCGCAAATGCAGCAGAAAGAAGACCTATACCCACATCATACGCAGTAAACAAATCCGTCAAAACTCCCGCTTCTTGCGCCAATCCGACATATTTATTTATAAGCTCTTCACTGCCATGCCTCACAGCGTAAGCCACTGGATTCCAGTTATGTTTTCTTATTTTCGTGAATCGGCAGAACATAACTTTAACAAGGTTATGCTCCCTGGTAAAATCTAAAGCCTCATCATGAACTTCCGTCCAACCATGATTGGCCGCCGATAGGAAGAGAAAGAATAAAGCAGGCTCTGCATCAAGTTTCGTATCTCGATTTAAGAGTAACATCCCGTATATACCTTCCATTTTAGCGGCATCAAGGATAGCACGAATTACTTCGATATTATTACGCTCACACGAGGCGGCACGATGCAGCGCAGTGTCTCCTTTCTTGTCTAAAACAAGGAGAAGGTCATGTAGAACCCCTTCGTTCTGCGCTTGGACTAACACTTTCTGTACTTCACCCACTCCTTTACGAGCGGCGTGGTGTAAAGCAGTGCGGCCCTTGGGGTCGGTAGCAATGAGAGATGGTGCCGCAGCCGGGATCCCTATGGGAGAGACGGAAAGGGAGGAATCGGTAGATGAGAAGGAAAGGGTCGTATTAGAGGAGTGTGAAGAGGAAGCGACAGCGGTTTCAGCAGGGGTTTTGTGCGGAATGCTAGGAGGAAAAGACGGTTCATCAGGCGTGAGGAGAGTGAGCCACTTTTGCCCATGATCATTGTCGTCCATGTAATGGACTGCAAGCGCATGCAACGTGTTTGTTTCTTTGCGGCGGGCTTCCCTTAAGAGGGATTCTGAATACCCCCGAAGTCCCGTTTCTTCGTAAGGATGATGCATGAGCTCCCCTAAAGCCTCTATAAGGCGGCCTCGCACCTCTTCGCGGAGGGTACCGCGATATTCACCGGTTTGCGGAATATACCCCGCGCACCGGCAAAAGGTGTCTAAGAGCGCAAGCGCCCTTTTAGAGATACGCTCGTCGGAGGTAAATTTTAAAATGGAATCCAATGCTTCGATTTTGGCAAACTGAACGTGCCAATCGTCCTTGGAATCAAAGGCTAGAAATTCAAGAGCGCCATAATGAGCCCTCCCCTGCATTCCATGAAATTGCACCGCTAAAACGTCAAAATACCACCCGGAACTTAGGGAACGCGCTTTTTGCGAGACGAATTTCGCCGCATTGCCAAACTTTCCGGCGACGATTGACCCAACAATCTGAAAAAATTCAATGAAGGAATTTTGATCGGTATCCAAATGCTTCAGCGCCTCTTGCAGTACATCAATTGTAAATACCACGCGCGCATCGGCTGAAGACCGAATAATGCGCCCCCTCTCTTCACCGGCGATGTGCGAAAACTTGTCAATCGCTTCCTGCATTTCCCGAATGACTTCTTCATAAAATCGAAGGGGTTCTTTGCTCCCCGACATGTAATTTTCTGCAAGAATACCCAATGTAAGATAACTTTGAATGACGCGAAGGAGTAAAAGCTTGGTTTCTTTGTCCACCAGCATCGCCCGATTGAAGGCATTCAAAAGGCGAAAGGCCACTGCAAACGGGAAATTTTCCCGCACCGGCTCTTGCCTTATACACCGGTCCGCAAAGGTAACCGTTGCTCTCCAAAGGGAATATAACAGCTCGTGCGACTCGACCGGCTGGACATCCAGAGCCTTCTCAACAAATTTCGCTTCTTTTCCGAGCCGATCATACGGCGTCGTGTCCGGCGAACTCGGTCTTCTCTCGCGCACATTCCGGGCAAGTTGATCCTGAATGGCTCTTACAAGCGAAGAATCGATAGTCCCCCGCCTCTGATTGTCCAAATGGAGCGCTATCAGGGTCGTATTGGAATGGAGGGCATCGCTGAGCTCTCTTGCCCCCACATTCCCGACAACGTTCCCCGTCAAATTCAACGACGTTAAAACTCTATTCTCACGAAGCATCTGGGCAATCAGCTTCGCCGACTCGTTGCCGATGTTATTGTCCGATAAGTCAAGTTCGGTAACCTGTGAATCGCCGGCAAGCTCGTTCATTACGCGGCTGACATTACCGGAATCGTAACCCTGATTACTGAGATTGAGCACTAGTGACATTTTGGAACCCCCTGCAGGCCGGAAGATATATTGATAATTTCTTAATGAAATGGTAGAACATAAAGGAAATTTATGCAATAAAGAAATTTAAAAAATGGCTTCATACCAAACGCAAGAAATACTTTCATTCCTATAAGCATAAAATTTATTCTAAAAGCTTACTAAAATCGATAACCTTATCGAAATATCCGCGGTCTAAAACGCTATCTTCTACACCATTCACATGGATAAGTCCTGGCCGAATTGAAAATCTCTTCGGAACTTTTAACCGTCGTGTCTTTTCTTCCATCTCTTCAATAACCTTAGGCCCTACGGGATTTTTCGCAAATTTTACCTCGCAAATATAAAGAGTATTGAAACGCGTCTGCACCATGTAATCGATCTGACATCCAGCTTGTCTTGCAGATGAATTCTGGAAAAAAGGACCATCCATTACAATTTCTTCAGGAGGTATCCCCATCATTTCCCAGAGAATCTTCCGGTTGTGGGTCACCAGGTTCTCAAATTGCAATCCCATTACTCCATCCCAGCCTAATAAACTAGATAACATGAAGTTTGAGAAGCCTCCCCTATCGATTTTTGCATGATTAGGAGCGATGTATTTTAAGTAAAATCTTAGATAGTTATCACTGAGCCGATACCGACTCAACTTACTTATCTTCCCGCTTTTCAAATGCCATGCGAAATCTCTCTGCACAAATCCTGCTTTCACTAATTCATCTAGATGTTTGCTATATCTGCCGCCTTGATTCTTTCCTAATTCCTTACAGATTTGTATCAGCTCTTTGGGACCGTCTGCCAGACAATTGATGATTTGTCGATGGGTCGCAATACTACGAGAAAAAATATCAGAAAATATTTCTTCAAATTCCTTAACGAGAAGTCCCCCTTTCGTGAAGCATAAATCTCGTATATTTTGCTCTGCTGGTAAATCAGGCCTAATTTGTTCTAAATAGAGGGGCACTCCCCCCATGATAGAGAGCAGCTTGAATTTTTCATAAGCAGAAACTCTTTTTTCTTTGGGATGCCAAAAGGCATTGCAAACATTTAAAGGGAGCTCCTCAAGGACTAAATCGATTGTCACTCTACCCACAAAACCTGTGCTACTCAGAATATTCTCTTCGATCCACGAAGAAATGGAGCCACATAAAATGAGAATTAATTGGGAATTTTTACTGAAGTACATATCCCAGGAATTCTTGAGCTTTCCTAAGAATTCCGAATCCTTATTGCCCATCCATGAAATTTCATCCAATACGATCAGAATTCGTCCCTTTTCCGTATGCTTTGAAAGTTGCCAAAACATATTGCCCCAATCATCCGGATGAACGCCTGGAATTCCTGCTCTTGACAGTTGACGGACGAATTCATCGCGCTGTAATTGCGCCGTTGTCTTTCGACTGGGTGGAGTACCTGTAAAAAAGAAGCTCTTCATCTCTTTCCCAAATTCAGAAAGAAGTCTGCTTTTTCCAATCCGTCGACGTCCTCTAACCACTATAAGGCTCGCACTTTTCTTCTTTAAAAGCCCCTTTAGTCGCTCCATCTCGGCTTCTCGACCAATAAATGATGATTGATGCATTAAAGATCCCCCTTTTAAAAATTACATCATAGACAAATCCGTGTATGAAATCAATCTGCAAATATGCATTTGCATGTTTGCAGCCGCTTTTTAGGGTTCTTTAAAGCGGCCGCAAATTAGCTTTTTCCTATTTACGGACTAATTTTTAGGTAAGGAAAAAGATCCGAAAAACAAGCAAGAGCATTTTATAGGTTCACTTTTAGGCGAATAGGATTAGATAGTGCCTTCACAGGTCTTGGAATGTAAGGGTGGGGCAAAAGCGTGCACTCATCCTCATGAGAAATTATTTTACGGGACGCCCTAGCGTTTCATACAGGTGGTTAGAGGTCGGGGAGGACGCTTGGTCTTCCCCTGAATCGCCTCTAAATTTTGATGTAAGAGTCGCCCGGTTTGCCGCCGCTGCCCG
Organism: Chlamydiae bacterium RIFCSPHIGHO2_12_FULL_49_11; assembly: GCA_001794905.1. Classification (GTDB taxonomy): domain Bacteria; phylum Chlamydiota; class Chlamydiia; order Chlamydiales; family 2-12-FULL-49-11; genus 2-12-FULL-49-11. The sequence goes on from MGLW01000031.1 coordinate 31,779, forward strand.
GTTTGGGCCCGGTAGGGTGCTGGATTCCACCGCCTGCCCCGCCGGCCATCCCCGGTGTCGGGAACTTCGGACCGTCACGGTCTTTGTCAAAGGTGCCGTCGATGATTTTTTGCAAAATGTCGCGCCACTTCTCGACCGCTTCGACAAAAATGGGGGCAAAACGACGCAGCGCCAGCACATCGGCATTTTCCATCTCAAGCACGCAATGCATCAAAATCAGCTCTTCTTTAACCGCTACCCCAACGCCGCCGCCTGCCATGTGACCGCCCAGCATTGAGCCTTCAAGCAGTGTCTCATATAAAACAAGGCGCGATTTCGCATCTTGTGGAAGCCCGTCAAGAAGAGGAGAATAAAGATATAATCTCCTCGAATTGGGCTCATACGTGATGTGCAAAGAAAACTTGTTGTCAATCCCCAAGATACAGGTGTTATTTTCATCAAATTGCAATCCTTCAAGATTGAGCTCTTTCCCAAATTCCTTTAAGTTCTGTTCAGCGTTTTCAAAAGACATCCGTCCTCCTTAAAAATTAAATCCTCTCGCTCCATGATTCGTAAAATCACGTTCGTCATCAGTCTATCAGAGTTGCAAATTTTTTCCTATGAAATTTCCCGTGAAAACGATAATCTTTGGGTTTATGGCACCCGGCTTCTTCGACCGGCTCTTTAAAAGAGAGCCTTCCACATCTTCACTTACCTTTGCTCTCGATAGCCCGAAAGCAGACCGCGTAAGCCTCCTTCTCCTCTCCCCGAAAGACGGTAGCGTCATCAAAAAAGTGGCTATGGAACCCGATGGGGAACGCCTTTTCAGCTGCGCCGTTTCCGAGGTGAATGACGATATGCACTACCTTTTCGAACTAGACGACAAAACCAGGGTCCTTGACCCGTACGGCCTTGCCCTCAACACTACAAACAAATGGAATGATTTTCCCGAAACCCTCAAAAATACCCTCGTCCTTGACCGGACTTTCAATTGGGGGCGCTCCAAACGGCCCGCATTGAAACAGGAAGAGGTGGTAATCTATGAGATGCACGTGCGCGGCTTCACGAAACACCCGTCCTCGGAGGTAAAAAATCCGGGCACGTACCTCGGCATCGTCGACAAAATCCCCTACCTGAAAAAATTGGGCGTCACTGCCATCGAACTCCTCCCCGTCTTTGAATTTTGCGAGGTGGAGAATCCCCGTACCAATCCCATCACGGGAGAGAGGCTATATAATGTCTGGGGATACAATACGGTGAACTTTTTCACCCCGATGAAACGGTATGCGGCAGGGGAAAAAAACGACGCGGCAATTGTAGAATTGAAAGAGCTTGTGCGCGCCTGCCACGAAGAAAAGATGGAAGTGTACCTGGATGTAGTCTACAACCACGCCTCCCCCCTCTCCACCCTGTCCGAAATCGACAAGGAAGCATATTTTATCTTGAGCGACAAGGGCGAACATTCCAATTACACGGGGTGCGGCAATTCGATCCAGGCAAACCATCCAAAAACCATGCGGTGGATCTTGAATTCCCTCCGCTATTTCACCTCCGAATTCATGATCGACGGCTTCCGCTTTGACCTTGCCTCCACGATGGTCAGGGGAAAAACAGGGGCGCCACTGAAAAATCCGCCTCTCTTCCAAGCCATCAAAACCGACCCGGTCCTCTCTCCCCTCAAATGGTTCATGGAACCGTGGGACCCGGGAGGCCTTTACCAGGTCGGATCGTTTCCGATGAAAACGGCACTCGAGTGGAACGACGCGTTTCAAAGACCGATCCGCTCTTTCATCCGCGGCGACAAGGGAAGCAGCAAAGGAGCCACTTTGGCATTGCAAGGTTCTCCCCACATATACCAGGACAGGTGGAGCGTCCACTATGTCTGCACCCACGACGGCTTCACCCTGCACGACCTTGTGAGTTATACTAGAAAACATAACGAAGCCAACGGAGAAGAAAACAGGGACGGGATGGACTACAACATTTCGGCAAACGGCGGGTTTGAAGGCGTGGTACGCGATCCAAGCATCCTGCACCACAGAGCCAAGCAGATGAAAAATTTTATGACGGCGCTTGCCGTCACGCCGACCGTTCCGATGATGCACATGGGCGACGAAATGGGCCATACCCAAAACGGCAATAACAACGCCTACCCGCAAGACGACGGAACGGGTGATATCGATTGGGAAAGAGGAAAAATATACGAATCGCTCATCGAATACACATCGAAATTGTTTGGGCTGCGCTCCAAATGGATGTCGGGACAACATAAACTCACGGCGACCGTCATTTCGGCACGCCTCGTGAAAATCGTCATCGGAAAAACCTATGTTGTCTATTTCAACGTGAATAATACCAATCGTCCCGTGGTGCGAAAAAATATCTCTTCGGTCATCGTGACCACTGACCGGCTGCGGGAAGAGAACGATTCGCTCATCATGCAACCTTACTCATCTTTTATAGGAAAAAAATCATGAAAACCCTCTACGCTTTTTTGCTTATCATTTTTGCCTCTTGCACTCCCGATAAGAGCGCGATGCAATCAACCCACACCAGCGACGGAATGGTCAAACCAAAAATCGCCTTCATTGCCGTGGGAGACACGAAAACCCACTGGGCCGGCACCATGACACGCGCGCATCTCGAGTCGTGCGGCCTGTTTTACATGACCGCCGAAGACGAATTTCTCGATGCCGCACACTTCGATCATTGCGGTGTCGATCCGTTTGCCGAGGGTAACGCGTGGCTTTCCGAAATCGAAACGAGCAGCGAATTTTTCGTCTTCGTCCATCTTGACCTGGACGAAAAAAAACCGCTGCCGCAAGGGTGGTATCACCGGCTTTTCCCGTTTCACAAAAAATACAGCGCCCTTGTCAAACTCAAGGTGGTGGATATGCGACACCACGCCGCCACTACTATATTGCAGGAAAATTTCCGAATTGAAGAGAAGGCTCTCGATATCGAACGATTTCCCGCTTATCTCACGCGTAGCGTCTATTCGGAAAGAAATAGCGTCGTACAGGAAATGACGAAGGAAATGTACCTCTACATCCAGATGGCAAAATGGCAAACATGACCGAAGGCGCGCAGGAACTCATTTTTTTTATTATTTTCCTTATAGTCGGCCTCGTTTCCTTTTGGACCCTCAGATTAAAAGGGGTTTTCCATTTGCAAGGAACGCGATTTCTCGGCCCCCATCTCACGGGTATGCATCTGTGTGCCGTTTTTGGCATCGTTCTCACCGGTTTTTTTGTCCTCCCCCTTTTTTTTGCTTTGCTCACTCCGCAAATCCCCCTCCCCTTCATCGCTTGGGCTCCCTATATGCAAATCGGAATTTATCTTATTTGCTCCGCCGGATTTTTGGGAGTATTTCAGAGCCGTTTTCCTGACTTAAAGCGCATCCTCCGCGACCGCTTATTTCCGCATAAAATGTCCCTCGCACAAGAAATCAAACTCGGTTTTGTTTCGCTTTTCACAGGATTTTTTCTTGTCGCTGCCCTCTCGATCGCCGTAGAAACTTTCTGCGAGCTGATTTTCGGCCCTTTCGAATTCAAACAAAATGCGCTCCGCATGATGCAGGAAGCTCTGCAAAACAAAATCGGCCTCGTTGGCGCCCTCGTCATGGCACTTCTATTCGCTCCGGTATTCGAAGAATTCATTTTCCGCGGCATTTTGCAAACGTATCTCCGCCGCCGGCTTTCCCCTGCAGGGATCATCCTGACAAGCGCTCTTGTCTTTTCCCTCTTCCACATCGCTGCCGATCAGGGCATTTCCAACATCCCTCTCTGTACATCTCTCTTCCTCCTTGCACTCTTCTTGGGTTTTTGTTATGAGAAGAGCCGCAGCCTAATTCCCTCAATTATTTTGCACGTGACATTCAATTGCATAAATGTTATGCGTGTCTTATGGTCGCTCTAAAAATTGAAAGCTTTGCCCTCTCTGATCAGGGACTCGTCCGCGCCACTAATGAAGATGCATTTGCAAAAATGCAGGAAGAAGGGATTTTTATTCTCGCAGACGGACTCGGCGGCCACAATGCGGGCGAAATTGCCGCATCTTCTGCCGTCGAATATATGCTCCGCGAAATTCAGACTCTCCGTCTTTTTCAAAAACAGAACATCGATTTATCCGACCAGTCGGTGCTCGACTTTCTCGACACTTCCATGCAGAACACAAACTTGTGGATTTATCAACTTAGCATTTCGAACCCATACCTGCATGGGATGGGCACAACACTTTCCCTCCTCTACCGTCATAACGACAAGCTCTACCTTGCCCACATCGGAGATAGCCGCATTTACCGCTTTCGCAAAGAGTACCTGGCGCTTCTCACCGAAGATCACGTCCACGACATGACGGGACAAGGCCCCGGGAAAAAAGTTCTCTCTCAAGCGATCGGTACTTCGCTCAAGGTGAGGCCTCAAACTCAAAAAATCACTTACATGCACGACGACATTTTCCTCCTCTGCTCGGACGGCCTGTCGGACCTTGTGAGCGAAGAAGAGATTCTCCGCCTCATGGACACTTCCGCTGCCCTTGATACAATCGCTCAAAACTTGATCGCCTCTGCCAAAAAAAGCGGTGGATATGATAACATCACTCTGATGTTAATCCGAATAGTTGCATGAAAGCTTTTTTTGACTACAACGCCACGACGCCCCTCGCACCCGAGGCATTTACAGCGATGCGCCTTGACTTGGAAGGTCCTCCAGCAAACCCCTCATCAGTAACAGCTTATGGCCGCACTGCCAAAATGCGCCTCCTTCATGCCCGCGAAACAATCGCCGCCCACCTCAAGATAGACCCCGATACGATCGTATTCACCTCGGGAGCCACCGAAGCAAACCACCTCCTCGTCCACGGTTTCCGAAAGCGTCCCGGGACGGCCGTCACCACTGCGATCGAGCACACCTCCCTCATCCGGCCCATTGAAAGGTGGTGTCCCAAAGTACACTATCTTGCCACTTTCCCCGACATGTACTTCGATCCGGATGAACTGTCCCGGGTATTGCAATCAAAGCAAGTCTCCTTTGTGGCTCTTTCTCTTGCCAACAGTGAAACGGGCATGCTCCTTTCCTGCCTCTCCGAGATAAAATCCCTCCTGTACGCGTTCGATGTACCTCTCATCCTGGACTGCTCCCAAGCCCTCGGAAAAATGGAAATTGACCTCGCCGGGGTGGCCGGGGCCTCGTTTTCAGCCCATAAATGTTTCGGCCCTAAAGGAGTCGGCATCGCCGTCGTAAATCCGCTCACTCCGATTGCACCGCTCTTTCAGGGGGGCCATCAGGAAGGGGACATGCGGGCCGGCACTGAAAACGTCGCGGGCATTTTGGGTTTTGCGGCCGCCGTCCGCCTCATTGATCCCGCACAATTTACAGCCATAAAAGCGCTCCGCGACCGGTTTGAAAAATCTCTCCTGGAAATACTTCCCGATTGTGAAATCCACGGCGGTCCCCATCGACTGGGGAACACCTCGTCGGTCCATTTCAAAGGAATCGATGCCGAAGCGCTCCTGATCAGGCTTGACCGCGAGGGTTGCATCATCTCGCTTGGCTCCGCCTGCAGCGCCGGCTCGCTCGAACCATCCCACGTACTCCTGGCCGCCGGCCACTCTCCCGCCACCGCCCGCTCCTCCCTCCGCTTCTCCTTCCACCGCACCACCACGCCGGAGGAAATCGACCTCCTGCTCGAAACACTATCTTCTCAAACAGCCCTGCAGAAGATCAAATAGACCTCAAAACCAAATCGAACCGAGACCGACTGCAATTGCTTCAATCATCGAGTTTCTCCTCTATCATATTAGTCATATTGATTCTCTTTTTCTTCATCCTCCATATCATGCCTATCCCCATTATCATGTTTTGGCTGCTTGTAACGAATAATATCATTTCCGAAAAATAATGACATGTTTCCATAGAATTGTCGAGCGGATATGCCATAGCATTTCGCAGCCAAAACATGATAATGGGGATAGGCATGATATGGACTCTATCAAGCTGTGCGGACGAGGATCGTTTTGGTGGCGAGGAAGCCCGATTCCTGCAAGGTAAATAGGTATGAACCGACGTGGATCGTTTCTTCTTTGACCGGGGCGCGGCCTAGATGTTCTACCATGATTTCCTCGAGCGTCGTACCGCTATCGTATGGGAAATCAAACGGAATTTCGCTTTGGAGATCGGAAAGTCTTGTCGTTGCAGGAAAAGTACGCTGGATGTGGGTGGTGCGCTCCTGCACGAGTGCGTCGGAAAAGTCGGAGGCGGAGTCGATGAAAAAGCCGGTAACCGTATCGAGGGTCGTACCCCCGATCACATCCCCCTTCTTATTCAAAATCAAGGCGAACGGGGCGCGGTTTTCCCGAAAGCCGCGGATCATTTGAAACGGAGTCATCTCTTCGGTCGCGTACCAGATAGGACCTACCATGGTATCCAGAGTCATGTCGTAGGGTTTCCCCAATAGGTCCCTGACGCGGCACATGCCGAGCACATTGGTCATACTTTCATCATAGACAAGGGCATATTCGAACGGCCTTGTCACAAAGTGCTCCCGCACTTTGGCCACCGTCTGTTCTTTGGTAAAACGGGTGAGATTGGAAAGAGGGAATACAAATTGAGAAAGACTTTTATTCTTGAGAGAAAAAACATGGTGGACCATCGCCTGAAAAAAGGTTTCTTTTCCCACACGCCCCCCTTCCACCGCCTTCTGGAGCTCTTCACGCGAAAGATAGTCGTCTTCTTTCGTTTCTTTGCGGAGGAGTTTATGGATCACCCAGTTAAACATGTTGAGCGCCCATATGAAGGGACGAAAAAGCTTGCAAAAGAAATACAACACGTTGATGCCGCGAAAGGAAACTTGCTCGGGAAAACTGCGGCCGGTGAACATGGGAGTAAGCTCGGCAAAAATCACCACCACGATCGTCTGAAACGGAAGTGCCCATCCGGGTTCTAGTCCAAGGTCAGCAAAGAAAAGGCGGGCGCATTCGGAGCCTGCCTGAAGGCAAAAATTGACGCCGACAAGAGTCGTGCCGAAAAGGTAGCTCGGGCGTGCGAGAAGCTTAGAAAGGCGCTGCGCGCGCACGTTTTTCTCGCTGACATAATATTCGAGTCGGATCCGGTCAAACGAAACGGCGGCCATTTCCATCATGGAAAAAAAGCCCTGGATCACGAGAAAAACGAGGACGAAGAAGAAAAAGAGGTACGCCATTTACCGCACCTTCCTGATATAAACTTTGCGCACATGTTTCTCGTCGGCCGAAAGGACATGCAAAACAAGGCCCGCCCGCTCGAGTTTATATCCGCTTTTGGGAATCGATCCGAGCTTTTCGGTCAGCCAACCCCCCACCGTCGCCATATGGGTCGGATTTTCAAGTTCCACTTTGAATTCTTCTTCCAAATCGTTGATTTCCATCTTCCCGTCTGCGATGATCACATCGTCGCTCTGGAAATAATATAAAGGCACTTCATCCCGCTTGTCGCGGATTTGGCCGATCACTTCTTCGATCAAATCCTCCTTGGTCAACA
>MGLW01000031.1:39284-40982 GCA_001794905.1 Chlamydiae bacterium RIFCSPHIGHO2_12_FULL_49_11
CATCCCGTACTCATCGACAACAAGGCAAAACTCTTCATTTTTCTGTTGCAAATACGAAAGGAGCCGAAAAGCACGGAGCGTTTCGGGAACAAAGAGACATTTGTGGGAAAAGCGGGCCACATCCTGCCCCGACCGGATTTTTGGCTGGTGCAAAAAGTAGTCTTTCCACGAAAAGACCCCGACCACGTTGTCGAGGCTGCCCGAAATGACCACTACCCGCGAACATTCCTGATTGGTAAAGGTGGTGATGAGCCCTTCCAGATTTCCTCCGACCTCGAAAGTAATGATATCCTGGCGCGGCCGCATGATTTCCTTGATGCACACTTCCCCGACGCCGAGCAGGTTTTCAAAAATCTCGACCTCTTCAGGATCGATGAGCCCCTTTGAAACAGAAGCTTTTAAGGTGTATGTTAGTTCCTTGCGGGAAATGTCCCTCTCTTTCCGGAAAAAAATAACGAAGAATCGGGACAGAAAAACGGCGATCTCTTGCACTACCACCCGAATCGGGTACAGACACCATGAGAAGAAATAGATCGGGCGTGCGATCACTCTCGCGATGGCTTCATTGTATGAAATGGCAAGCGACTTTGGAATCGCCTCCCCAATGAACAAGGTAAGAAGGAATGGAAAGAGGACGCTCCAGAGAACGCTATCTTTTCCCTCGAACAGCACCGAAGCTACGTTTTGCACTCCCAGATTGATGAGGACGTTCATCATCAAAATCGTGACCAGAAGTTCCTTTGGCTTTCCCGTCAGTTTGGCAATCAGCTTTTCCGCCGGCCTGGAGCTTGCCTGAAAGAGGTGGAGCCGGAGTGCCGGCAAGGAAAAAAGAGCCGTTTCCGAACCTGAAAAAAAGCCCGACAGGAGCACCAGTATTACAAGTCCAATCCAAAACAGTATCACAGCACCACTATACTTAAAAAACCTTTAAATATTCAATGCGATCATTCGGTGCCGTTGAAGACGACTTTAATTTGACCGGTCTCGATCAGGCCGAGGTGTTTTTTCAGCATGAGTTCAATCCACTTGGGATCGCTTTGGCTGGCGATTTTTTCTTCCAGCTCGAGATTTTTCTCGAGAAGAAGGGCTCGACGGTTTTCGAGCGTGGCAATTTTTTGATGGAGAGTGGTGAGCTGCCGCCATTTTTTCAGCGCAAAACCGGTCCCGACACTGCCGCACAGCATAAATAGCAAAAGCGCGCGAAGCACCACCGATCACCCTCTTTCCCGCACTACATATCACAAACTTGTTTTACATTCAATCAACTTTTATCCTTCCATAGCGAGAACGATGGCCCCTAGGTGCCTGGATTCTTTTTGCTTGATGAGAGCATCATTGGCTCTCTTCAGGGGAAAGAGCTCGGTACGGGGAGTGATGGAGGCTGTCCGGGCAAGGTCGATGAATTCGCGGGCGTCGGCGCGGGTCACATGCGAGACGCTGGTGACCGACTTTTCATAATAGAGGTCTTCGTATGCGAGATGTGAAAGGTCGGACATGTGGATTGCATTGACGGCAAGTTTTCCCCCACGCTTTAGCATCTTGAGTGAGGTAGCAATGAGCTCGCCGACGGGAGCAAAGAGGATAACGCTTTCGACAAGACGCGGCGGCGGCGCATCAAGAGGGCCTACAAAATCAGCACCGAGCTCGCGAGCCAGGCGGCGATGGTGCTCACCCCGCGTAAAGACATAGACGGTGCAG
>MGLW01000032.1:0-21398 GCA_001794905.1 Chlamydiae bacterium RIFCSPHIGHO2_12_FULL_49_11
CGGCAAAAAAACTAAAAGAAGCGACGGCAAGGGCAATCCCGCGGCCGGGCCAGGCGCCCGACAGGGTGAGGGTGGCAATTTGTCCGAGCTCTTTGGCATGTAAAAGCCCCGCAAGGGGGACGCTCCCCTTAAAAATACCGTCCCACATGATGTACGTAGCAAAAGGGATGAGGGTTCCGTAAAAAATAGCACGGCGTGTTTTTCCAGGATGTCCGTCCAGATAGGCGAACAAAGACGGCACCGTTCCCTGATACGCAAAGGAAGTGAATATCACGGGAAGACCCATGAGGGAGGCAAAAAAATTCCCCTCGCCGAGCATGGCGGGAGTGATGTGCCCCGCACCTACCGCGATGAACCAGACCAGGGTTGCGATCAAGCCGACCATGAGGACCGAGTTGATGCGGCTCGACCACCCCGCACCTCCAAGCGTCACCAGGGAAAATATAAAAGCAAACACCACCATGCCAAGTTCGGAAGGGAAGGAAAACAGCTCGCCGAGGAGCGAGCCACCCGAAGAAATATAGGCAATCATGAGACAATAAAAGAGGAACAGGTAGAGTCCCCAGGTAAAAAAGCGGCCCAAGGGACCCAGAAATTTCCGGGACATCGAAGCGATGTTGACCCCTTCCTTAAAATAGATCAGGATCTCCACAAACAAAAATCCGGTCGCCAGGTTGAAGAGCCAACAGACAAAATAAATGATGAGGTCGTCGTAGAACGAGCCGCCGGCCGTTGAAATGGGAAGGCCGAGCATTCCCGCCCCGAGAGCCGTTCCTCCCACAATCAGGGCGGCAAGAAATGTTTTACCAAAGCGGCGCATGCAAAAGGATTTTATCATTATGTGCGAAAGAGTTGTACACCTTTTTTCGGTTTTTATTGTAGAATGGCAGCGTGGAACGAAAAGTTTACGCTGCACATGAGCATAATATTTTGCCCGATGCGATCGATAAAGACGCTATCGGAATCATCCGGAAATTAAAACGAAACGGATTTTCCGCCTACCTTGTAGGGGGGAGCGTTCGCGATCTGGCGCTTGGCAGGAGTCCGAAAGATTACGATATCTCCACTTCGGCGCGGCCTGAAGAAATCAAAAAACTGTTTTCCAACTGCATTTTAATCGGCCGTCGTTTTCGCCTTGCCCATATCCACTTCCATAAAAAAGTAGTCGAAGTTTCTACTTTTCGCAAAGGGGACAATGAAGACGCTTCTCTGATCGTGACCGACAACACATGGGGAACCGAGGAAGAGGACGTAATACGGCGTGATTTCACCCTCAACGGTCTTTTTTACGACCCCGAAACGGAAGAAATCATCGACTATGTGGAAGGGTTTCGTGATCTGAAACGGAACATCCTCGAGACGATCGGCGACCCTTATATCCGTTTCAAACAAGATCCGGTGCGGATGCTGCGTCTCATCAAATTCCGTGCCCGCTTTGGGTTTGAGGTGGAAAAGCGTACCTATGAGGCTCTTCTCGACCTCCGCGAAGAAATCCATAAAAGTTCCCCTGCCCGCATCACCGAAGAGGTTGCCAATATTTTGGCGCTCGGTTCGGCCACCACCTTTTTCAAACAATTGAAACATTTCGGTTTCTTTCCCATCCTCCTCCCCTACATTTATGAGATGATGGACGGACCGCTTGAGAGCACCGTTTTCGACTTTTTTCATCTCATCGATGAAGAAGTGCTCGTGGGAAACCACTCCTTCCCGCGCTCTGTCCTCTTTAGCGCCCTCCTCTTCCCCCTTTTTCACGATAATTTGCAGAAAGAAATCAAAACCAGGGAAATTTTGCCCCATTTGGGAGAGATTCAAGATAAGGCGCATGAGTTTGTACGCCAAGCCACAAGACCTGTCATCATTCTCTCAAAGAAGCTCGTATTTGAAATCGCCCTCATCCTCTCTTCCCAATTCCGTTTTACTCCCCTCGATACCAAAAGGCGTGTCCAATATAGAATTCCCCATGCCCGAGAATTTTCCTACTGCATGAAATTCCTCAAGCTGCGCAGCCAAATTGAACCTGCCCTAGGCGAGGTATTCGACACATGGAACTATTACTATCAGAAAAAACGGACAAGGCAGCCCCAACATGACTCCAAGTGATCGGTTCGATCTGTACGACATCGAATTTCGCTCCCTCGGCCAGGAAAAAAGCCGCCGCACCGTTTTCTATTTTGCATTATCGGCCCACGACACCCTCACAATCCCTTCGATCAATATGGGCGCCCAATATCTCGCAAGTCATGGAGTGCAGGTCATCAGTCCCACGCTCATTTTCCATGAAGAAAACGAAAAGCCGAAAGATATCCAGAACTTGTGGAGCCATGAAATTCTTGCCTATGAGAGGCATCAAAACCGGCTGCTAGAAGCCATATCAAAGCTCGCGCGAGAAAGCGAACATGTGGGATTCATGGGTCTTTCGAGAGGCGGCTTTGTCGCCTCCCACCTCTTTGCAAAATTGCCGAACATCAAAGCCTTAACGGCTTTTGCCCCTTTGACCTTTCTCCGGAATCAGGATCCATGGAACGTCTCGCTCCTGGATTTTCATAGCCGTCCTGCCCGTTTTTACGTCGGCCATCGCGATACTCTCGTCCATACCGCGCAGGTCATGGACGCGCACGCGTCCATTGTAGATCGGGATGCAGTCGCGCGGAAAACTTCTTCGTTCGACCTTGTCGTCAAACCGTCGATCGGCATGCAGGGGCACGGAACCTCTCCCGCAACTTTTCTGGAAGGGGCACAATGGCTTCTCGAGAACCTTTAGACATCTGCCTTCTTTTCGGGGAAAAGAGCGGAGAGCTCACGGCAAAAAGAATCATCGATGCACTCGGCTCCCGATATCGCATTGCCACCCTCAAGGGCTCCACCATCGAAGAAGTCGAAACGATCCTCCCAGTCTCCGCCCTCTCGGTGATGGGCGGCTGGGATATGGTACAAAAGCTCCCCACTCTGATTCGAGCAAGGCGCACCCTCGAACGGTTCATTTTGGAGAGGCAGCCCAAAATCGTTGTCACGATCGATTTTCCCGACTTTCATTTGGGACTTGTCGCCTCACTCCGTAAAAAGGGATTCCGGGGAAAAATCCTTCACCACGTGTGCCCTTCGATTTGGGCATGGCGGCCGAAAAGAAAGCGTACCATCGTAGATAATATCGATATCCTTTCATGCGTCCTTCCTTTCGAGCCCGACCTCTTTCAAAACGGCCCTCCGGAAGCGGTGTTTACCGGCTATCCATCTTCAGAAAGCGGTGATCGAACGGGAGAGCAAAACCACATGCTGCTCTTTCCCGGTTCTCGCGAGGCTGAAGTTTTGCGCCTCCTTCCACTCTTTGACCGTCTTCTTGACCCTTCCATCGTCATTTCCAAGTGGATTTGTGCCGGCGATGCAACCCTGATTCCTTTGATAGAACGCCTCCTTCCCCGCCTTTCCCACTCCTACCAAATTGCCCCGCCCGAGATGCGTTTCAACCTCATGAAGAGCGCCAAATTTGCGCTTGCAAAACTCGGCACCAACAATCTGGAACTTGCCCTTCACGGGGTGCCGACAGTCACTCTGTATAAGCTTCCCTGGGTGGACACTTTTCTCGCAAACCACATTTTTAAAATCCACCTTCCTCATTATTCGATCGTCAATATCCTTGCCGGAAGAGAGCTCTTTCCCGAATTTCTCGGCCCCCTGCTCAAACCGAAAATCGTCGCCGAAACCCTTCTCCGTTTTGACCAAGACCATGATTTACGGGAATGGATACGGCGTGATCTGGCCTATCTTACACAAAAACTCCTTGTCACACCCAAGATCACTTTGCCGGAACTCATCGCGCAAAACATCTAAAAAACACTGTTGCCTTTGAATTTCAAAAACGGTATCCTTTACCCGGTTTACCATGAATCCGGACACAAAAATTATTCTCCGCGACCTGTTTAGAAATGAGGAACGTTCCTTCGATTTCCACATGCCGTTTGACGATGCCATTGACGTGCGTGCATGGGGACGCGCCTACCTGGCCGAAAATACCCTCATCATCCACCTGAATATCGAATATACCGGGAAAGCCGTGTGCATCATATGCAACGAAAAATTTGAATTTAAAAGCCGCCGTAAGGAACAATATATCACCGAAGAGGTGGAAAATATTCCTTCAGGTGTCTATAATCTTGAAAACGACATTCGCGATGCGGTTATCCTCGAAACTCCGCGGTACCAAGAGTGCTGCGATGGAAAGTGCCCTGACCGTACGTTTGTCAAAAAATATTTAAAACCCTAAGGAGAACAACACCATGGCAGTACCCCGAGGACGACATTCCAATGCGCGCAAAAATGCAAAACGGTCTCACCACAGCGAGATTCCAAAGCAAGCGGCAACTTGTAAAAATTGCAAAAACCCCGTTATCCCCCACAGAATGTGCACAAGTTGCGGCCATTACAAAGGACGATCGTATAAAGTCTCTGAGATTTAAGCATGAAAGAGATTTTGATCAATATAGGCGATAAGGAGACGCGTGTCGCAACCCTCTCCCACCGCAAGCTTAGCGACCTTTCCGTAGAACGGAAAAAGTCGACGATCCTAGCCGGCAATATATACCGCGGCCGCGTGACCAACATTCTGGAAAATATCCAGTCGGCTTTCATCAATATCGGCGAAGACCAGAACGGATTTGTCCATATTTCCGACATTCTTGAAAACACCCAGAAATTCAAAGAATTGTACGACATGGAGTTCGACTGGGATACCGAACCGGAAGAATCGGCAGAAGAAGCCGATATCGCCAAGATCCTCAGGGCCGACCAACTGGTCCTCGTCCAGGTCGTCAAAGAACCGATCGGTACCAAAGGGGCTCGGCTCACTTCCAACTTGTCCATCCCCGGGCGCTATCTTGTCTTCCTTCCCAACAGCCCTCACCGCGGCGTGTCCCGTAAAATCACCGACAGAAGTGATCGTGAAAGGCTTAAAAAAATCATCCGCGCTTTTGATCTGCCCGTCAATATGGGACTCATTTGTCGTACCGCCAGCGTGCCCGCATCCCCTGACGACCTCATCGAAGAGGCGCGCGAACTTGCCGAACTGTGGATGCAAATCATGGAAAAATTCAACGGTTCCAACCACCCCGAATGCATCTACCACGAATCGGATGTGATTAAACGCGCTCTCATGACCGCTCTCGACAAACAGATGGACAGACTTCTCATCGATGACGCATCCTCATTCCAGATTCTCACAAACATGTTCGAAAAATACAAAAACAGCAGCAACCTAAGACTCGAATTATACCGCGACAAGATGCCCATGTTCAAGCGGTTTACTGTGGAAAGGGAAATCGATAAGGCGCTGCAAAGGAAAGTATGGCTCGGCAAGGGAGGATACCTCTTCTTCGATCGTACCGAAGCAATGCACACCATCGACGTAAACTCGGGAAAAAGCGGCTCTTCCTCCAATCCGAAATCTCTCGAAGAGTCGATCGTACAAATCAACATGGAAGCGGCTGAAGAGATTGCAAGACAAATCCGCATCCGCAATATCGGCGGCCTCATCATCATCGACTTCATCGACATGCGCACCCGCAAAAACCAAAAAAGGGTGCTTGAAAGGCTGAAAGAAGCACTCAAAGAAGATGCCATGAAGTGGTCGATTCTCGGCATGAACGAATTCGGCCTGGTCGAAATGACGCGCCAACGAAACCGTCAATCGCTCGAGCAAACCCTCCACATGAATTGCCCCTACTGCTGTGGAAACGGAACGATCCGCAGCTTTGAAACCACGGCGATTGATTTGGAAAGGGCATTGCATCACGTAATTGTTGATAATGAGCAGTTTGCACTCGATATTTCCGTTCATCCTGCCCTCAACGACTACCTCAATATCGAAATGAAAACCGACCTCATCCGGTTCGCCGAAAATCATTATGCCAAACTCAACTTCATTCCCAATGACATGCTCCATCTCAATGCATTCAAATTCTATTCGATGCTGAGCGGAGAAGAAATTGAAGTTTGACGACTTTACTGCAGGGTTTGCGGATGCATTGGCCGGTATTCCCGAAATCCATCTCAAACCGGTTGAGAGTTTCTTGCATGCCTACTTTGAAATTCTGGTAAAAAAAGGGTTCGATCTTCCCTCGTACCAAAAAATCCTCTCCACTTTTTTTGAAACGGTGGGAAGACAAATTGAAAACCCATACCCTTTCAGCCCTCATCACCTTGCCCTTCGCACCCCCGTCGACTATTACACATTAGGCCAGGAATTTTTCCGACCCCTTGTCCAATTTGAAAAATCAACCCTCTCCGGCCGGGCACACTTACATACGATCGACCGGCTGGTGGAAAGCGGAGAAAATGTGATCCTCCTTGCCAACCATCAGATCGAAGCCGACCCGCAAATGATCAGCCTCATGATCGAGAAAGTAACGCCGCGCCTGGCTCCGAATCTCACCTTTGTCGCCGGAGAGCGCGTCGTCACCGACCCCCTTGCCGTCCCCCTCTCCCTCGGACGGAACCTCTTTTGCATTTATTCCAAAAAGTATTTCGAATACGCCTCAAAAGAAAAAAAAGCGCTCATGATTTCCCATAACCAGCACGTCATCCATGAAATCGGTAAAAATCTCCATGAAGGAGGATTGTGCTTATATATCGCCTCCAGCGGCGGCCGTGACCGGAAAAATACCCATGGGAAAATTCCCATAGCACCGTTTGATCCCGACAGTATCGCGCTGATGGAACTCCTCGCAAAAAAGGCAAAGAAGCCGACCCATCTTTTCGGTCTTGCCCTCTACACTTACGAAATTTTGCCGCCGCCCCAGTCGCTGCAGGTCGAACTGGGCGAGCAGCGCACCACTTCCGAAGCGCCGATACATATCGGATTTTCTCCCGAAATCGATCTTTCCAAGGTTCCCGCCGAAGGATGCACAAAAGAAGAACTTCGCAGCAGAAAACGCGATTGTGTTTACGAAATTGTCGCAAACATTTACAATGGCTTTTTTATAGAGTGAGGTTTTTTGTATGCGGCAAATGTTCATCTGGTTGTTTGGTTTGACGGCAGCTTTGCAAGCCAAGGTAAACGACTTTGTCTTCATTGAAAATAAAAACCCCCTCTCCGTCCTCTCGCTTGACATGCAAGACATCGAAGAAGCAAGGCTGAAACTCAGCAACCGGATGGAGGTTTTTCTCGTCTCCGACCCGAAATGCCAGAAAAGCGCCGTTTCCCTCTGTGTGGAAGCCGGATCGTTAAATGATCCGGCACCGTTTCTCGGTACCGCCCATTTTTGTGAGCACATGCTATTCATGGGCAGCGACAAGTATCCCGATACGAACGCTTTTTTTGACTACATTTCGACACATAACGGAACATCCAACGCCTATACGAACTATGACAGGACCGTCTATGCTTTTTCTGTTCCAAACGATGCTCTCGACGGAGCCGTGGACCGTTTTTCCGGGTTTTTCACCTCTCCCCTCTTCAAAGAAGAAGCCCTTTCTAAAGAACGCCTTGCCGTCCATCAGGAGTTCCGCAAGAATGCCGATAACGACATGCGACGCCTTTTTTACGTCCTAACGGAACATTCTAATCCAAACCACCCTTTCACCCGTTTTTCCATTGGCAATAACGAAACTCTCTCCGCCCTTTCCCAAACCCAAATTAGGGAGTGGTACGAAAATCATTATAGCGCCGATAAAATGCACCTTGTCATCTATTCGAGTGCACCTCTCGAAAAGCAAATTCAGATTGTAACTACATTATTTTCCCATGTTCCTACACGGGAAATTGCCGATACAGCACTTCTTGACGCCTCTTTCATCACCGAAGAACAAAAAAAATCCCTGACAACGGTAGAGGCTATCAACGAACAAGATAAGCTTCTCTTCTGTTTTGAAATTAATAATTCTCACAATGACGAACTTACAGCCAAGTCCGAGCGCTTTTTATCCCACCTCGTCTCCCAAAATCATAAAGGCTCACTGCAACGAACTCTCATTGAGAAGGAACTGATTGAAGGATTGGGAGCGGAATTTCTCCGCATTTCAGACGAAGAGTCCGTCTTTATCGTTATCGTTAACTTGACCAAAAAAGGTCTGAAGGAAAAATCGGAAGTGATCTCGAACGTCTTTTCCGCTCTCGGCCAGTACAAACATGAAAAAGATCTCATCAAAGTGTACCAGGATTACAAAACCCTTCTCGAGTTAAGCTACCAGTGGAATGAAAGGAATGATCCGTTCAACTTTGTCATGGCAACGGCATCGGAACTCGTGGAAGAACCCTTAGAAAGTTACCCGTACAAAGTCTCATGCATCAGTGAACCCAGCATCAAAAAATGTGAAAAAGTCTTGAGCGGTCTCACTCCTTCCAATTGCGCGCTCTTTCTTCTCTCCAAAGAAGCGATGAAAGAGGTGCAAAATTTTCAAACGGAAAAGTGGTACAACACTCGTTATACGATGGTACCGATCGATAAAACCCAATTTCAAACTCGCAGCCACTTTCCCCACCTTGTTGAAAAAAGCCCTTTCATCCCCAAAAATATCACCCTGGAACATGTCAAAACGGAAGAAGTGAAGCCGCGGGAGACGTGGGTCGAAAATAGCGACACGGCACGCATTTTTCTCTACGAAGACAAACAATACCTGTGCCCTCGCGTGGAAGTCTCCCTTTCCTTCATTTCGCGGTTCTACGAAAGGGCACCGCAAAATGCCGCCAAAATCGACTTTTATACTTACGTGATCCAAAACGAACTTGACGACCTTGTATCCGAAGGGGGGTCGGCCCTCATTTCTTCCAATTGCAATCCAAAAGACCTAAAACTCTCCCTCTATTTTTCGGGCTTTTCCACCCAAATCGAACCTTATATCCTCACCTATGTGGGGCGCTGGAAAACCTTGCACCTCTCCCCTTCCGCCTTCGAAACCCATAAAAAAATGTACTTGCAACATATCTCTAATATGGAGTTTGACCCCCCTTACCTCCGCTGCGTTTCTTTGCTAAAGCAAGTAATCATTTCAGGAGCCTATTCGCCTAGCGAAATCAAAAGCGTGATGGAAAATCTCACCTATGACGAATTTATGGCATTCCATCATGAATATATCAAGGAACTGTATGTCGAAGGAACGGTTGCCGGCAACATCACCGTCGCTTCGGCTTCGAAAATGTGGGAAGACATCAAATCCGAACTTGGATATAAACCGCTAAAAGCCGATGCGAAATACTGGTCTTCCATGCACGACTTGAACACACTCCGCGCGCCCCAAAAAATTTACTCCGACACCTCTTCGGCCGGCAACGCCGCCCTTCTTGCCATCCGTATCGATAACACCGATCACAAAGATGCCGCCTTGCAAGAAGTCCTCATGACGGCGCTTTCCAACGAATTTTTCAATACACTGCGCACCAAACAGCAAACAGGCTATATCGCCGCTGCATCGCCGCTTAAAGTACGGAGCAACCAAAACGTTGTCTATTTCCTCACCCAATCGACCACGCACTCCCCCGATGAACTTTTAGCTCGATTCGAACTTTTCTTCGAAAAATTCCAACACAAACTCTCGAAACATTTCTCTCTCGAATCGGTTGAGCAGAGAAAATGTGCCCTCATTGAAAACTATGATAAAAGGCCCCAAAATCTCAGCGCCTTTGTAAACCGTCTTTCAACCAACGTATTTTACCATGAAGATGTGGAGCATAACGAAAAAATGATCGCAGCCCTCCGCTCTGTGACGGCCGAAGAAGTACAAAATTATGCCCGCCGCCTCCTTTCGCGGCAAAACCCGCGCCGCATCGCTATCCTCCTCACCGGCACCCCCACTCCCAATGAATCGTTTGCATACGAAATCACCACGCGCGAAAAAATCCTCGACACTTTCAAACTATCAATCTAGGGCGTATCATCAATCTTCGTCATGTACCATGTTAGAGATCACCTCGTCGACATCGTCAATCTCTTCTAGCCATTCGATGAGAGCTTGATTTTTTTCGCGGTTTTCCCCTTCGGAAAGGGTACGTGCTTTTGGAATGAACGTCAGCGTGCTCTGGAGGATGGCATACCCCTTTTCTTCGAGGGCAGCGCGTACGGGAGCAAAATCGCCTTGGGTCGTGATGATGTAATAGGTAGTGTCGTCCTCATCAAAATCTTCTGCACCTCTGTCGGTTGCATCGAAAAAAAGTTGATCTTTATCAACGCCGGCTTTTGCGATCTCGATCACTCCTTTCCGGTCAAATAAAAATAAAACCGAGCCGACCGAGGCAATCTGCCCTCCCCGCTTGTTGATTGCAATCCGGATATCGGTAGCAGTCCGGTTTTTATTGTCGGTCAATGCCTCACACAAAATGGCCACTCCGCCATACCCGTAAATCTCGTAAATCACCTCGTCATAATTCGTGCTGTCCTGACTTGCCGCCCTTTTGATGTTGCGGTCGATGTTGTCCTGCGGCATCCCCGCTGCCCTTGCTTTGTCCAAAATCACCCTGAGCCGCGCATTGGTCTTGGGATCGGCACCGCCTTGCTTAACGGCATTGATGAGTTCTTTCATGATTTTTGAGAAGAGCTTCCCCTTCTTTTTGTCGGCTTTGGCTTTTTTGTGCTTGATATTCGCCCATTTACTATGTCCGGCCATCGAGTGAAATCTCCATTAAAATCTTATCGCGGTACTTTCCCCCTTCCTCCTTGAAAAACTTGAGATGGCGCCCATATTCCGTAAATCCGAGCCTCTCATAGAGCCTTTTTGCAGGGTTGCCTTCATACACCTCCAGATGTAGAAGAGAGATACCGTGGGTATGTTTGGCCTCGTGCATCATGTAATGCATGAGTTTTGTCCCGAGCCCCTTCCCCCGTTGCTTTTCGTCGACGATAATGGGAAAAAGAGCCTGGTGTTTCAGCTTTTCGTAGGGGGAAAGGTAAATGAGAGTCATCCCGGCCACCTCTCCCTTGTAAAGCATCGTATACGCAGCACCCATCCGGGCATAGGTAAGCCACATACGAGATGCATCTTCAATCTCTTTGAGATTGTTCATCGGATACCATCGGAGAACGTCCGGGTCGAGAAGCCACCGAATGAAGAAAAATCGGTCGGCTTCCACCATCACACGAATCTCGATATCTTTGTCGTCAATCATAGGCGCGTCTCTAAAATCAACCTCGAGCGGAACTCCCCCGGTGTAAACTGGACATACCCTTGTTGTTCAAAGAGGGGAGTAAACTCGAGATGGTTTGTTAAAAGGGAAATCACGGGGCATCCTTCAAACACTTCGACATGCATCGTCTCGAGGTAAAAACGGGTCTTGGCCAGATGCTTGCAGTTTTTGATCAGCGAATACCCTACGCGCCGGCGGCGATAGGCAGGGGAAACGCATACATAAAGCATGCACATGTGCGATACTTTGATGTATGGCATCAGAAACAGCGTCCCGACACCGACCGGCTGATTTTTATAGATTGCCGTCAGGGAAGCTTTGAACCGCGAAAAGCCCATCCAGTTGCGCGCCCACATTTTCGCATCGTTTTCGCTCGACGGAGGGTACCACCGCCTCGTTTCTTCATCGGTAAGCCACTCCATGAGCTTCGCCTCATCAGCAAGATCCGAAAAACGGATGTCGTAATCGCTCTCGTCAGGAAGAAAACTCATACCGTACTTTCCTGTTGTAAATATGCATCTATAAAAGGATCCAGAGCGCCGTCCATCACTTTGTGAATGTCCCCCTCTTCATGCTTTGTCCGCGTGTCTTTCACGAGGGTGTAGGGTTGGAAAACGTAGCTGCGGATCTGTGATCCCCACCCGATTTCTTTTTTGTCTCCCGAAATCGTAGCAATCTGCCGTTCTTTTTCCCGCAATTTCTCTTCATAGATTTTCGATTTTAACATTTTGAGGCAGATTTCCCGATTTTTGATCTGGCTCCTTTCCTGTTGGGAACTCACCACAATTCCGGTGGGGAGGTGTGTCATGCGGACGGCCGAATCGGTTGTATTGACGTGCTGGCCGCCGGCACCCGAGGAACGGAACGTGTCGACTCTGAGCTCGTCGGGTCGAATTTCCACTTCGATCGATTCTTCGATTTCGGGAATCACGTCGACCGAAGCAAAGCTCGTATGGCGCCTGGCATTTGCATCAAACGGAGAAATTCGTACCAGGCGGTGAACTCCCCGCTCGGCTTTTGCAAAGCCGTAGGCGAAGTCACCCGTAAACTTGAATGTGATGTTTTTGATGCCGGCCACTTCTCCGTCCAAACGATCGACGACTTCCACTTTCCACCCTCGCGACGCAGCCCACCTTCCGTACATGCGGGAAAGCATTTCAACCCAGTCGCACGCTTCGGTTCCGCCGGCGCCGGCATTGATCGACAAGAAACAGTTCAAGGGATCGAGTTCGTGGGAGAGTATCCGCTTCATCTCGAGCCCATGAATCCTTTCTTCAAGCTTGACCCCCTCGAGCCGGATCTCTTCCAAAAACGCCTCGTCATCGAGTTTTTCCGCATCAGATACCATTGCTGCATATTGTTCCAGCTCTTCCTCCAGGGTGATAAAGGCGGCAATCTCATTTTTCAGCCGGGAAAGTTTTTGCATAATTCCGCTTGCCTCATCCGGCTTATTCCAAAATGCCGAATCTTCCATTTGCTTGTGGAGAGACTCTATTTCCCGTTCTTTTCGGACGAGGTCAAAGATACCCCCTGAGTTTTTCAAGGCGTTTATTTAACTCCCGAATGGATACGAATTCTTGCATGCTAACACTTCCCAGTCACGACAGGATATTTATTTTCCCGATATTTTGCAACAATTTCTGGACGAAGATCAAATATTTTCTTATACTTGCCATCGTATGAACGTAACATTTTGCTGGAATCTTTCCCTACCGGTCATCGCAGCTGCGAGGGTATATTTGCTGCCTGCGGCAAAAAGCTGCCTTGCCGCTGTGTCGTGGGGATCGGTAAAAGCGGTCGCCGCCTATTTTTTCACTTCAGTTCTCCCCATAGCATTTCAATACGGACATTTTTACCTCATGCAAGCCGGTGTTTTTCTAGGGGCGCACCTCCTCGTTGCAGCGGTCATTTCCGTACCGCTACTCGGTTTTCTCACTTTCGGCATTTTTTATCTCATTTCCAAGCTGTTTCTCGCATGATAAAAAAAAATATACCGAGCTTGACTTTATTACACGCTATAGGTGAAAAGAAAGTTAGCTATACAAAAACATCATTTAGGAGTCGAGATGGCTAAAAAAATAACAAAAAGAAAACCGGTTAAACGCGCTGCCGCAAAAACGGCAAAACGAACCGTCAAAACTGTCAAAAAAGCATCGGGAGCAAAAAAGGCTACAAAAAAAAGTAGCTCTACGGCAAAACGCACTTCCAAAAGAGCGCCGGCTACCCGCAAAGTGAAAACAAAAAGAAAGCCCAATGCAGCTTTCATGAAACCTCTCAACATTAGTGGAGAGCTTCAACTTGTCATCGGTAAAGGACCTTTTCCTCGCACTGAAGTGACAAAGAAGCTGTGGGCATACATCAAAAAACACAAATTACAAGATGCGTTGAACAAAAGAAATATCAATCCGGATGAGAAACTTGCAAAAGTATTCGGCACAAACCGATCCATCAGCATGTTTGAAATGACAAAAAAAGTTTCCAAACATTTAAAATAAAAATATTGACCGTTTTTCACAAAAAGGAGTCCATTAACAGGGCTCCTTTTTTTTTACCCTCTATGGTATCCTGTCCGGCATGCAAAAATACAAAATCACCCTTGCCTACGACGGCTCTTCTTTCGGAGGATGGCAAGTACAGCCCAACGCTTTCACGGTTCAACAGGCGCTCGAAGAAGCCTTGACCTCTCTTCTTGCACGACCGATTCGCGTTGAAGGGGCTAGCCGAACCGATGCCGGCGTCCATGCCGACATGCAAGTCGCCCACTTCGAATCCCCCGTCCCCGTCGACCATGCCGCCTTAAACGCCCTTTTGCCCCCCGCCCTTCTCATTACCGATCTTTCCCCCACCGATACAGGCTTTCACGCCCGTTTTTCCGCAAAGGGAAAAATTTACCTCTACCGCATCAATCTCGCCTCCCTGCAGCTGCCTTTCGAGCGCAAAAACCGCCTTTTTTTTCCTTTCCACACGAGCCTCGCACACATTGAAAAAGCAATCCCCCATTTCATCGGCACCAAAAATTTCCGTGGTTTTTCCAACGAGTCGCACCGGGGTTCAGCCCAAAATAAGCCAGTCAAAACCCTTTTTAAACTCGGCCTCGAAGACGAAGGGGAAGGTCGCTTTACTTTTCTCTTCCATGGAGACGGATTTCTCTACAGGATGGTGCGTAACATTGTGGGAATGCTTCTTGAAATCGGCAAAGGAGGGCGAGATATCGACGATATCGAAAAAGTATTTTGTACCCAGGACAGGCGTCTTGCTGCGACGACCGCCCCCGCACACGGACTCACTTTACATAAGGTTCTTTACTAATAAGGTAAAATTCGGTACATTTTTTCCTATGCCGGTGTGGCGGAACGGTAGACGCGGCAGACTCAAAATCTGCTCTTGGCAACAGGGTGCTGGTTCGAGTCCGGTCATCGGCATTTTTTTATGTATAAAGCTCTCTTTTTTGATTTTGACGGCCTCCTCGTCAACACGGAGATGTGCCACTATCTTTCCTACAAGGATGCCTTCAAGGCATTCGGCGTCTTCCTTGATCTCGACTTTTCTTCCTACTGCGATATTGCGCATCACGCCTCGCCCGAGAGCTTCCACGACTACGCCATAGCAACCTTCGGGGCCAAGTTCCCTTATTCCGAGATGCGGGAGCACAAGAAAACGCTTTATTTGGAACGGCTCGACCGCGAAAAGATCGATTTGATGCCGGGAACCGCCGAGCTTCTCGCTTCCCTACTCATTGAGCAATTTTCGTTTGCCGTTGTAACCAATGCGAACCTAGACCAAGTAGAACTCATTCGGCGCCATCATCCGCTGCTCCAAGCAGTGCCGCACTGGATCACGCGCGATGACGTCACCAGAAGTAAACCAGACCCGGAAGGGTACCTTCTTGCCCTATCCTCTTTTCCCTTCGCCCCCGAAGATACCGCCGGCCTCGAAGACACTCCCAAGGGCCTTTTAGCATTGCACCGCGCCGGCATCCGCCCCATTCACATCACTACCCGGAATTACAGTATCCCCTGCCCTATCGAACACACTTTTCCAACCCTCATCCAATTCGCAGAATTTTATCTAAGTAATTTAAAAGAAAAGCTGTGATTGACACAAATTTGTTACAAGATTTACCATTCATTAAAACAACAAGGAAAATGATTATGACCCCTATAAAAGCGATTGTTTCGATGAGTGTTGGCTCCGCAGGCGTCTTTGGTGTCCTCTGCCTCGCTGCAGAAAATCACGTGCGCGGCCTACGCATACAGGAGCTATCCGGTGCCTTGCAAAATACTCAACATGCTTTCCAAAAGGTACTGCGGGAACGAGAAGTGCTCAAGGCGACTTTAGCCGGCGTGGCTGCCCCGGATAACACAACACTTGGCATCTACACTTGGCGCGTCGCCCACGCAGCTCAACTTCCTTTCGATGTTACTCGTTACACTGCAATTCCAAAGTACCTGCGTGGTTTGAATCACGTGGAGCAAATGTAATAATTAATGGCGGCGGAGGTATCCGTGCTGTGCCCGCTTCCATTCATAGACGACGGGGAGGTCTTTTTCCCTGTCGTAGCGTACTTCTATGGTAACGTAAGGGTAAGGATGACGATTGTCAAAATCGCGTCCTTCCTGTTTTTCATGAATCCGCACAGTGATTTCTTTGTTGAACCACCCGAGATGTACCAGCCCTTCCGGATTCTTTTGACAGACTTTAAAGACGGAGAGAGCAGGCCCTTCTTTGGAATAATAATCCATGACCCATTTGACCGCTTCTAGAGGTTGCTCGGTTTTCCCTTCCACGTAGAAATCGACCTCGGCACCGATCTGATGTTTCGAACACTTGGCCGCAGGAGAAGGATCGGCATAAGCATTGTGGACGGGACACCGGAAACCGGTGGTGATGACTACCCGCTTTCCCATTTTCTCCTGCACATAGTTGAGAAGATCCATCAATATCGGATAGATGTATTCTTTCTGCTCCCTGAGCGGAAGCCCATGCTGCACGGTACCCATGCAATCGCGGAGCACCACTTCTTTATTGCCGTCGATGCTGATTTTTTCCGGATTGAGATCGGAACCCATGCAATGGAAAAACTCTTTGGTGATTTTCGGAAATGCGCCGACATACTTTTTTTCCCACGGGTAGCTCGGACGGTCTGCATATTCGAACGGAACAAGTGGATATTGCACCTCCCCTTCATGGCGCGTGATCGGATCGGTAATCCTGTTGGCCCTGAGGAGCTTTTTCTTCTCGGTCTCGGTCGTGTTACACGCGCTCAGACAAAGAAACAGCCATATCCAAAAACCGGTCGATGTAGATTTTCTGTAACCCAAGATGCACTTCATCAAAAGGATCGCTCCCTTTCTGTACGATACCATCAAAAACCTGTTTTAGCAACCATTTGTAGGCCGGCTCGTCAATGACCCACACGTCAAAATAGATTTTCCGTAGAGACGGTTTTAGAGATTCGAGTTTTATATAATGGGCCCGAAGAGAGAGAAGGCTCTCATGCAACTCTTCTATAAAAACGTCCATGGGTCCTTCAGCGAGAAGAGGCTTTTCTTCCGCAAAAAAACGGGAGAGCAAATG
Source organism: Chlamydiae bacterium RIFCSPHIGHO2_12_FULL_49_11 (assembly GCA_001794905.1). Taxonomy (GTDB): domain Bacteria; phylum Chlamydiota; class Chlamydiia; order Chlamydiales; family 2-12-FULL-49-11; genus 2-12-FULL-49-11. Next base: position 16,685 of record MGLW01000032.1, read on the forward strand.
CCTTTCTCTTCTCAACGGCAAAACCTCGACCCGTTTTGCCCCTTCCAGTATCAAGGAGGACGGGCCAAGGTGGTGCAAAGCAAGGTGCGGCCTATCCCGAATAAACCTTTCCACCCCTTTTTTTTGGAGTGCCCAATCGACCTCTTGCAGGGCAGTATCGCGCCGGTGTAATACCGACACTCCGCTTGCATACAACTTGTCCTCCATCCTGCCCAGATCTACTCCGGCCAGAATGATGCACGAAGCTCCGAGCACTTCTGCAATCCACAGCCCGAGAAAAAGCACACTGAACGCGTCGGGAATCGATGTGTGCGCTTCGGCGCTCCCTTCGAATACCCGCTCAATCTCTGCCTCTAACGCATGGGGACAGATACAGGGAAGATACACGCGACGGCCCATACAGAGCGGCGCCACGTCTTTGTTGAGGCGCAGGGAAAAACAGAGCGGCACATCGAGATAGGGCGTATTTTTCACCCGGATCACCTCTTCCTCGGTCGGGTCGATAGCCACATGCAGGTCGGGTCTTATTTTCGCATGACCCAAAGCAGAGATGGCCGAACCGCATGCAATGATCACATGCCGAGATTGCGCCTTCCTCAACTCCTTCATCTGTTTTTCGAGGGAAGGGCCGGCGCCGCATACAATCACCGTTTCCCCACGGCACACTCCCTTGAATTGATGCAATGCAAATGACCCTTCCATAAAACGGCTATTGTGCAAGATGTTCGACACAACGAGTGGAAAAGCCATGCGTTCATAATACTGATGGAGCACCTTGAAATGGACCTCTTTGAAGATGTGTTCGAGAGTCGGATGAGGTTTTGCAAAAATCAAAGTAACCGTTTCTTCTACGTATGGCAAAAGAGCGTGCCACAAATAATCTTCGAGCTCTTCGTGCGGAGACAAATACAAGAGCTCTACGCGTTTGTCCAAAAACAGCCGGTCGCATTCGGACTCGCAATTTTTGATCCGTCCAATATCGTCTTCGAGAAAAATGATACGCCGATGAGGGTTGTGGGATAAAAATGGCGCCACATCGGGAGCGCAAAGTCCAAAAATTAGCACCACCGCCGCCTCCAACCCCTCTAGCGTAACCGGTATCGACTCCGGCTTTCCTTTCACATCCCGCGCGAGGAGGACAGTTGTTTCCAAAGCGGGATACCTTTCAAAAAGCACCCGTTTTTGCATTTCTTCCAGAATCGTCCCATAATGCACATGGCGCGGCAGTTCCTTCGGCATTGCATCGGCCAAGGTAGACCACCAGTGGTACAAATCAGGATCGAGAGGGACAAAACGGCTCCCCATTTCTTGCAACATGCATCTGTTGAACTCGATTTCTTCGTCCAAGGCGCGCACCGCCTCCCTGCCCCCTGTAAGGGAAAACGGGTCGAGCGTGAGCGAATGTTTTCCGGTCGGGACCGGACAAGCATGGGCAAAACCGTCAAAAGGACGACCCGAACTTACATGGGTATGCACGATTTCCCTATTTTGGCCGGCTTTGAAAGAGAGCCATCTCTGTCCCAGATGCCTGTCCATCACCGCCGGGTCTTCCTCTATGCCGATGAGGCAGATCCGGGTGCATCCAAGATGGCATGCCACCGCATACGCGAGCGAAGCGGCGTGATATCCGCCGTCAAAAACGGTGGGAGTGAGGTTGACTCTCCTGAGTAAAAAACTCTCGATGCCGGAAAGTGGCGATGCCCCCATCACACATCGGGGGCCGGTGATATGTTTAAACCAGTCGGGATGGGCGCGCATGGTACAAAAGACAGGTTTATCCACGGCACAGGAGCGCGATAGATCGGGATTGGGGTCCGCTTCCACCGCATAATCGAAGTCGATCCCATTCTCCGAGAGGATAAAAGGAGCCCTACCGGCGGCAAAAATATGCGCTTTTGGCATGAGCGCACGGATTGTTTCGAAGTGGGAAGGAAGATCGGGATGACCGCCCACGATCACTGCCGTTTCCCCGAGGAGCGCCCCTTCCAGTTTCATGCCATCGACAACGCGGCCCCGAGAATGCAAAAAAGCGATGCATTGATGGAGTTTCCAGCGCTGGCTTCCGGCATTTTCGATCGTGCGGCAGAGTTCTGCGGCAACCACGTCAGTGATGAGTCGTGTAGTGCCGTTTTCCCCTACCTGCACCACATCGGAGAACGAGTGCACAAGAGAGCGAACCTCCTCATATGTAGCGGGAAAGAAAATGTGGACCCGCTCATGGAGCAGGAGCCTGGAATCCACGGTGCGGATGAAGTGGAGCCACCTTCCGACCGAGTGCACGGCATAAATGAATGTAGCACCCGTCTCCACGTGGTGCGGCTTTAGCTCAAAATAGTCGCCGAAAAGAACGACTCCGGCTGCGTTTCCTTCAAACACCGGAATGTCGAACGGATCTGCTTCGACAGACCTGAGGAGAAAAGCCAGATGCGGACTCGACTCATAGATTTTCCGCTCGATTGCTATCACTCACCAGCTCCTGATATGGCTTCAAGCCTCGCTGAGCATGGTAGCCGCTTTCCCCTTTCCGGCCAAGCCAAATCTCCTGCCCGTTGCATAGAGCAACAAAAGGGGCGCCGATCGTCACATTATATCCGGTCAGCTGGTCGAACATTTCCCGTTTCAGGGAAACGGCCTTACACTCGATGAGAAGGAGCGGAATGAGCCCTTCCCTGCCGCGCTTGAACACAAGAGCGTCGTAGCGCCGCCTGAGTCGTCCTACCTTCTTTTCGATGCTGATCAAAGACCGGGGAAAACCCCACTCCTCGACCAGCCGGTCGATGAAAGCGCGCCTTACCTCTTCCTCTTTATTCAATTTCGAGGACGCCGAGGTAATGATCGGGGCGCACGTACATTACCTTGAGTTTTTGATCCTCTTCGCTTCTGTAGATAAGGAATGAGTTTCCCTGCAATTCGATTTTCATAGCCGCCTCATCAAGAGTTAATAGGGGAACCCGAACCGAGTCTTTGCTCATGATTTGGGGAGGTGCGAGTTCCTTTTCAACTTCCTGAAAATGGGTTTCTTCGATGGTATCATTGATTTCGGCAAGTTCCTGCGTATTGCGGTCGAGCACATTGACCGAAAGTTCGATTTCCTCAAGGCCGCGGTGGTGGTGATTTTGAATTTTCGTCTTCCACTTTTCCAGCTTGCGCCTTAGCCTGGCAAGGGCAAGGTCGATCGACTGGTATAAATCGAGGCTGGACGAATGGGCAAGCACATTGAAGTGAGAAAATTTGTACAGAATTTCGGCCCGGTGTTCCCCTTTTTGCACCTCGAGAATGACGTGGGTATCGATCATCGGCGGGGTATGCTCTTTTAATTTCTCGATCTTCTTTTTTACATAATCTTCGATTGCAGGAGTAATTTCCAGGTGCTTCCCGTATACCGATATGATGCCCGACTCTTTTCTGGCTTGTCTATCCAAATTTCCCATAATACAACCTCTCTTTATTTCACGCATCGAGAGGGATTCGAACCCCCAACCACCTGGTCCGAAGCCAGGTACTCTATCCGTTGAGCTATCGATGCATAAACCCATCCGCCTATTATTTGCCGTTGCGGTTGAGTCAAAGCCCAAACGGCAAACAATATACAGGCATGTTCATCAGAGAAAATTCTATACAAGAAGGCATTTAATGAATATTGTTTTTTCTGATGCGTGGAATCGTTCTAAAAAAAACTCCTTACCGTGAGAAGGGGTGGATGTTCACCCTCCTCGTAGAAGAAAAGGGCACGTGCACCCTTTTTTCTCATCCTTCCTGCCATGCTCCCGGCATCTCGGTCTTCCATCTGGTACTGGTGCACACGAGCATTTTCAGGGGAAAAGAATACATCACCGAAATCGAGCTCGAAGACGGATTTTCCGAACTCCGCTCTTCGTTTGACAAACTGCGCTCCCTGGATGCGATGTGCAAAGTATTGCTTCGCGTGGAACCCACAGCTCTTTCGTTCCGGCTATTTTTAGAAATCCTTTCACTAATGAAGACGAGCAACCAGCCCGAAGCTTTAGAAACGGCCTTTTACACCAAGCTTGCCAAGATCGAGGGCTTTCCCGACACGCAAACCTTCTTTGAATATGCGAAAGGGGGGACTTGAACCCCCACAGGATGACTCCCACTACCCCCTCAAAGTAGCGCGTCTACCGTTCCGCCACTTTCGCAAACGAAATTGGCAACAATATGCCCAAAAAAAACGTTTCTTTCAAGCACAATTTTGGTATATTGTTAAGGACATATGCGCCGCCTTCTCATCGCCCTCGTCCGCCTCTACCAAAAAGGGATTTCCCCTTTCCTTGGTCCCTGTTGCCGCTTCTACCCCAGCTGTTCCCACTACGCCCTCTCCGTCCTCCAAAAAAAGCCCCTATGGCGCGCCTTCGGACTCATCATAAAACGCCTCTCGAAGTGCCACCCCTTCCACCCCGGCGGCATCGACCTGCCCCCTTAGATAGGGCATTTTTATTTGACGACACCATCTATTCTTGAATGACGATTTCTTGGCCCGGGCGCAATTTTTCGGAATTGATCCCGCCTTTTTGTTTCAATTCTTCGATGGAAAGATGGAATTTTTTGGCGATTTTCCAGAGGCTGTCGCCCTGTTGGACCGTATAGCGAACCCTTGCTTCATGCATTGGAGGAGGCTCGAGAGAGATGGCGCCGACCAGGGCACCTTCAAAAAAAGAAAGCCTTTCGGCAGCGGCCTCTCGCACAAAGTCGCGGC
>MGLW01000032.1:21417-28602 GCA_001794905.1 Chlamydiae bacterium RIFCSPHIGHO2_12_FULL_49_11
TCGGAACGCTCGGAAAATTGCTGGAGGAGCGAAACAAGTTCCTCATCCGAAAGGTCGTGGAGAAGATAAGACATGTCTTGTGCTATCCATGCCTGCAAAAGGGGGCGCGTGAGCCCTTCCGCTTTGAGGAAGAAGTAGCGGATCGCTTCGGCCTCGTTCTTCCCCGACTCTCGGAGCTCTTTGTAAAGAAGCCGCAACGCATCGCTTCTCCGGTCCAAAAAATAGGAAAATAAGTCTTTCATCGCGAGCTTCGGAATAAACCGTTGCATAGCCCGGCGCACCGTATTCCACTCTTTGGATACAAGAACGATTTGTAAAAGTTCCTTCTTCTCCTCCACCCCCGCAAGGGGAATCCGAGCAAAAATCCCTTCGAGGGTGAAAGGCCACTTTTCCCGTTTGGCAAAGGAGGAAAGCATCCCCATTTCTTCCGGGGTCATGTCGGGAAAAAGGGCAAGTTGAAATACCTCTCCGCCGTCTTTGTGAGAAAATTGCATCACTTTCCTTCCCGGCTCCCGCGAAATCACACGGGAAACATCAAAAGAATGCAAAGCAACAAGGGTCGCTAGAGCAAGCTCATTCTTCCGGTATCCGTCTTGCACAGGCTCGGTATTTGCCAGCTCTTCCACCAATTCGAAAAAACTTTTTTGAAAAAGAGTGTCGAGATATGCCGTCGTAGGGGTCGACTTGGGACTGACGCGAAAAGAAGCGATAGGAGCCGGCTTCAGATCCAAAAAAAATTTGGCAACAAAACCGACATTGAATGCCGCACTAAGAACGAGAGCAAGCACCAACACCTTATCGCGCATAACCCCAATATGCATGATAAACTTTTTCTCGACGAGCGAAATGTCAATCGTTTATACTTGTAGCCGATGAAAGTCCCGCTTAAATGGCTACAAAAATACATCGATATTGCCTCAATTCCACTTGAGACCATTACCGATACCCTCATTTCACTTGGAATAGAAGTGGAGGGGGTTTCCAATAACGAGTTTTCTTTTGAGTCGGTGGTGACTGTCCGGATCGAGGAAATCGGCCCCCATGAAAACGCGGACCGGCTTCAAGTCACCCGCGTTTTTGACGGAACGGATACTTTCCGGGTCGTCTGCGGCGATCCGTCCATCCAAACGGGAGATATCGTCCCTCTTGCAAAAGTAGGCGCCGTGCTCTGCAAAGGGATGGAAGAGGAGTTTGCCATTCAAAAATCCAAGATCCGTGGTGTCGTTTCGGAAGGAATGCTGTGCGCAAAAGATGAGCTCAAGCTTGCCGAAGAGAGATCGGGCGTCTGGAAAATGGACCCGACCACTCCGCTTGGCCGTGACTTGAAAATGCTGCTCTACAATCCCGTTATCGACGTTGCCCTGACACCCAACCTGGGCCATGCCCGTTCCGTTCTCGGCATCGCGCGCGAATTGAGCGCCGCCCTCAAAATCCCCGTCCAAAAAATCCGGCCTGTGCCCGAAGAAGAAGCGGCGGCAAAAACTTCCGATCGAATCACCTGTGAAAACCGCGCCCCCGAACATTGCAGCACCTACTTTGTCCGCATTGTAGAAGGCGTCTACATCGAGCCTTCCCCTCCCTGGATGCAAGAGATGCTGGCTCTTTCCGGCATCAAACCGGTAAACAACGTTGTCGATGTACTCAACTATGTCATGCACGAAGTGGGACAGCCGATGCACGCCTTTGACCTGGCAAAAATTGCAGGGGAAACCATTACCATCGAACTGCTCGGAAACGAAACGGAAGCGGTTACGCTGGACGGCAAAAAGCGCACGATTCCCGAAGGGACCCTCGTCATTGCCGACAAGGAAAACCTTGTGGCATGTGCAGGGATTATGGGCATGGAATGTGCAGCCGTGAGCAGCACAACTCATTCCGTCGTCATCGAATCGGCCCTTTTCGATAGCAGGCAAGTACGCAAAGACAGTAAGGCTCTTAGCCTGCGCACCGATTCCCAAACACGGTTTGAAAACGGAATTGACCCGCAAAACGTCGCCCCCGCTCTAGATTATGCCACGGCGCTCTTAAAGGAAATAGCGGGAGGGAAGGTGTTGAAGCGCCCCCTTGCCGTGACCCAGTTTACCTATATGCCGAAAGTTATCATTTGCCGCCTTTCTCGAATCCATTCCATGCTCGGTGTCTCCATTCCTGCAGGAGAAATTGAAACGATATTTACCAATCTGGACATGCGATCCAACTTCGACGGCACTGATACTTTCCAGGTAAAAATTCCGAGTTTCAGAGGCGATTTGCATGAAGAAATTGATCTGATCGAGGAAGTAATGCGCCTTTATGGACTGGAACGGTTTGCGAGCGCAGTTCCCTACTACACCCATTCCCCCGCACGTGAAAACCCTTATCTTGCCTTTGAAACCTCCCTAAAAAACTTCCTCACACGACTGGGTATGCAAGAGGTGATTTCGTGCAGCCTAATTTCTCCGCAGATGATCGATATCGAACTTGAACATGGCCGATTTCAAAACGCCTCCTTAAAAGTGCTTCATGCTAAATCGATGGACCAATCGGTCTTACGCCCCTCTCTTCTTCCCGGCTTGCTCGACATCGTTCAAACCAATCAAAATGTCGATAACACCGACCTGTCTCTCTTTGAAATCGGCAATGTCTTTTTGCAAAACGGCGCCGACCGGATCGAAAAACCGTCGCTCGGCATTTTACAATGCGGCTCTTTGATACCTCCTCACTTTTCGCGAGAAAACCGCACTGCCGATTTTTTCTCTCTCAAAGGGACGATGGAAATGCTCTTTACAGATTTTATCGGGCTTTCCTTGCATTTCGAAGAAAGCCGCCTCGAATCTCTCCACCCTTACCAGCAACTCTCCCTCATCGGCAGAGAGGGCCCTATCGGCTTTTTCGGCCGCATCCACCCCGACATCGAACTCAAACTCTCAATCAAAAACCCGCTTTATTACGCAGAAATTGACGTGTCGTCGCTTTTTGAAATGCGGCCTGCCCATAAACCGTTTGCCGAGCTTCCCGCCTTCCCCTTTTCCGAGCGTGACTTTACCTTCACGTTGCCGTGCGAGACTTCTCTGCTCGACACTTTCAAAATCCTCGGCGCCTACAAGAGCGACAATTTTGACTCGTACCGACTCCTTTCCGTTTACACCGGAGATACCCTGGCACCCGAATACAAAAACGTCACATTCCGTTTTCGCTACAGAAACAAACATAAGACACTCAGTGATACCGAAATTGAAGCTGAACATCTGCATATCACCGATCGCATCACAAAGAGAAAATGATTGCAAAAAAGTGGGTAAAGTGTCATGTTTTTGTTCTGCACGGTAATCAAAGGGAGATTCGTGGTTCTATGAAAAAATTCGTCTTATTTATAACAATTGCCGCACTTTCGATGAGTTGCAATCAGAACGGGGGACAAAAAAACGTGGTCTCCCAGCGCTACATTCACAAATACGGCTACGACGTATCCCCTTCGGAGTGGGAAACAAAAAAATGCCCGGGACAAGTGCTCACCACTTTCACAGACGGCAAAACGATTGTCGAAACGTTTGAAGACGGCATTTTGCATGGGCAGAGAACCGAAACCTTCCCGCACAGCCAGACGCTCCGCCTTTCAGAGCAATATGAACGCGGCACCCTCGTCAAGCGTGTCACCTACAGCATCCGCGGCGTCCCTCAACGGGAAGAGGCATTCAAATCTCCGACACATATCATCGCAACCGAATGGTATGCTTTCGGCAGCCCCAAATCGCGGGAAGAAATCCAGGAAAACGTGATCCTCTCCGGCGAGTATTTCAACCTTTCCAACGAAGTGGAAAGCCGTATCCAAAACGGAACCGGTCTGAGAACGGTGCACAACCCGAGTGGAGATATCCTGGCAAAAGAGGTGTATAACAACTACGAATGCACCTACATCGAAACATTTTATCCCAATAACATGCCGAAATCGACTGCCTCCTATGAAAGAGGCAATCTGCAAGGGGAAAAGAAAAAGTTTGCAATGACGGGCGAGCCGATTTCCGTGGAACAATACGTACAGGGAAAAAGGCATGGAGTGTGCACGTATTATCAAAACGGGTGCAAATATTTGGAAGTACCGTACGCCTACGGCATCCGGCATGGCATTGAGCGTGAGTACATTGACGGACAAGTGCTTGCCGCCGAGTCCGAATACCAAAACGGAGAGCGGCACGGCACGACGGTTGTCTACGTGGACGGCTCTGCGCACACCTCATGGTATTATCACAATGACAAAGTGACGAAAGAGATGTTTGACGACCTCAGCCGTCGCATCGAAGTCATCACCCGCAACTCTTAAGGCATGATCGGAGAGTCGCGCGAGCTTTCACATCAGCCAAAGTGCTCAGATAGTAAAGCCGCGCTGCTTCATTTCTTTGGGGAGTTTTCTGAAAGGTTTGGGGTGGTCTGTAATGTGGAGTGGCCTTACACGGCCACTCGCGAAGCAATCATCGCTGCAGCAACCGTGATGCCGCTCGATACATGATTTGCAGGCGGTGAAAAGGGCATTACAATCCATGTTCGCACAATTAAACATCAAATCAACAGGGGCATCGCAGAAGCGGCAGGCGGTGATCGGCTCGGCTTCTTCGGAAAGAGGCACAACAAGGCGATCATCAAAGACAAAGAGCTTTCCTTCCCAGTGGCGGCTTCCCTTTTCAAGCCCATAGCCGATCACACCCCCGTCGAGTTGCGCCACGTCTTTAAAACCGATCTCCTTCATCAGTGCGCCGTACAATTCACACCGGATGCCGCCGGTGCAATACATCATCACACGCGTTTTTTCGAGATCGACCCTAGCCGCCAACTTTTCAGCAAAAGCGGGAAACTCCCGGAAGGTTTCAATGTCGGGAAGAATAGCCCCTGTAAAATGGCCGACTTTCGATTCGTAAGCGTTCCGTACATCAAGGACAATAGTATCGGACTCTTTTGCTTCCAGTCTTGCTTCCCAATCGGCCGGCGAAATGTGCACGGCCGTGTTGGAAGTGTCCACTTTGCGGCCCAGCGCCACCAGTTCGGCGCGGTATTTGACGGTCAGTTTGGCAAAGGCATGTTCCGGCCACTCGTGCATCTTGATCCTGCAAGAGTGCCAAAGGGGATGGCCTTCCAGGTAGCAAAGATAGGCTTCGAGATCGCTACCTGCAATCGACATTTGACCGTTGATCCCTTCCTCCGAAATGTAAATGCGGGCACGGGCATCATAGCGGCTCAAAAAAATTTTATGATCCGCCACCTCGCGCCGGGGATCGGCGACAGGAGTGAATAGATAGAAAGCGAGTACCTTATAGCTCATAGACAAAAGATTATAGGGAGGTTAAAAAAATCTGTCAATTGCCTATTTTCACTTGCCCTAAATGGAACGCGTACGTTATCCTATTCTTTGAAAAAGTCACAGGAGACGTATGGCAAGGTATACCGGAGCTAAAAATCGCATTGCACGAAAATTTGGCGTGAACGTGTTCGGAAAAGGGAGAAATCCCATGGCGCACAAACCCAATCCTCCGGGAATGCACGGCGCTTCCCGCAAAAAGAAATCCGACTTCGGGATGCAGCTCCAAGAAAAACAAAAACTCGCTGCTTGCTATGGCATGATTTCCCGTAAACAAATGGTCCGCTACTATCGGGAAGCGGCAAGACGCGCTGAAAATACACACGAAGAATTTTTATCCCTCTTGGAATGCCGCCTCGATACCGTTGTCTGCCGCCTCAAGTTTGCCTCTACGATTTTCCAAGCCCAGCAACTCGTCTCTCACGGCCACGTCCTCGTTGACGGCAAGAAGGTCGATATCCGTTCTTTCCAGGTAAAGCCCGGGATGAAAGTTTCCATCCGCGAAAAGTCGCGCACTATGAGCGGAATTAAGCACAGCTTGGAACGGAGCGCTATCGAAGTACCCGAATACCTCAGCCTTGACGGCCCTAAAATGACCGGCGAACTTGTTGTGAAGCCACACGTAGACCAGGTTGCTCTTCCGATGCCGGTCAACGTCGCCCTCGTTTGCGAATTTTTGGCACACACTTCATAAAAGCTCTATGGCAAAAAAAAAGGGTCAGCTGATCGGCGCGCACATGTCCATTGCAGGCGGCGCCTATAAAGCTTTGGAACGGGGTGCTGCCATCGGTGCCACCACAATCCAAATTTTCACGGCAAACCAAAAAACGTGGAACCCGAAGCCGATCACCGATGAAGACGTGCTGCTTTGGGAAACGGCCCGCGAAGAAACGGGTATTGTAGTGACCATGAGCCACGACAGCTACCTGATCAATCTTGCCTCCCCCGACCGCACCCTCCTCGAAAAAAGCATGAGAACCTTTTCTCAGGAACTCGAGCGTTGCCACCGGCTCGGCATCACCTACCTCAACTTTCATCCCGGCGCTTTCACTTCGGGATCAATGCAGCACGGCCTCGAGACGATCGTGGGAGCCCTCCTCCGATTCGAAAAACAGGCTGCCCAAGGCAAAACAAGGCTCCTTTTGGAAACCACCGCCGGCCAAGGCACCTCGATTGGCGCCACGTTTGAAGAGATCGGCTACCTCGTTAAAAATACCAAAGGAAAGATCCCCATAGGTGTGTGCATTGACACATGCCATATCTTTGCCGCCGGGTACGATATCCGCACGGCAAAAGGGTGGAACGAAACTCTCGCCCTCTTCGACCACGCGGTGGGCCTCAAATACCTCTCTGCCCTGCACGTCAACGATTCCATGAAACCTCTCGGTGCCCGGCTCGATCGGCACGCTCCAATCGGCAAAGGAGAAATCGGCCTTGCCGGATTCAAGGCAATGATGCAAAATGCCCATCTGAAAGCCCTTCCAAAATATCTCGAAACGCCGAAGCCGGAACTTTGGGAAGAAGAAATTGCCATGCTCAGGAGCTTTGATGGCTAGACAAAAGATTGCCAAGATTCTTTCCGATCCGGACCTGATCGGCGCCGAAATCACCGTATACGGCTGGGTAAAAAGTGCCCGTAGCCAGAAAAACTTTTCATTCATTGAGCTCACGGACGGCTCCTGTTTTTCCTCTCTGCAAATCGTCTCCGAAAAGGAGATGCTTCTTTCCACCGGAACTTCGGTGAAAATCACGGGCACGCTAGTGGAGAGCCCTAAAGAGGGGCAGAAAGTCGAGTTACAAGAGCGCGAAATCACGGTACTCGGTACGGCGCCCGAAGATTACCCGCTCCAAAAAAA
>MGLW01000033.1:0-13523 GCA_001794905.1 Chlamydiae bacterium RIFCSPHIGHO2_12_FULL_49_11
GAGTTCTTTGGTAAATTGAAACAAAATTTCCTCAGTTCGGTTACTCACAACATATTCGACGATTTACGCAACAATGCCGTGCCGAAGTGAGATAGATAGTTCCCCACAGGCCTACCTCGTTTCTGGTTTTGATCAGATAACCGACGCGCGCCCTCAGTTGTGACAGGTTGGGATCTAAACCGAACGCACCGAAGTTTTGGTTGACCATCCAGTCGTAGTCGATCCCGACATTGAAACCGCCGGAAGAGGGAGTATGACGGTAGAGACCAACGGTAAAAAAACCTTCGCCTTCGGGACTTGTGGAGCTATTTGAAATACCGGAACCGCTGCCGTACCAGTTGTAAATTCCGTACGAGCCTGCCAGTTGTAATCCGCATCCTTCCGCATGACAAGGAGAAGAAAGGGCGACATTGAAACCGCCGAAAAGGCCGGTATTCCCCGACCAGCTGCCGTTTGGAATCCCGCGGAAGTACTCGTAACCAGCAAGAACTTCCGCGCCGACACAAATGTTAGGTATCGCACTCCAAATGCGTGATAGTAAGAAACACAAGGTTAAAAGCGCTCTCATCGCTTTTAGCTATAACAATATCAATATTTTTTTTACAATCCAGAATATGCCTTTCTGGATTCTATTTCCCGTATTGCTTTTGTGTGGCGAAAGGATTTCAGATATTGTGCAGCTCACTTTCCCCGGCATGGGATTTAGCCGCGCAGGAGAGCCGTATTTTTCCCCCGACGGGCTTACGGTTGCATTTCAGGCGACCCTGTTTGGGGAAGAAAGTTACCAGATATATGTAATGGGCCTTGCGGAGTTAATACCTCGCCGAATCAGTACCGGAAGCGGCACATGCACCTGCGCCTACTTTAGGCCTGACGGGAAAAAAATCATCTTCGCATCGAGTCATTCCGCTCCCGAAGCTGCATCGCTGTCCCCCTCCTCGGTCACAAACGGGAGATACAAGTGGCATTTTACTCCATACATGAATATTTACGAGTCGAATTCCGACGGGAGCGAGATGAGGCCCCTTACTAGGGGAGCGGCCTATTCGGCAGAGTGCTCATATGCTCCCGACGGCACGAAGATCGTATTTGCAAGCAATCGGGACGGGAACATGCATATTTATGTGATGGATGGAGACGGCGGCCATGTGCGGAGGCTGACCCGAAAAGAGGGGGTGTATCACGGCGGCCCTTTCTTTTCGCCGGACGGTACGAAAATCGTGTTTCGTGCCGATTATGATGCACCCGATCGATTGCAACTGTACATCATGGACGCCGACGGGTCCAATCTCGAAAAACTTTTCGATGACCCCTATATTAATTGGGCGCCGACGTGGCATCCGCGCGGCAATCATATCATCTACACCACGTCTAGGCATGGTCACGACAGGTATGAGCTCTATTTGCTTGATCTATGTACAAGACAGCAATACAGGGTGACCGATAGTCCCGGTTTTGACGGTCTTGCCTCGTTTAGTCGGGACGGCACAAAGCTCGTGTGGACGTCAAAACGCAGTAGCGGCGCCTCACATATATATCTTGCAACCATCGAGGTCCCTCCATGAGAACATTATTTTTTTTCTTTTGTATGTATCTGCATGCACAAAACCAGACCGATGCTTATTCCGATATTCTCGGTTCGGAGGCCGTTCCCTTCACGCTGAGCTTGGAAGCGGCTTCGTTCACTCTTGCTTCGGGAGTGCATAGTTATGTGCGTGCTGTGTATGACGGCAAGTGGATTCTGATAGGGGGAAGGACAAACGGACTTCATGGGTTTCAGGATAGTGGAAATTTTCCCGCATCTTCGCAAAACGATCTTGTGCAAGTGGTAGACCCCTCGACCGGTACCGTTTGGAGCCGGCTCTTGACTGATCCCTCTTCCGGCCTCACACCCGAACAAATTTATACGTTGAACGTGACGGCTGCACAAGGGTTTCAAGATAGTGATATGCTTTATATGATCGGGGGTTACGGGTACGATCCCGGACGGAATGAAAATTCGACGAAGTCTACGCTGTCTGTAATCCGTCTACCAGGACTGATCAAGTGGGTGATGAATACCGATCCGAGCGAGACGTTTGCAAATAATTTGCGCCAAACAACGCATCCCCTATTGAAGGTGGCGGGGGGCCATCTGACGCGTGTAAACAAGCACAAGCCGGTTCTTCTCATTTTCGGGCAAGATTTTGACGGCAACTACCTCGTCTCCTCAAACGGAGCCTATACACAGCAGGTTCGTGCTTTTCATGTGATTGATAACGGAAAAAGCCTGTATATCAAACCTTGTCCCATAGAGGCCCCTAATGCAAACTACCGGCGGCGGGATTTTCCTGTTGGGCCGATCATTTCGCAAAACGGTAAAGCACTCGATCCTTCGGTTGTTGTATGGGCAGGGGTCTTTACCACCATCGGGGATGGCTACTGGACCGTTCCCGTGTCTATCCTTCCGCATGGTGTGACGGCCATGGCTGATCCGAACGGAAGCACCACGTTCCGGCAAGGGATGAATATTTATAATGCGGCGACCTCGGGACTATTTTCCAAAAGTGAAAGGGCGATGTACCAAATATTTTTCGGGGGCATTTCGTATGTGACTGTCAGCGACTCTATGTTTTCGACCGATTCGGAGTTTCCTTTTATCAATACGGTGACGGCGACCCGTATCGATAAGAGCGGCAGTGTCACGCAACACCTGCTCTCTTCATTCCCGACAATCTTGCAAACAACCGTTTTTCCCGGGCAGCCGTTCCTCTTCGGAGCAGAAGCCTGGTTTTTTCCTGCCTCCGGGGTGCAACTCTTTCCGAGTGGCGTCATTTCCCTGGACGATCTAGGAGCCGGCCCGGTCGTTGTAGGCTATGTGGTAGGAGGAATACAGTCAAGGGTCCCCAACACGAGTTCTATGTCCGAATCGGCCGCCTCTGCTTTCGTTTTCCGTGTGACAGTGGAGAAGAATTGATCGGCCACTTTTTTTCTGCTCCGAGTCAGAGGCTCTAACTACTTTGCTTAAATTTTTTTCATCTCATGAAGATTGACTCTTAAAATGGTCCATTTTGCTTATTGTAAAAAAATCTAAACACCGTGTAAGATCTTTGGCTAATTAAGTGGAGGATCGTGAAGCCTTGAATACAAAATCAAAATATAAAGTCATTCTTACTTGTATCTGGTCTCTTTTATTTTCAACTTCTTTTTGTGCGCAGAATATCTTGAATCACCTTGATTTTTCTTGTTATCAAGTGGCTTCTCATATTCCAGGAATTGATGCAGTGTTTGTTATTCAGCTTGAAGAGAATGAAAAATTATCTGCGTTGCACGAAGAACTGCAACAACATGACGTTCAGGTGTTTGATTACAACAAATTTCAGAAAATCCCGGAAATAGTGCTGACGTCCTATTGCTCTTCTATTGTCTCTCCTTTTTTATTGACGGAGATTTTAAGTCATTTATCAATTTATCAATATTGTTTAAATCAGGGTATTAACCGAGTGCTGATTTTAGAAAGCCATGCCTCTCTTATGAAGGATCCCAGAGAACTATCTCAGTTATTAACTACACTTAATGAAAAAACACGAGGATACTGGGATGTTTTGTATACAGACAGCGATTTTCACCACCCACAAACCGGATTACCTATTGTACCTAACCTTCATTATATACCTAAGAACAAGAAGGCATTTTTGCCGGGTATTTCCAAAGTTTTTTGTCGCTATGGCGCTGCTTCATTCGTTATTTCCAAATCAGGCATGAAGAAAGTGTTACAGTACTTTCAAACCCGATGGGACAATCTTCCATTTGATCAAATATTGTTTCGAATTCCCCGTCTCTATATTTATGGAGTGGATACGGATATTATTACCAATCGGTATTCTACAAAGCCTTCTGAAAATGTCCATCTAGAAAAACTTAAAAAAAAGGAAAAACTTTATCAGACAGGAAATGAATTTTGGATAGATCCGGTTCATCTTCTTACACATGATAGATTCGATGCTGCGGCTAAATATATTTATGCCAAATACCAATTAAAGCACTATCGAACGCAATGGCATGTTGATTTATATAAAAAGCATCTTGAAAACTGGATCAGTTTCTATAATACAGAGCCCTTAAAAATAGGATTCCCGGCATTTCTTTCTGCTTTTAACACACTTATAAAAAGTTTGCAGAACAAAAGGTTTGATCCAACTTATCCTATTGATATCAACAATCTTGGACTTGCTTGCAACGGCTCTCATAGAATTGGCACTTGTTTGGCTATGCAAATCCCTGTAAAAGTCCGTGTGGAAAGTGGAGAAGGATCTCCTTCAATGACGGCTTCTGCTTTTAGAAACTTGTATTCCTTAGAGGAAAAATATTTGGACCATATGGCTTATGAATATGCCAAACTCAAAGACAATACAGTTATTGTAAGCCTTTTTCCTGCAGGATATCAGTTTCGTAAAGAGGTTGAAAATATTCTTAACAAGTACGGGACAGTAGTACATGATAAAGATATTTGGTTAACTGAGAGCGGTTGTCTAGAATATATACGTCTTGTGTATAATGGCGAGTGGTGGACTGGTTCTTATTTGGATAATTTCCAACATAGCAAAGCGAAGGCGGCTTTGTGCTTTCCTCGAGATCTTAGGGAGAACAGCCCTGTAAAAGTGTATCTCTATGAGTGCGAAACTGAAGCGATAGCAAGAGTTGCAAAAGAGGCGGTGCGCACCCTATGTAATTATGGAAATGAGTCTGTTCATATTAACAATAATCATAATCAGACAAAAATTATTGCTGCTTCCGTATTTAATGAAAACAGCATTGCCTTTATGAACAAAAAGAAGCTGAATATACATCCTCAATTCCATCAGTATATGAAAAATCTTCATGCATTTATTGGGGAAAATCCTATTGATCCCGAAGAGATCTGTATTGATACCGGCTGTGTATTAGCAGCATATGGGCTTAGAGATACTAAAGATATTGATGTTATACATAAGTGTCCTTTACCGTCTACTTATCAATCTTATAATGTAGATTCTCATAATCCTCATTTGCATCATCATAGTAAACCTTTAGATGAGATCTTGTTTAATCCTGAGAATCATTTTTATTACCAAGGGATCAAATTTGTTTCTATAGATCTTGTAAGAAAAATGAAGTGGGATCGGCATTCAGAAAAGGATCTCGTAGATATAGAACTGATAGACGCTCTTTAAACATGGCCTTTTTTAGAGGGGGCAGGGCAAGGTCAAACTATATGAGTTTTGTTCAAAAAATTACCAGAATTCCTATAAATGCTGGGAATTTTTAGCAGTTTTGCATTCAGGTTTTATAACCCATTGCAGATAATCGGAAAATCGGGGATTGTTGGGATGGTAAAGGGAAGGCAGGGTAATGGAGCCGATCTCATGGATAGGTGCCGGCGAAAGAAGTCGGGCGGTGGTTCCTCAGACGAGGGCGGCGGGGGAAGAATATTGTGAAGCGCTCGCAAGGCGCTCTTTAGCCTTGTGGAGAACGGAGGCGCGGACGTTGGCCCGCGCAGCACCGGTGACGATCATCCAAGGCACGTCGTCTGTCGGGAAATCTTCGCTGATTGCTGCGATGCGTGCGAGTAACGCAGAGTTGCGGGAGCTTGGAGTGGATATTTTGGGCCATCAGAGAGATTTGGACTATATTAAGACCCAACATCCCCAAACTTATGCCCTCTTGGATGCGCTCCTGATTCCAAAGGAAAGGCAAATGCATATCCTCCACGCAGTACGAGGTGGGGTATTCCACTTCAAGCCAACCGTAACAAAGAGCGAAAGAGAGGATACGGAGCGGCGAGCGAGCATAATAGCAGATGAAGTGGCGCGGGCAGCAGGCATAGGGAAAGAGGATATCGACCATGTCATGCTGGATAAGGCTATGACATATGCATTGGGAAATATCTCCGTCGTTTTCGACATTTTAAATATTGAAAGAGTGTTTGCGCATCATTTGGGTAGGATACCTCTCTGCATCGCGCTTATCTTCTGTCCCCTCGATACGCTAGTGGCCCGTATTCAAAGAAGGAACCGGGAGGCGCTACGCCAGCAGGATATGAGTGAAATCCGTCCCGACGAATCGCCCCTGTTACAGCTGGGAAAGATTTTTCGTCCCAAAACGGCGCCGGATGAGAAGATCCTCTTTTCCATCACGCGAAAACAATTGATCGAGGCATTCAATGTCCTTTTCGAGGAAGGGGCAAAGATAATCCATGCTTCATACAGTGCTGGCGAGAGAGAAGAAAGACTCGATAAAGTCATGCGTGCGCTTGGCTTCATCAATTCATCCATCAAAGAGTTACACTACACCCCGCGCTTCAACGGCTACGATTATGTCATCGATACGAGTGTGACAGATGTAAGGGGCGCTGCAACAATTCTTGTCAGAAAATAATTTACTATCTGAGATCCCATTGAAAAAGAGCAAATGAAAGAAAAGGGTCACGCAGAAGAAGCTATTGCTTCAGAATCTTCTGGAGTCGCAAAATCTTTTTCAGAGACTTGGGTTAAATAGATATCAGCCCCCACTTTGATCTTAACGTCCTAGAAATATTTTCCGATACGAAATAGACCTTCGTTTGTGACCGATTGAACTCCGTAAAACCCTTGATAAAGAAGAGAAAGCGACCAGTTATTGTTAAAGATAAAATCGATTTCAAATAAAGGCACAATGAAATTTTGTACACGTGTCAATGTTTCGACGGTAATGGTTCCGGTTGCTCCCGACAAACCGGCTGTGATTTTTCCGGTATTGAAGGGGGCTACGTTTTGATAGCTGAGCCCTTCTTTGACAATCAAAAGACCTATTTTTTTATAGTGGGTTTGATAACAAACGATTCCTGCTTGCGAAATCAGCATCGACGCGAATTTTTTCTTTACTTCATAATCGAATGCATTGGTTCCATGTTCATCGTAGGCTGGCTGAAACGTGAGGACGTAATCGAGCATTACAAAAGGTTCGATTCTGCCCCAATCAAAATTCAGGTCAACGCCTCCTCCGATGTGCGGGGTAAGAGATCCAGATACGTAGCGGCTCTTGGTTGTTCCCGAGTATCCTAAAAAGGAAATGTTGCGTTGGGTTTCCGTTTGGTTCGCAGTAGCCCAGAGCTGACCTTCGAAAAACCCGTATTTGAAACACATTTGACCATAGAGGGATGCGGCATACATATTAATGAAGCTTTTCCCCTGGCAGTCCTGGTTATGCACCGTGTTATACAAGTAGGCAAAAGAAATGCCGCCTTGTGCTTTGCGACTTAAGAAATAGTCGTAACCTAAAAGACCGCCTGCAGTAATAGTGTTAAATCCCGGATCTCCTTCCTGCGGATTTTGATAGGAAAATTCCGAAAGGGCGCTTGACCAAACGCCACGATGGGTATTTTCGCCCATTGGAGCAAACCGCAGAGACGATTTTTTTTCATAGCCGGTCGATGCACTTGTCCGGTTTGCTTTGTTATCTAAAAACGCCGATTTTGAAGAATGTTCGTACGGAGAATGTGAAAAAGTGCGCCCGGGCGAGAAAACATAGCGGGACTCTTCCAGAAGTGCAGTAGCTGCCGTATTGTAATTTGCAGCCCAGTTTAGAAGCCTCTCGTCGCCCATATAATTCGATACTGTAGTGGCAAGCAGCTGCATCGCGCTTTGTGCCGTGTAGGTTGCAAATTCATTGCGGGAAGGATTGATGCGTTGTGCAGCAACGGTAAGGCTCGGATCCCACATGTTTGCTAGCAGCCCGTACACAGACCGTAAAAAGACGGTACCTCTATTTTCGATGATGTGTAAAAGCGCGCTGAGTGCATTTGGTGCATATTGTGCTGAATCGTGCAAAGTTATTATGAAGGAGTAACCATAATTTGTGTTACCTGTAATTGCGCCGGTAGCAAAAAAACCGGGAATGAGTGTTGATGAAGTGTCCCATTCGTATACATTGTATGTCAGTTTGGATTCATCCCCGTAGATCCCATAGAGGGCGGTTACGAGGATATAGCTAAAGCTCAGATTGTTACCGTAGTTCGAGCCGGAACTTAGGTCGAATGCACTCGACGTGCTGATCACAATCGTACCGCCATTAATTATGAAGGTGAACCCGGGATTGAGAAACAAACTTGATGTATTGGCAACATAGCCGGAGGGGGCGACGGGCCAAGCCGTAGAATTCACCCACATAGTGGAGTTGGAATCCATTGTGATATTCTGGCTCCATTCGAAAGTTTCAAAGGGATCAGCATCATACGTGAAGAATATGGGATAATACAGGCCATCAAAGTATGCGCCCGTTAAAAAATAATCCCATGCTGAAAGATGGCATGCTATGATAATAAAAAAAATTCTCAGATATTTCAAATCGCAGCCGGTATGAAAAATAAGGCTATTATGATACTATCTAAAAAAAATGCAAATCAATTTTTCAAGTTGCGAAGGGGCGGGCGTAGTATGTCGTTGAAATTCAAAATGTGTGTCGGATCGATGGCGCTCTCCATGCTGGCGGCAGATGCCTTGCAACGCTATGGTATGGTGATCCGCGTAAAACCGGAGATGGTCGCGGAGTATAAAAGGCTGCACAGTGACGTATGGCCTGAGGTGCTTTCTATCCTGGCTAGGCATCATGTGCGAAATTATTCCATTTTCCTGGCCGGCGGCCTCCTGTTCGGGTACTTGGAATACGATGGAGAAAATTATGCTCGTGACATGAAGGAAATTGCGGACGAAGAAATCACAAAAAGCTGGTGGAAATTAACCGATCCTTGCCAGGAGCCGTTCGGCTCGGTGAAGGGTAAGGAATGGTGGGCCCCCATGGAAGAAGTGTTTCATATGGACTAAATACCGAGTGCTTGATAAAAAATTCCGAATCCAATAACTGTCAGGTAAAGTACGGAGTAATTCATGAAATCGAAAAAACGTTTGCATGTTGTAAAAGTTGTTCTCAGGGTGATCTCCATCCTCTTGATGGTATCGGGAACTGTCCTTTTCATCCTTGCTCTTACCATTTCAGGTCAAGTGGAAGAGGGGAAAGGAAAAGCGGATAAGGCGCAGAAGAATGTGAATACGGCAAGGCAGATCACATCCTCGAGTAGCTATACGAAAGATATCGGAGAAGCGGCAACAGACCCGATTCAACAGAAGATCAATGCGGGACGCCGCGACATTAAAAAATATGGCCAATTGGTACAAGTTTTTTACATCGTCGCCATCTGTACGGTCGGAACGGGCGTGCCCCTCTTTATCATCAGCTTTTTTCCCCGAAGAAAGAGAAAATAACTCGAAATTAGGCATTTCTTGAGAAAAAGAAAATGACCGGATATTATGGGTTTCTTGCTTGAGCGAAAAATCCGAGGGCAATGCTCACGGTCCATCCGCTCAGAGTGATGCTTTCTTCCCAGCTATGCCCTTGATATTGAGTGAGAGAGTACGTTGCTGCTCCCAAAAAGCAGCTTACGGTAAAATGAAAAACTTCGACAATGACATCATCAGAGCAGTGGTGCACAGCGTGAATCACACTTCGACCGGTATCGGACAGAGTCCTCTCCATCCGAAGGATGTGATCATAAATCCAAGACATAGGGTGAACCATTTCCATGGCGAAAAATATACTTGATTTTCATGCTTTTTGCAAGAGTTAACATCCAGAGCCTGAGATAAGCACGGAGGGAACGAGGTCATCCGTGTTCAGGATGTAGGTGGTATCAGGGGCGATCTGAATCCAGCTTGTGTGCAGATCCGGGCTTTCTGAATCTTTTGTCCAAACCAGTACGCGGAAGTAGGCTGCTTTCAAAGTAGATGAAATGGGGACTTTTCCCCGGGTCTGAACCGGTTGCAGGGAGTCGGGGTTTTGCTTCATGCCGTGCATGAGGGCAATGTTATCGTCTTCCACTTCTTTGGCAGTGCCGGCCCATTGGATTGCCATTTCCGACTTTGGGTCGGGAGAAGGATACGCGGTCCGGTTGTCGAGAACGATGTTTTGTGCAAGACAGAGTGAGGTTGCCAGGAGAAGTAGCAGCATTTTCATTCGAGGGTTTTTCCTTCTTGAGGGGTGCAGCGGGCATTTTCATTAATTTTGGGAGGTGTAAGAGGGTACTTTCCGCCGGCGCATAAAGTTTGTGTTTTGCCAACGCCGAGGAACGCTTTTTTGGGGATGTGGACGGTGACATTTTTAATCACGTTGACCGCTTCGGCAATCTCGAACTTGCCGATCATGCTCAGAAACTGGTAACTTTCCTGGGGGGACAACCCTTGGGTGCGCCCCAAGAAATCAATGGCATTTCGTGCTGCGATTTTCATTGCTTCAAAGAGGTCGCTGTGAAGCCCGGTGATCATCCAGTGGGTCGCATTTTCAATGATCGGCCATGTAAAGGCGTCGGTGCCGTTTCGCTTTGTTTTGTCGAGAACTCCTTGGGCTTTCAGGTCTTTATGAACAAAAAATTGCAGAACGATGGCTTCATAGGCGGTTTCCAGGGCGGTGACGTCGATTTCTCCCTCGCTTTGCATCGCGTGGGAATCACCCGTCCAGACCAGGGCTCCTTTGTGGAAAACGGGAACGAAAAGTACAGAGCCTGCCTGGAGTTCTGGTTGGTCCAGATTGCCGGCAAAGGGACCGGGCGGCACCGAATTAAACTCTCCGTCGACCGGTCGGCCCATCACTTTTGGCAGATCTACAGGCCATTCGTTTGGCCAATCCGGGGGAGGGCAGGTAGCAATGATGCCCGGGAAGGGTTTGAGATGGAAGCAGACACCTTTTGCAAATTCAGTCGTGTTGTTTTTTTTATCGAACTTGAAATATTTGATTCTGGGCTTTGTAAATTCGGTTAAAATCCCTTGCGTTGGACTGAGGAAGTTATAACCCCAGTCGCTTAACCTGATTTCAAGCACGCGGATTTCGAGCACATCGCCGGGCTCTGCGCCTTCGATATACACGGGCCCGGTGAGGGAATGCATTCCGCGCCTTTTTTGAATGTCGTGCTTGATATAAAATTGTGCTATGTCGGCCGGAGTGGTTTTGTTGAACACCATGGCGTGCAAACAACTGTTCCATGTTTCCAGAGATACCGTATCGCCGGAGTGGATTTTTACCACCGGCGGCTTGTTGACGGTGAAAAGGCCGAGCGTTGTCGTTTCGGAAGTTGCGGGCACGCGAAACGTTTCTCCGACAAGAAATGCGATCGGCATAACGAAGAAGAAAATACGTCGATCCATTGCTCCTCTCATATATTTTTGAGGAAATATGATGCAAGATCAAAATAACGCAATGAGTCGCATTGTAAGGGCGGATGTGTTGGAGACGGTAGGGGCATTTCCGGGATTGGGAATGTAACTGAGCACAAATTGAAAGTAGGTCGATTTGTGGAGCTGTCCCTGGTAATAACTTTGTACCATGAATTCGGAGCGTCTTTCAAAGAGGCGGTGATTTAGTTTTGACCATGCCATTCCCAACCCGAGCGAGTCATTGGGCCGTTTCGGGATGATAGCAAACGCGGTCAGGCCAAGGCCTCCGTAAAGAGTCACATCGAGTGTTTTCGAATTGTTCCAGCCAAACTGGAAAAAGCCGGACAGGTTTCCCTGATTCACAGAGGAAGAATCTCCGGTCCAGAGGGCTTCTGAGCCGAAGGAGTAAATGCCGCCCGTACCGTTTTCCTGCTGCACTCCGGTTTGCAATCGTCCCGATTGGTACCATCCTCCCACGGCAAAAATGCCGGGTTTACGTCCGGCCCAGCCATGGCCGACTTCCATGATGGAAAAATAGTACCCGTTAAAATGGGGTCCGGTCAGTCCGGTTTGAACGCCGCGTGCCACGTTGCCGTCAAAAAAGCCGATGTTGACATAGTCTTGCCTTTTTGGGGCAATCGTAGCAACAACTCCGCAAACCGAGTTATAATAGCCTCCGATGGCACCGAGCAGGGTGGAGTTAACGAAGATCGGCGTATAAATGAGCCCGCTCACCGATGGGATTGAAACAGCCGGATGCATTGTCGGCACCGGTTTGGAGACGTTGTTGAAGTGGTATGTGGGCACGGTTTTCCCGATGCGGATGCTCAGCTTGTCATCGAAAAATCCTTGTCGAATCCAGAGTTGATATAGTTCCGAACGGTTTAGGGGAGGATCGCCCGGAAGGCTGTTATAGCCTTGGACAAGACCCGCATCGGCATTTGTCGGCTGCCCGTTAAATTGGAGAAATTCCATGCCGAAAAAACCGCCTTGCCACCGGAAAGCTTTGTTTAAATCAAGGGATAAATCAAGAATCAGAAGGCTATTGCCCGTCCAATGACCCTTTGCTACGGCCCCGTGTATGAGGGCGTTGCAGTCGCCCATCCAAAGGCCGCCCAGACGGAAACCTGACGGGGGAGGTAGGTGTAAAAAGTTGCCGAGTGCTCCGGTACCGACGAGGACGTTTACGGCGCCCGGGTTTCCGCTGATGCCGTAACTCGACTCTTCAGCAGGCAGGAAACTTGCCGTCCATAGTAAGAAAAAAATAGCCGAAGCTTTCACAACACATTATCTAAAATTATAATTCTTTTTTCTACAATCGAAAACGTCTTTTACCGTGACATTGACGAAGAAGTGGCATTCAGGTATCCTTTTTCCATCATGGATAGATTGCTTGCTTTTGACCTGGCTCTTACCGATTGGGAAACATGGGTTCTCAAGGAAGGCTTTCCCCGCTTTCGTGCCAAGCAGATTTTTGAATGGATCTATCAAAAAAATGTTCTCGATCCCGACTCTTTCACTAATCTTTCTTTGCAAGACAGAAAAAGGTTGAAAGAAGCTTTTTCCTGGGAACCTTTTACCATTGATTCGGAGCTTCTCTCTCAAGACGGTAGCCGGAAAGTTCTTTTGAAAACAAGGGATAACCTCCTTATTGAAATGGTGATCATGCCGTACCACAACCGTATTACGCTGTGCTTGAGCAGTCAGGTGGGGTGCAAGATGGGGTGTACCTTCTGCCAGACCGGGAGGATGGGGTTGAAACGGAACCTTTCCTCGGGAGAAATTGTAGCCCAGATACTCATTGCCAACCGCCTCCTCGAGGACCTCAAGATCACGAACGTCGTTTTTATGGGGATGGGGGAACCGCTCGATAACTATGATGCGACGATTAAAGCTTGCAGCATCATGATTGACCTGGAAGGGCTCGGTCTTTCCAAAAATAAAGTAACGATCTCCACTTCGGGTCTTGTTCCCGAGATCGAGCGGCTCGGCCGGGAACTTCCGGTCCGCCTTGCCATATCATTGCACAATGCAGACAATGAAAAACGGAGCAAGCTGATGCCGATAGGGCGAAAGTACAGTCTGGATGCCTTGAAAAAAGCGCTTCTGAAGTATCCTGCCTCTGTGCGCTACGGCATTACTTTTGAATACGTTCTCATTGAAGGTGTGAATGACGCTCCCGAAGATGCAAAAAATCTGGTCCTGTTTTTGCACGGTTTGCCGGCCAAAGTGAACTTGATTCCGGTGAATGCTTTCCCGGGGGTCGATATCCGCCCTCCCACCGATGAGCGTATCCGTACTTTCCAAAGCTATTTGTCCGAGCGT
>MGLW01000033.1:13538-28990 GCA_001794905.1 Chlamydiae bacterium RIFCSPHIGHO2_12_FULL_49_11
GTGCGCTACAGCCGCGGCCAAGATGTGAGCGGTGGATGCGGCCAGCTGGCAGCCAAGAGGGAAGGAGAGTTCGATATGGATCCGCGGAAATTGCACCAATTGCGGCGACGCGATATTAACGGTATACAGGGGAAGCGATGATCGAAAGAAAATAAAGGTTACACTCTGCTTTTTCGCGATCCAAAAGTTCAGGGTTGGCAACACATTCTTCGTCGATATTGTGTCTGATAAAAAATAGGCCGAGATTGTCTAGGACCTCTTCTTCTTGGGGAGAAAGTTCCGTTTTAGAGAGAAATTGCCGGTGTATATGCCAAAGGATAGAACGCGTAACGTATGTCTCGTAAAAAAGGTGCTGCTCCTGCGCTGCAAGATATTTGCTTTGAAGGTGATAGACTCCTTCCATGGTGCAATCTTCAGGCTGAGGGTCTATGGCTTTGAAAAGTGGTTCGATTTGCTTCACCATGCGCGCTCCTTTTGCACTTTCTCCCACGAACTCTTGGCGGTAGCGGTAATAAGCAAAAATTTTACAAATTTTATGCAAACAACAGCTTTTTTCATCCCCTGCAGCCTTACAAAAATATGACAAACGGCGGTCGAGCTCATTTAGAGATAAGGATTCGTACTGATCAAGTTTACAAGTCGTATGCATGGGGAAGCATTCTACTCTCCCACCCTCTTTTTTCGCAAGGCAATAAAAAAGTAGACCATCGCGAGAGCGTTCATGAGGGCGACGATCACGAAGACGGTCTTGATCGAAGCTCCTGAGGGTGTACTCAAGAGCCATAGAAGGAGCGGGGCTAGTAAGGCAAAGAAAAAACTGAACTGGTTAGCGGTGCCGAAGTTACGGCCGCGGGAAGTTTCGGGACTTTTTTGCTGCAAGAAAGTTTGGGCAGGGACAAGGAAAATCCCCCCTGCAATTCCGGTCATCATGAGGAGGACGGCAAAAAGAAAAATGTTTGCAGCAAAGCCGATGCAAAGAAAAAAGAGAGAAATGGCCGATCCCATGAGGGGAATGAGAAGCAGCGTATTTTTCATTTTTGCAAAGAGGGGGATACTGTAGGAACCAATGCCGATCCCCACGGCGGAGAGGAGAAAAAGGTATCCGCCGGCCATCGGGGTCAAGTGGAGTACCCCGATGGTAAAATCGATCACGCCGAGCTGCAGAAAAGATCCGAGGAAGAGAAAGTAGGCGTAGGCTAGAAAAGTGGCAAAGAGGCAAGGCACCTTCCGCATTTCTGCAAGGGAAGTTCCTATTTCACGAAAAACGAAAACAGAAAGGCGGCGCTCGGGAGAACGGGGAGCTGTTTTGGGCAAGGCGTGGCTGAACGCGATTTGGAAGCAAACGAGGAAAACGGGAACAAAAGAGGCGAGGAAAAAATGGTTTTTCAAAAATTCCAGCGACAGCGAGACGAGTCCCGTCCCCAGGATGATGCCGAAAAAGGTGTAGGCGGCGATGAGGCTGTTGGCAGTCAAGATTTGCGAAATCGGATGGATTTCGGCAATGATGCTGTACTTTGTGGGGCCGAAGAGGGCACTGACGGTGGCAACGAGGAAAATCAGAGTGAGCAATATCGATGTCCGGTCATAGAAAAGGGAAAATGAGACGGCCAGGAGGAGGAAAAGTTCGGCGTAACGCGTGAAGAGGATGACACGGCTCTTGCTGAACTTATCGGCAAGGATTCCCCCCACATTTGAGAAGAGCAAAAAAGGAACCAGAAAGAGACCGGAAGTTTTTGTTAGGATGGCACCCGGGTTTTGATTTGCGTGGAGGGTAATAAGAAAAAATGCGATCAATGTTTTGGTATAATTTTCATTGATTGCATCGAAAAACTGGATGAGGTTGAGTTTGAAAAGGGGCTTCATTTCCTTTCCTATACAAGGAACAAAGAATTAAGAGGTGGTTTTTTGTACGACACGGGTTGCCCAGGTGACGACAATCACGGCAAGAAGGAGGGTAACGGCATAAGCTTCAGCTACGGCCATATTTGCAATTTCGCCTTGTACGAGCCGGCGCGCCGCTTCGACGATGTAGTAGACCGGATTGAAATGGGCGACCGTGCGGAGCCAGGCCGGTCCGAGCGAAAGGGGGAGGAGCATGCCGGAGAGGAGGAGAATCGGCATGTTGATCCCTTGTACTATGGGGGCGAGCTTGTCTTCGCTTTTTACGACAAGGCCGATTGCGTTTCCGAAGGAGGAGGTGATAGTGACAAGAAGGATGAGGAGCGGATATAGGAGCAGGATGCCGCGAATATCAGGGCTGAAACCGAACGGGAGTGCAATCAGAATGAAAAAAGTGACTTGGATGACGGTGGCAATCGTGTCGCGCAGCACCGGGCCCATGAGGATCGCAAACCGTGAAGCGGGGGTGACGCGGAACCGTTCGATGATGCCGCTTCTCAGCTCGTCGATGATGCCGAAACCGGCGAAGAGGCCGTTGAAAAAGGCGATGAGGACAAGCATACCGGGAACAAAGGTGTTGAGTACATTCGCATCGCCGACATGCATGCCTTTGAGGAGGGGGGAGAAAAACGCGAGATAAAGGATCGGAACCACGATACCCATAGCAAGAAAGATAGGATTGCGCCTTGTTTCCCGGAGTTTGCGCATGGTGAAAAGACCTATTTCCTGCAGCATTTTCATGAAATAAACTCTCCTTCTCGAAGGGATTTGCCCGTCTTTTTCAAGAAAACGTCATTGAGGGTAGGGGTAGTAAGGGTGATTGTTTTCAAGGTGATCTGTTCCGTATCCAAAAGACGAAGGAGCTGAGGAAGCGCTTCTTCTCCGTTATCGACGAAAAGCTGCACCTCTTTGGCCGCTTCCGCAATTTCCCGTACGAAAGGACGCAATTTCAAGAGGGCGAGCGTGCGGGCAACGGTTTCAGGATGAATTCCCATTGTGATCACGTCGCCGGCGATTTCTTTTTTGAGCTCTTTCGGCGTGCCGGCGGCGATAATTTTGCCCAGATCCATGATTGCCAGGCGGTCGGAGAGGTAATCTACCTCATCGAGATAGTGGGATGTGAGGAAAACCGCTACACCAAACCGTTTTAATTCTTTGATCAGCTGCCACAGATTGGACCGGTTTTGCGGATCGAGCCCGGCCGACGGTTCATCGAGAAATAGGACTTTCGGCCTGTGAAGGAGACCCAGGGCGATGTCGAGTCGCCTTTTTTGACCTCCCGAATAAGTGGATACGAACCTGTCGATGCAATCTTCGAGCGCGAGCGT
This sequence comes from Chlamydiae bacterium RIFCSPHIGHO2_12_FULL_49_11, assembly GCA_001794905.1. Taxonomy (GTDB): domain Bacteria; phylum Chlamydiota; class Chlamydiia; order Chlamydiales; family 2-12-FULL-49-11; genus 2-12-FULL-49-11. The sequence goes on from MGLW01000033.1 coordinate 16,766, forward strand.
TTCAATCAACTCTGCGCTGCGGCTTTTCGCCTCAAGACGGCCGAGTCCTGTCAGCCGCGCCTGTAAAATCAGATTTTCCCGTCCCGTCGCCGATCTGTCACTACCGCCCGACTGGCTGACAAACCCGATTTGGGTACGCACCGCTGCCGATTCGGTTTGGACGTTATAGCCGGCAATGAAAGCCTCACCGGCATCGATGGGAAGGAGGGTTGTGAACATCCGCAACGTGGTCGTCTTCCCGGCACCGTTGGGTCCGAGAAATCCAAAAATCTCCCCTTCCTCGACATGCAGGTCAATTCCGCACACGGCCTCATGAAAACCACCACGAATACTGAACCTTTTTTTCAATCCTCTAACGGAAACGACTTGTTTCATAATAGGAAAAAGTTTACCTTTTTATTAGAGTTTTGTCAAATGATATATGTATTTTGGACAGCGGCCCATGAAGAAGAGGTAATACGGATTGTTATTGAAAGGTTGCAAAACAAACTTAAAATATTTACCATGTTTTTAAAATGTGCAAGGAGTATTTTATGGAGAGAGTTTCTGAGACGACACCTTTAGTGGGAACAAGCGATTTGCATGGCGCGGCTCAACCACAGAGAGAAGAATTTGAGGCAAGAGTTCGCCAGGCTGTTTTAAGTGCATTCGAACTTGTACAGCAAGCATCACAAAGTCAAATCGCAACGATCCGATTTGAGAATGGGGGTATCTATACCGGCGGCACGTCGGAAGGCGTTCCTCATGGTTCGGGAGAGCTGATTTGTCAAAATGGTCGAAGGGTGAAAGGTTCTTGGAATCATGGTAAGATGGAAGGCCATTGCATCGATCTTATGACGGGTGGTGCCTCATTCAAGGGATTCTATTATCAGGGTCTCCGACATGGGCAGGGCGTACTACGAAATGAGCAGGGACGGGTTTGGGAAGGCACTTGGAAAAACGGAAAGATGGACGGGATATTTAAGATAATTGATGGCGCAAAGACGTATTTCGGTCTAGTCAATGAGAAGGGATTACCCCAAGGACAAGGGAAATTAACTGAAGATGAAGATTGGTGGGAAGGCGAATTTAATAATGGAGCGATATGGAATGGTCGTTATTTTCTCAGGTTTCGTAGTGGCCAGGGCGAGATAGGAAGATTCATCGATGGGAGAAAATCGCCTGATTGTTGCACTCTACTTTAGCACATCATTTTTTAGGTTGGGTATGAATTACCCAGTGGCCTTCGGTATTTTTCATGTATTTCTTTTTTACTGCAGCCCATGCTACACGCATGGCAGTGCTTTCTGAGCCGTATTCGGAATAGGCGGAGTTGAAGGCAGCCTTAAAAATTTCTTGTGCGTGCTCAGGGAGCACATGTCGGACAGGTTCCGGAAGGTCATGAATGGTAGAGTAAGGCATTTTGTTTTTTCACCATAATTTCTGTGGTTACTTTTTCAAGCTGTGCAGCATGTTTCGGATGAGTCGCAATCATGTTATACAACTTGGAATATGCGATATCTAAGGCTCCCGAGGGTTTGAGTGATGAACATAGGTCCTGCAGTTTTTCCAGAAGGAAGGATTTCATCCGGTCGATAGCATCATGCTCTTTATAATCTCGTGTCTGGAATAAAAGATTGGCCATTCGAAAAAAGCTCTGGGAAGTTGTGGAGTAAATCGCTTCGAGATTTTTGACGAGGTTAGTGAGGATTTCTTCGAGGATTTTTTTCGCAGTCCCTGAGCGTGTGGGAATAAGATTTCCGAAACAACAAATGATTTCCACAGCGGGAGCCAATTTTAAGTCGGTCGGGTTTTGTTCGATGCTCTGTTGAATGGCTTCCAGAATAGCGATGCGAATTCGGTGATGCGAATCATTTTCGGCAGGGGAGGTGGGAATTTCTCCATTACAGGGGGCTTTCACCATCAAAGCAGTATTATACAGGGTGACGAGGTTGAGGGTGCATCGGCGAGAAATGGAAAAGAGCGCATTCAAAGCCTCTACGTTACCGCCCTGCACCGCTACAATAGCGGGCGTTTCTCCATAGGTATTGAAAAAACAGTCTGCCCTGTCTTTGACATACGGTTTTAAAAAATCGATCGCACAATGTAGGTTGTAGAGAGCAGCGTAATGAAATACGGTATTGTAATCGGAATCCAAATAAGAAAGGGCGGCAGGTACGAAATGAGAATTTTCTTCGAAAACAAGCGAAAGAAACGCATCATCGTTTGTCAAAATAAGGGTGATCAGGAATTCGGAAATGAGGTAGGGTCTTTTCTTAAATACGGTGTTTAATGTTATCGCGTCTTTCCTCTGTATGGCAGTACGGATAGTGTCCTCAAGAGCTTCCTTCGGCATGATAGGCCGAAATTGATGGGCGCGTGTGATGACAGGTTGCATATTATTCCTTATTTTTAAACGGAATGACCGTATCTACCGAATGGGAGAAACTGTTAAAAACACTTTCGCCCCAATCCATCGGGATATCGATCAGGTTTCTATAATTGAAAATGAGTTTATATAAGATAGCGCGGCTGATTTGATTGGGCAGATCACCGCCCGCCGTTTGAACATCAGTAAACTTCAGTTCATCTATCGGGTGGCCGATCGGTTTTTTGCCGGGGGTGATGATGAAGAGATTGATTTTACGAATGATGAGTTCATCAATCAATGTTTGGCTATCGGTTTTCTTATTGGTTTTGGATGCGGCGTCGATTTTTTCTCCGAGCAATTTCCAGTTAGAGGAACCGTCTTCGTAAGTTTCCATGAACATCGTTACATTTTCAATGAGGAGCTGTTTGATTTTAGTCGGATTCTTCACGTAATTGACAACAGGAGCTTCAGAGAGGGTATGATCAATCCGGATTGCGTAGGGAGATTCACTTTTTTGCGGGTTGGGAACGATGATATTTGCAATCGTGATTTCGCTCGAGTTGAACTGCACCTTTTCCATGGCAATAGGAATGCCGAGCTGTCCTTTCAACAGATGGGAAAGGAGAAATGCTCCATTGAAGTAGACGAACAGGAAGAACATGAAAAAGAGCATGACTGCCGAGATAATGAACCAAGACAAAAAACGCAAAAGAACCTCGGAAAAAGAGAGCTACCCCGGTATGGGGTAGCTCAAGCGTCGTTTTAGTATCCGTATCCGTCACCGGCAGGGACTGCAGGCGCGGTTTCTTTGGGTTGCGGAATTTCAACCACGACCGCTTCTGTGGTGAGAAGCAGAGCTGCTACCGAAGCTGCATATTGTAATGCAGTCCTTACAACCTTGGTCGGATCAATGATTCCGGCTTCGATCATATTGGTATAGACACCGTTCAAGGCATCGAAACCAAAGTCGGAATTTTTGCTTTCCATTACTTTAAGACAAACAAGGGAACCTTCTTCACCCGCGTTGAAAGCAATCTGCCTCATGGGGGAAGATAAGGCTTTCAGGATGATTTCGACTCCTTGTTTTTCTTCGTCTTTGAGCGTTTTGATGAGCTCTTCAAGAACAAAGGCTGCATGGACGAGCGCAGCGCCGCCGCCGGGCAAGATTCCTTCTTGCACTGCAGCTTTGGTCGCGTGCAACGCATCATCGACGCGGTCTTTCTTTTCTTTCATCTCAACTTCGGTCGGAGCACCGACGTACAGAACGGCAACACCGCCCGAAAGTTTGGCAAGGCGCTCCTGGAGCTTTTCCTTGTCATAATCGGAGGTTGTCGATTCGATCTGTTTGCGGATCTGCTCTTTGCGTCCTTTGATGTTTGCCTCAGAGCCGCGGCCGTTGATGATGGTCGTGTCGTCTTTTGTGATCACGAGCTTACGGGCACTTCCGAGCATCGAAAGGTCGGCATTTTCCAATTTGATGCCGATGTCTTCCGAAATCACTTCGCCACCGGTCAAAATGGCAATGTCTTTGAGCATCTCCTTGCGACGGTCGCCAAAGCCGGGAGCTTTAACGGCACACACTTTCAATCCGCCGCGCAACTTGTTGACAACGAGAGTGGCAAGCGCCTCACCGTCGACGTCTTCGGCGATGATGACAAGCCCTTTGCCCGTTTCAACAACTGACTTGAGGATCGGAAGGAGCTCTTTCATCGTAGATACCTTTTTATCGGTAATCAAGATGTAGGCATCTTCCATGATCGCTTCCTGGCGGTCGTTGTCCGTGACAAAGTACGGAGTGATATAGCCGCGGTCGAAATTCATTCCTTCGACAACATCGAGTTCGGTAAAGCCCGTCTTCGATTCTTCCACCGTGATCACGCCTTCTTTTCCAACTTTGTTCATGGCTTCGGCTATCAGGTTTCCGATCTCTTTATCATTATTGGCCGAAATGGTGGCCACTTGGATGATTTCCTTAGAGTCGCTGATCTGCCTGCTTTTTTTCTTGATTTCTTCAACGACGGCTTCAACCGCTTTGTCGATTCCGCGTTTGAGCAGGATCGGATTGGCTCCGCTGGAAAGGTGTTTGAGACCTTCCAAGAAGATTGCTTCGGCCAGGACCGTTGCCGTTGTGGTTCCGTCTCCGGCGCTATCGGCCGTTTTACTAGCCACTTCGCGCACAACTTTGGCTCCGATATCTTCGTATTTGTCATCCAGTTCGATTTCTTTTGCAACGGTAACCCCGTCTTTTGTGATGATTGGACTGCCGTATGATTTCTCGATGACGACGTTGCGGCCTTTCGGACCAAGCGTGACTTTTACTGCATCGGCAAGGGTTTTTACCCCTTTGCTGATTTTCTTTCTTGCTTCGTCTCTAAATTTAACTTCTTTAGCCATTTGTTATAGCTCCTTGTGGTATGTATTAATTTATTCTTCAATGACAGCGATGATATCATCTGCTTTTACGATAACGAATTCTTCTTCTTCGAGAGAAATTTCGTTGCCGGCATATTTATCCCAGAGGATTGTTTCGCCTTCTTTCACATGAAGGGGAACCCGTTTTCCGTCTTTGTCCTCTTTTCCGGGACCGACAGAAACCACAACTCCCATATCCTGTTTTTTTTGAGCAGTGTCGGGGAGGATGATTCCGCCGAATTTTTTTTCTTCACTTTCGATTCTTTTGACAAGAACTCGATCCTTGAGAGGACGAATCTTTGTTTTAGTTGTAGTCATTGATCTACTCCTTGTGGTTTTAACAATATGTTTTTCTGAGGAAAGGTTACCATTTTGCGAATAAAAATGCAACTTCAATTTTAGCACCTCTTTTTTTTAAGTGCTAAAATCACCCTCTTTTGTTATTTTCTTGAGAAAGGAGAATTTATGCATAGAATATTCGCAGTTTGTGCCTTGACGACACTCTTTTTACAGGGGGGAGAAATGGAACCTGAAAAATCAAGATGGGATTTGACACTCCTTTTTAAAAATGAAGAATCCGTAAACAAATCTTTACATGAACTACTAAAAATTAAAAATGACATCAGTATATATCGGGGAAAGCTTGCCGGCAAAGAGGCGCTCCTGGACCTCCTGCGGGTATATGAGAGAGAGTCGAGACAATTAGAAAAGCTCTACTCCTATGCCCATCTCTACTATGATGCTGACCTTGCTAGCAGCAAAGCTTCCGATCTCTTTCAAAGAGCACACAATCTCTTTTTAGACTTTCGGACAAAAACGGCGTGGATGCGTCCGGAACTTCTCTCCCTTGACGCATCGTATCTGGTAGAGGTGTCTTCCGATCCCGAGTTTGCTCCTTATAAGTTCATGTTGGAAAAAATAGTCCGAGAAAAAAAACATACCCTTTCCGAACGTGAAGAGGAGATTTTCTCCGAAATGCAAAGCCCCCTCGAGGTGTCACAGAATGTGTTCACCCTCCTCAATAATGTGAATTTTGTGTTTAACGATGCAACGGACAGCGATGGCCAAAAGCACCCCTTGACACATGCAACGCGCATCATGCATCGGAATTCGGCCGATCCGAAATTGCGACAGACTTCCTATACCAACTATTTGCAGAGATATAGCGATCACGGTCATGCCATGAGCGAGCTTCTTGCCGGCCACGTACGGGGACAATGGGTACAGGCAAAACTCCGCGGATTTTCAAGCTGCCTTGAGGCTCGTCTCTACAGTGACAAGATTGATTCCGCTATTTATAAGACCTTATTGGAAGAGGTGCATGTAGGCCTTCCCGTTTTGCACGATTACATTGCGTTGAAAAAGAAAATGCTCGGCAAGGACGAGCTCTATCCGTACGACTTGGCTGCACCGCTTGGCGTGGCAAATGAAAAGCGATATAGTTATGATGAAGCGGTCGAAATTGTGCTCGAAGCGCTCTCCCCTATGGATGAAGAATATAGGGCTGTATTGAAAGACGGGCTGTGCAATAAAAGATGGGTCGACAGGTATGAACGGCCCGGGAAAAAGTCGGGGGCGTATTCGTGGATCGGCTACGATGCGGAACCGTACATTTTGCTCAATTTTGCAGGGGATATCCGCAATGTGCTGACCCTTGCCCACGAAGCAGGGCATAGCATGCACACTTACCTGAGCAAAAAACAGACCTACTTTGATGCGACCTATCCGATCTTCCTTGGAGAAATCGCATCCACCTTCCATGAAAACATGGTGAACGATTATTTGATCCGTCATGCAGAAAGCCGATCGGAAAAAATCGCCCTCCTTATTTCGAAGCTCGAGGATATGCGGAACACTTTTTTCCGACAAGCAATGTTTGCCGAATTTGAACTATGGATGCATGAAGAGATAGAAAAAAGGGAAACCCTCTCGTTTGATACAATGCGGTCTCGCTATCGGGCGCTGAATAAGGCATATTTTGGCCCCGCCCTGACAACGGACGATCTTCTCGGTGCGGAGTACCTCATCGTGCCCCACTTTTATCGAGACTATTACGTGTATCAATACGCGACCGGAATAGCAGCAAGCACTTGGCTTTACAAGCGGGTTAAAGAAGACGCCCTCTTTTTGCCCCGATACCGAGCCTTCCTCGAAAGCGGCGGGAAGATGTACCCGACAGACCTTTTGGAGACGCTCGGACTCGATTTGAAATCAAAACAGCCGTATCGGGAATTCGTTGCCGAATTTAAAATGTATGTCGATCTGTTAAAAAAAGAACTGGATGAAAAACCTTCAGTTTAGATAAGATGCGTGACGGGTGATTATCGCATGTTACATGAGAACCGTAAAAAGGGAAGTTTTGTCGTACTCAACGAAAAAGGGCTTCATACAAGGCCGGCAACAGAACTTGTCAAAGCAATCAGCAAATACAAATCGAATATAACCCTTTCGTATGGGGGACTGTCGGTCAATGCCAAGTCTCTTCTCGGCATCTTGATGCTGGCCGCATGCCGCGGCGCGCGGGTGAAAGTCGAAGTAACCGGAGACGACGCCGAAGCGTGCTATGATGAAATCCTCAAATTATCCAAAAAGAAATTCATGATGCATTATTGATAAAACTTCCGAGCGCAAAGATGGGGATTTGAAAATGGAGCGCCACCATCAGACCGTCGGAAGGACGCACGTCGATTTCAAGGAGTTCCGTAAGCTGTTTTTCTGCTTTTTCGAGAAGTAGTGTTGAAAAATAAACTCCCTCTTTTTCTCCCGTGAAGGTGAGCCGGCACGGTTTGATATTGAACCCTTTCAGGAGGGAGGAAACAAATTCGGGTGCTTGAGGTCTGGATTTGTATTCTCCCGTTTTATATTCCCGGATCCATTCGCCGATTTGCGGCTGGGCAAAGATCGAAAAACGTTTGGAGGCAGAAGAAAAACAAAGCTCGGTATACGCTTCATATTGCTTTACTTCATTGAACTTAACTTCAAAAAGCTCTTTCATTTTTTCCGCACCTCTACTTTTCCACTCTTCAGTCCCACGATAGCCGTTTTGACAGTGTCGAAGAAGAAACCTGTTTCGAGCACGCCGGCAACACTCTTGATGGCACTATGATGCTCTTCGGGCCGGTGAATCGGTCCGTCGAATGCAATATCAAAAATCCGGTTTCCGTTATCGGTCACCCCTTCGCGGAGCATTCCACGGTATCCAAGTTTTTGCAGGCGAGAAATGGTGGAAAACATTCCGAAAGCGGCAATTTCGATGGCGACCGGAAAGCCGGAAAGGGGGTTCGACCACTTCGATTCGTCGACGAGAACAACATTTTCTTTCGAGACGAGGGCCACCATTTTTTCACGGAAGAGAGCACCCCCGCCCCCTTTGATAAGGCGGAATTCGTCGTCGATCCGGTCTGCGCCGTCGAAGGTGATGTCCGGCGGTGTGTCGAGGGTATTGGAGAGAAGGGGAAATGTTCCTTTCAACTCGTTTTCTGAGGCTTTCGAGGTGCACACGACCTGAAGTGAAAGAGGGGAGAGGCGGTTTTTTTCGAGCAGGGCCTTAATGAAATAATGCACCGTCGAACCGGTTCCTATTCCTATCTTCATGCCGCTATGGACCATGCTCACGGCAAATGTGCCCACGGCTTTTTTTTGAGTTTCATTCATAACTCTGTTTTACAAACCGGGAAGATTTAATACAATGATCTTTACAAAAAAAAAATTATATGATGTAATGAGCGTCTAAACAAACTTTGGAGATGAACAATGGGTGCTTTCGGCAGTGGAAGAAAGAAAAAAAACCTCGAAGCGAAAAATTTGGCGGATGAGAGTGACAAAACAAAACGGGCGCGCGGCAAGCTGATGAAAAAAAGCGAAGAGATTGAAACGCAGATTACCGAGCAGGCTTTGAAAGCAAAGTCAAACCAAATCCAGCATCGGATTTCTTCCAACCAGGATTATCGTGTGCCGGTGAAGAAGAAACAGTTTGGGTTGTTTGATGAAAATCAGCATTCGGCTAAACCGAGCAAAAAAGTGCTTTCCTTTGCTGCCGCATTGAAAAGCAAATTGACAAAATAGCGACGGCGCCTTTACCATTTTGCGGGTATGCACCATGGCAATGTGATTGACTTTTTAAAAGAGCGCGGAGTAGTTGATGCCATGACGCATCCGGAGCTTCGCGAGGCTGTAGAAAAGCCGATCACGCTCTATTGCGGTTTTGATCCCACGGCAGACGCGCTGCACCTCGGCAATTTTGTCGCCCTCATGGGGCTCAAATTTTTTCAACAGTTCGGCCATAAGCCGGTTGTGTTGATTGGCGGTGCTACCGGTCTGATTGGTGATCCTTCGGGAAAATCGTCGGAGAGGCCGTTTCTGACACTGGAAACGGTAGAAAAAAATATCTGCGGGATCCGAAAAAGTCTCGATGCCATTTTCGGCATAGGGGAGTACGAACTTGTTAATAACGCCGACTGGGTCCGCGGGCTTTCCGTGATCGATTTCTTGCGCGAAGTGGGTAAAGAATTCCGGCTGGGGGTCATGCTTTCTCGCGAAACGGTCAAAATGAGGATCGAAACGGGAGAGGGGATGAGTTTTACCGAATTTAGCTATCCGCTCTTTCAGGCATATGATTTCTATCACCTTTTTTCTGAGAAAGGGGTTGTGCTCCAAACGGGAGGGTCGGACCAGTACGGCAACATTTTGGCCGGCGTCGAATTCATCCGGAAAAAATCGGGGAAAAGCGCCTTCGGACTTACGCTGCCGCTCCTTGTCCGCAGCGACGGGAAAAAATTCGGAAAAAGCGAGTCGGGGGCGGTTTGGCTCGACGCCGATAAAACGAGTCCGTACGAAATGTACCAATACCTCTATAATATTCCCGATGCCGATACGGCTCAAATGATGCGCATGCTGACACTCTTTGACAATAAGGAAATAGACCAGTGGGAAAAGAAACTTTCTTCCGGTACGTTTGTTCCCGGCCAGGCGCAGAAGCGTCTTGCAGAGGAGGTAGTGCGCTCCATACACGGCGCTGCGGGGTTGACGAGTGCGCAAAGCGCTACGAGTACGCTTATGACCGGAAGCCTCAATCCCGATGCGCTCGAAGAACATGCCAAAACACTGCCCTCAGTGCGGTTTGAACGCAGTGCGGTGGTAGGCGCTTCCTTTATCGAACTTGGCGTTCTTTCCGGTCTTTTTTCTTCCAAAGGGGAAGGACGCAAAATTGTTCAGGGGGGCGGCGCTTCTCTGAATAACGTTAAAGTCGATGACATTAAAAAAATTATTGATACGGCCGATCTGATCCGCAATCGTTTTGTGATCCTGGGCCTAGGGAAGAAAAAGAAAATTGTGATTGTCGTTCACTGACAAATTTTTTTTTAAAAAGAACTTGTCTCAAAATCAAACAGATAGAAGAATGGGGTTAGATGATGAATTATTCCCGCCCCCTTGTGGTTCAGGAATCAGAACACTAAAACAAACTTGAAGGAGTGAAAAAAAATATGGCAACCAAAACAAAAAAAGAATTGATCGCAAAAATAGCACACAAAACAAGTCAGCATCCGAATGAAGTACGCAACGTGGTACAGTCTTTTCTCGACGAAATCACAGACTGCCTTTCTAACGGCGACCGCCTTGAATTTAGGGATTTCGGTGTTTTTGAGGTCGTCAGACGCAAGCAAAAAATCGGAAGAAACCCCAAAAATGCATCTGTTGCAATTGTGATCCCCGAGCGTCAAGCAGTCAAATTCACTGCCGGCAAGAAAATGAAATACTTGATTGAAGGGAAACCGTTGAATCAAAATGCATAAGTGATTTTTTGGGACGTCAAGGAAAAGGTTTATTTGGCGTCCCGATCAACTTGTATTTAATCCTCCTTTTTTGTAAAATAATCCTCATAACCTTTAGAGGAGCCTAATTGAAACCGTTGCGGATTTTTATCATATTAGCCGCTCTAGTCTTTGCCGCAATCGGCTTTTTGGGATATCGAAAAAAATTCCCCGAACCTGTCTCAAAACAGGAAGTGATTCCTGACATAGAGCCCAAGGTCCTTCTTCCCGATCCCCCTGCACCTGTCGCGCTCGGCCACGACCCGCTCGGCCACGACCCGCTCGAAACAATCGATGAGGTTCGCCGCTTTTTTTCCAAAGGGCACGACAAATTTCCTATCGTAGAAACGATCGCCTATAAAAGCAGAACTCCCTGGATCGAGGGACGCCCCGCCTGGCTTGCCGACTATGCGGCCCACTTCCAGACGTCGCGCCACTTTATTGCCAGAAGCCTCAACGGCAAGGTCGATTACGAGACGCAAAAAGTCGCTCCCGGCGATAAATTTAACGTATTCAAGGAAGGGGCCGCAGTCGAATTTTACCTCCTTGTCGATCTAAGCCGGTGCGTCATGGATTTTTATTATCTCGATCTCGACAGGGACGAAAGGGTGTTTGTCAAACGGTACAAGGTTGGTGTCGGTCGTAAAGATCCTCGGTCGCCTTCGGGCTCCCTTACCCCTACCGGAAAGTACCGTCTCGGGGATAAAATTGCGGTGTATAAGCCGGGCATGCAACATTATTACCAAAATCAAAAAGTGGATATGATCCGTGTTTACGGCACGAGGTGGCTTCCTTTTTCTGAAGAAATCAGCGATTGCACCGACGGTGCTAGAGGTTACGGAATTCACGGCTTGCCTTGGCATCCCATCGACGGCACCGACAATCTGATCGAAACCGGAGAGCTCGGGACGTATGCCAGTGACGGTTGCATCCGCCTTGTCAAAGAGGATATGGAAGAGCTTTTTGCGATCGTGATTACCAAGCCGACGACGGTGGAGATTGTGCCGCAGCGGGCAAAAGCTCACCTTCCGATGGGGAAAGAACGGATTTTTGAGGATGACGGCCATGCTGCTCGATGAAGAACAAAAAATCATGGAATATGAAGAGGCGCTGCTCAAGCTGACTCGCGCCAATGTGGAAGCCAACGATTCCATCCGTGATGAAATTGCCCGCTTGCAGGAAACTCTCGGACAACTTCGCGAAGATGCCTACAAGAATATGTCGGCGTGGGAACGGGTTCTGATTTGCCGCCACCAAGACCGGCCCAAAGGGCTCGATTATATCCGGAATTTGTTTACAACTTTCGAAGAGCTTCATGGTGACCGGCTGTATCGTGATGATCCTGCCATGGTAACCGGTCTCGGAACAATCGATGATATGCGTTTTGTCGTCATTGCCCAAGAAAAAGGGTGCGATACCGAGAGCCGTCTACATCGTAATTTTGGAATGCCTCATCCCGAAGGGTACCGTAAGGCAATTCGAATGATGGAGCTGGCTGAAAAATTTTCCCTTCCGGTGATTTGCTTTATTGATACTCCCGGCGCTTTTCCGGGCCTGTCTGCCGAAGAGAGAGGTCAAGGGCGGGCCATTGCCTACAATTTGTGGCGGATGGCGTCTCTCCGCGTGCCGCTCATCGGTGTTCTGATCGGTGAA